>CAKQBK010000027.1 GCA_934216155.1 uncultured Dialister sp.
CAACTAGCCTAAGATACATTTATTCAAAAACACGCTTAAAAAAAAATTCAGTGGTCTTGACATAGGGCCCATTATATGATTCTTGGTGACTGGTGACTGGAAATTAGTAGCTAGGGCCTAGGGATCAAGACAGTTAGGAGTGAGGAGTTAGGAGTGAGGAGTGGTGGAAGGGGCGCACAACTTAAGAAGCGCCCCAATACCCTCTTTTTATGAAATATCAAACTGCCTCAGTACATTTTCGGCATTTCGACCGATGGGATTTGTGCTTGATGACTGCACAGTGTAGTTCGGTACTATGTTAGACAGAAGTGGAGAAATCTCAAATCTCCAGCGGGATTATCTCTAACTGAATGGAACTGTAATGGGTTATTTCAGCTAGCATGTGTACCGCTAGTGTTTTGAGATTTCTCCACTTTTGTCTAACATGGTGCGAGAAAGCCCGATAGAGACACTAAACACGAATCCCGTCGGTCGAAATGACGGGGAATGGGATGTGACAGTAGGCGTGATAGCGATATTCCTGCTTATTGACTGTAGACGTAATCCCCTCTAGCGTCATTTCGACCGGTCGTATTTGTGCTGGATGTTTATGATGATATGAAACGCAATGTGTAGGAGAGTGGAGAAATCTCAAAGCACTAGCGAGAAGGGCTTTTTGAAGCAAATGGTAACGGTGAGATAATATTTCAAGCAAAGCGAGAAAAGCAGCTCTAGCGAGTTATTATGGTATGTGTCATCAAGCCTTTACGGCAAGTGCTGATGAGATTTCTCCACTCAGGGACACAATTTATTTCAAAGCAATTGCGTCACTTCGCACGAATGGGATCGGTCGAAATGACGGAAAGGGGAATGTGTCACTAAGAATGATATGGTCGACAGAACGAAAAAACAGATGATTTATATTTCTTGTTTCTAATCAACATCAAACGGTTGATTCCAAATATCCAATCCCTAGGGCCTAGCTACTAATCCCTGGCTACTACTCCCCAATTTCCTCCTAAAACCATTTGACGCTGACCCATATAGAGCATATAATAAAAGGAACTGTTATTTACTATAGAATAACGTAATATATGGGGAAGCATTGATTTATTCCAAATAATGAATAAATCAGTGTTTCCCTAACGACCAAATCATTAATCGTGGAAGGTGAAATTATGCGTGAAAAATACGTTCCTCAGCAGATTGAAAAGAAATGGCAGAAAATCTGGGAGGATACCAAAGCATTTGAAACTCATTCTGATCCAAGCAAGAAGAAATACTATGTATTGGAAATGTTCCCATATCCGTCTGGCAACCTACACATGGGCCATGTTCGCAACTACTCCATCGGTGATGTGGTAGCCCGTTTCAAGACCATGCAGGGCTTTAATGTGATTCATCCCATGGGCTATGATGCATTCGGTATGCCTGCTGAAAATGCGGCTATCAAACATGGCATCCCGCCGGCTAAATGGACCTATTCCAACATCGACAATATGACCCGTCAGCAGAAGGAACTGGGGCTCTCTTATGATTGGGACAGAGAAGTGCTGACCTGCCGGGAAGATTATTACAAGCACACCCAGAAGCTCTTTGAAATTTTCTACAAGAGAGGGCTGGCTTATAAGAAAGAAGCTAAGGTTAACTGGTGCGAAAGCTGCCACACCGTTCTTGCCAATGAACAGGTTGAAGAAGGTCGCTGCTGGCGTTGTAAGAATCCGGTTGTGAAGAAGGATCTGTCTCAGTGGTTCCTGAAGATTACTGATTATGCAGATAGACTTCTGGCAGATCTGGACCATATGCCAGGCTGGCCGGAACGTGTAAAGACCATGCAGAGAAACTGGATTGGTCGTTCCACCGGTACCCAGTTCTCCTTCAAGGTAGAAGGCATGGATGACCAGATTCCGGTATACACCACCCGCGTGGATACCGTCTATGGCGTGACATACATGGTGCTCGCTCCGGAACATCCACTGGTAGAAAAACTGATTGCCAACAACCCAGAAAAGGCGAAGCTGGAAGAATTCATCGAAAAGATGAGAAATGAAAATGATATCGTTCGTACCGCTGAAGATGCACCGAAACTGGGCATGTTCACCGGCAGCTATGCGATTCATCCACTTACTGGCGAACGGGTGCCGATTTGGATTGCCAACTACGTTCTCTATGAATACGGCACCGGTGCGGTTATGGCCGTTCCAACCCATGACCAGCGCGACTGGGATTTCGCAAAGAAATACAACCTTCCAATGAAACTGGTTGTGGAAAACAAAGCCCACAGCTTGGTGTTGGAAGATATGGATAAGGCCTACGATGCAGATGGATTCCTGGTGAACTCCGGCGAATTCGATGGCATGAAATCTGCGGAAGCGCGTGAAGCCATTACAAAGAAATTTGAAGACATGGGCATTGGTCAGGGCAAAGTCAACTACAGACTTCGTGACTGGCTGATTTCTCGTCAGCGTTATTGGGGTTGCCCGATTCCGATTATCCACTGCCCCCATTGCGGCAATGTACTGGTACCGGAAAAGGATCTCCCTGTCAAACTGCCGGAAGACGTTAACTTCGTAGCTGGTGCCACTTCTCCGCTGGAAACCAGTGAAGCATTTCTCCATTGCAAGTGCCCACAGTGCGGTGCGGATGCTACCAGAGAAACTGATACCATGGATACATTCATCGATTCTTCCTGGTATTTCCTGCGTTACTGCGACCCGCACAATGCAGAAGAACCATTCAACAAAGACAAAGCCAACTACTGGATGCCAGTAGACCAGTACATCGGCGGTATCGAACACGCTATTCTTCACCTGCTGTATTCCCGTTTCTTCATGAAAGTTCTCCAGGATGAAGGCATGGTGGACTATCCGGAACCATTTACCAACCTGCTTTGCCAGGGCATGGTACTGAAAGATGGCGGCAAGATGAGTAAGTCCGTAGGCAACGTGGTTTCCCCAGAAGAAATCGTAGGGAAATATGGCGCTGATACCGCTCGTCTGTTCATCCTCTTCGCAGCTCCTCCGGAAAAAGACCTGGAATGGTCTGACCAGGGCGTAGAAGGTTCTTACCGCTTCCTGAAACGTGTATGGACCATCGTTGGTAAATACCTGGATCTGGCAAAAGAAAACAAAGGCAAGCTGTCTTCTGATGAATTCGCTCTCCGCAGAAAACTGCACCAGACCATTAAGAAAGTCACCGAAGACTTGGATGGCAAATTTGCATTCAACACAGCTATTTCTTCTATCATGGAACTGGTTAACGACATGTACCGCTTTGTAGAAGTTCATGACACCATCGAAGAAAGTTTGGCAAAGGAACTGAACAGAAACCTGCTGATTCTCTTGGCTCCATTCGTTCCGCACATCACCGAAGAACTGTGGCAGGATGTGGGCGAAAAAGAAGAAAGCATTCACCTCGCTCCATGGCCGGCTTACGATGAAGCCGCTCTCGTAGTGGATGAAGTGGAATTGGCTGTACAGGTCAATGGCAAAGTTCGTGCTACCATTTCTGTACCGGTGGCTATGAGCCGTGAAGACATTGCTGAAAAAGCAAAAGCACTGCCAGATATCCAGAAATTCACTGAAGGCAAAACCATTGTGAAAGTCATCGTGGTTCCGAAGAGAATTGTGAATATTGTTGTAAAATAATATATGTAATTGGTAGCTGGTGACTCGTGACTAGTGACTAGGCTACGTATCAAAAAAGCACCCTCTGTCATGGGGGTGCTTTTTTGATGGTATGTTTAGGTGACTGGTAAACTCGTGACTGGTGACTGGGATAGAAGTTAGGGAAAACTAACAAAAAAGTGAAATCCGTGTTACAATAAAGGAAAATGGTAGGCAGTTAGCGGTACGAAGTTAGCTGTTAGCAGTTAACTGTTAACTGCGCACTTCTCACTACGCACTCAAAAAAGGAGGGATTCCTATGCATATCACTTGTGAAGGTCGAGGATTTGATTTCTTCCGCGGCGCTACACCGCAGAATTTATGGAATATTTTGCGAGGTAAACGAAAAAAGACCGATGCCGTATTGGCAGAGCTGAATGGTTCTATTATTGATTTTCAGACTCCTTTTCCATCCGACGGGGATGTGAAGTGGATTCCTCTTTGTTCTCCCAAAGCCCACCGGGCCTATGTGCGGAGTGCTATCATGCTTCTGGTTTGCGCGGTGAAGGAAGTCTATGGTGACAAAGCGGATGTGAAAATCAAACATTCCTTAGGGAAATCACTGTATTGTGAATTTCAAGATGGTCATGTGCCGCTGCAGAAAGAATTGGTTCGCTTAGAGAATCGGATGCAAGCCATTGTCAAAGAAGGGAGAAATATCACCAAATTGGTGGTAGGGAAGAGCCGGGCCATGGCGTTCTTGCGGAAACAGGGACGGCTCGAAGATGCGGAGCTTCTTTCTAACTTGGAAGTGAATGAGCTCAATGTGGATCGCTGCGGGAATGTAACCGATTATTACTTGGGACCCCTGCTTCCGGATATGAGCTTTGTTACATTATTCCGTTTGAAATCCTATGCGCCGGGATTTCTTTTGGCATTGCCTGATGACAAGGGCGATATGGTGCTTCGAGAAGAAGCAGAAGACCCATTATTTGCCAGGGTATTCTTGGAATCCCAAAATTGGTCAGAATTGATCGGTTGCCATAATCTGGCAGGTCTTAATCGGGCCATTGAAAATGGAAAAATTTATGATTTGGTATCCATTGCAGAAGCCCTGCATGAAAAGAAACTGGCAGAATTAGCAGATATCATTTGCCGGCAGAATCCAAAGATTCGTCTGGTTTGCATGGCGGGGCCGTCGTCTTCAGGAAAGACCACGTTCATGAAACGATTGATTGTTCATCTTCGTGTCAATGGCGTGCGTCCGGTGATGCTCTCCTTGGATGACTATTTCCGGAATCGAGACGAAATGAAAGATGGCGATTGGGAAGATTTGCACGCTTTGGATTTGTCTCTCTTTGAAGAAACCGTCTCTTCCCTGTTGGAAGGAAAGAAGGTCCATTTGCCACATTTCAATTTCATGACCGGCAAGAAAGAATGGAGCCAGGAAGAGGTGCAGCTGGGAGAAGACCAGCCGATTCTGGTCGAAGGGCTTCATGGTCTCAATCCAGAACTGACCTATTTCGTGCCAGGATATCAATGCATTCGGATTTACGTCAGTGCCTTGACCCAGCTTAGCATCAATGACCATAATCGCATTTCTACCTCCGATACCCGTCTCTTGCGCCGCATGGTGCGAGACGTGCAGTTCCGTGGTAATGGGGCGGAACATACTTTGGAAGTATGGGACAATGTGAGAAAAGGGGAAGAACGAAATATTTTCCATTTCCAGAATCGGGCCAATATTGTATTCAACTCGGCCCTTCTCTATGAAATTCCAGTGCTGAAGAAATTGGCTAAGCCCCTCTTGGAAGCCATTACTCCAGAGAGTCCAACCTATGCAGAAGCCCAGCGTTTGTTGGAATTCTTGGAACCATTCCACGAATTAGATTCTTCCATTGTGCCGGATAATTCGCTGCTTCGGGAGTTTGTGGGGTATCATGGGTTGGGAAAATCTTTTCTAAACCAGTGAGAAGTGAGAAGTGAGAAATGGTGGAGGCGGCGCACAAGTCATAAAGCGTCGCAAAGTATAATGTTTGGTGACTGGTGACTGGTGACTGGTGACTGGGGATTAGTAGCTAGGCCTTAGGGATTAGAAATAAAAATAGTGAGGAGTTAGAAGTGAGGAGTGGTGGAAGGGGCGCACAAATTTTGGAAGCGCCCCAATACCCTATTTATATATGATTGTTGTATATAAATGTATTTTCTCACGCGTCATCATGTACAAATCCCATTGGTTGAAAGGACACTAGCTTTTTATAATTAAATCGATTATAATAGATATAGCGATAAATTTCGATATAGAAGTGTACTATAAGGAGAAAACATATGACAGATGTATTGATCATTGGTGGGGGACCTGCGGGATTGAATGCTGCGCTCTATGCAGCACGGAAGGAATTGACGGTGCAGCTGGTGTCTACTGACATTGGCGGACAGATGCTGCTCACTGGGGATATTGAAAATTATTTGGGACTGCCCCATGTATCCGGCTTTGAACTGGCGGATAAAATGGAAGCCCATGTGAAGGAGTATCCAGTGGAATTCATTATGGCTGGTGTGAAATCCTTGGAACGGACAGAAGAAGGAAATTTCAAACTTCATCTGGATGATGGGAAGGTATTGGAAGGAAAAACATGTATTATAACAGCCGGCAAGCGGAGTCGTACTTTGGATATTCCTGGGGAATTGGAATACACCGGCCGCGGGGTAAGCTATTGTGCTACCTGTGATGGACCATTTTATAGGAAGAAGGACGTAGCCATTGTGGGGGGCGGCGATAGTGCGGTGCAGGCTGCTATCGAACTGGCGAAATTGTGCCCTACGGTGTACTTAGTGGTCCGGAGCCGTATTCGTGCACAGGAAGTATTGGTACGTCGCATGGAAGCTTTGGACAATGTGAAAGTCCTTCTAGGATATACGCCGGAAGAAATCAAAGGGGAGAAAAAGGTCACTGCTTTGGTTGTGAAGAATAAAGTCGATGGTTCTCTGACAGAACTTTCTGTATCGGGTACCTTCGTGGAAGCCGGTGGTATTCCCAATATTTCCTACCTGCCAGAAGAAGTGACATGCAATGACAAAGGGGAAATTGTGACCGATAAAGAAGGAAATACCAATATGCCAGGTCTTTTTGCAGCCGGCGACGTGACCGATTGCAAGAACAAGCAGATCATCATTGCCGCAGGAGAAGGGGCCGCCGCCGCTTTGGCAGCCCATGAATATTTGCTTAGAAAATGAGTGACTAGTAGACTGGTGACTAGTGACTAGGAAAATCGAGTCACTAGTCTACCAGTCACCTATACTTTCATTTGAATATACAGTGATTCACTGGAGGTGCATGGAGTAAAAAATGCGCGTAACGAAAAAGATCAAAGAAGAACAACTGAAACGATTGTCCGAAGTGTATCACAATGAAGGGACCATGCTTCATTTCACCAGTCCCTTTACGTTATTGGTGGCGGTGATTCTCTCTGCCCAGTGCACCGATAAGCGAGTGAACGTAATCACAGGACGTATATTTCCAAGACTGGATAGCCCGGATAAGATGGCACAGCTCACGCAGGGAGAATTGGAAACAGAAATCCACGATTGCGGCCTGTATAAAGCCAAAGCGAAGAATCTTTTAGGCATGTGTCATATGCTGATTGAAAATTACGGCGGTGAAGTGCCAGAGGATTTTGATGAATTGGTGAAACTGCCCGGTGTAGGGAGGAAAACAGCCAACGTGGTGCGCAGTGTGGCCTGGGGCTATCCGGCCATTGCGGTGGATACCCATGTATTTCGCGTGGCCAATCGACTGAAACTGGCCACGGGAACCACACCACTGGAAGTAGAAAAAGGGCTCATGAAGGCCATTCCGAAAAAAGATTGGTCCGATGCCCATCATTGGCTCATCTGGCACGGAAGAAAAGTCTGCACAGCTAGGGCACCGAAATGTGAGACGTGCTTTTTGGGGGATGTGTGTCCTTCCTGTATGGTGAAAACGAAATAAAGGGTTATTATTCTGCAGATTTTCCTTATAGCTACAAAGAGAAAATACCGCTAGCTACAAGGTTATAAAGGGTTATTTATGGGTTATAGCATAACCTTTTATAACCTTTCATAACCTAATCGTTAGCGGTATTCTTAGATTGTGGGATATGTGAAATCTGCAGAATAATAACCTTTTTACAATCCGTGTAAAAAAGAAAATAACTCAACTGAAATCAGAAGATAATAAAAACGGCATTTCTCAACTATGTGAGAAATGCCGTTTTACATATCAGTCAGTTAAAACATATTTAATAACCCTTGGAATCCATAGTAATTGGTTGGCAGGAAGGCGTCTACGTACTTGGAAACGCCGATCGGTTCTGGAGCGGTGAGGAACAGAAGGAAAATAGCGAGAACTGTGAATCCGATGGAAACCAGGTTTGCACTGCCTTTTCTGGAGACTTCATAGTAACCGAAGAGGCGGAGGCCCAGCGCACCGAAGAAGGTGATGCACATGCCAGACAGGGAGAATACACCGAAGAGGATATTGGCCATCAGGAAGCCTACGTAGAAGACTGGAAGGAAAATGAAGGGGAAGTTGTAGGCGATACGGCTGTGATTGGTGCTGCGACGCATATCGTCCAGCCAGTCAGCCACGTCAAATCCGAAAAGTCCCAAAGGAATGAAAGAGAGAAGAACCACTTTATCCCATGCATTGGCCAGTCGATCTCTGTTCTGACCAAGCCAGTAGAAGAAACCACACAGAGCTAGTCCTACCAGACCGCCAAGGATGTAGTAGTATTCGGCAGGAATAAATTTCACCACAATCATGGACAGGGTCACCAGTACAGAGCCAGTGACAATGTAGGAAATCAGCTGGGATTTCGTGAGCTTGTGATTGTCTGGAATGTCTTCCTTCATCTGGGCCAGAATTTCTACCATGAAAAGCAGCAGGAAAATAGCCAGAGCTGCAAATGGATAAACGAAGAGGGAAACCACAATGAGAAGTACCGGGAAGAATACTTTAAAACCACTGAATACACGCAGTTTCTTGAAATTCAGCTTGTTCTTCTGGGTGTAAATGGTGAGTCTCATGAAGACCAGGTAGGTCATCATCATTCCGACCGTTTCGAGAGGTTCACTTCCCATGTAGAGCAAACTACAGAAAACCAGCATGGCCATATTGGCGCCGGTAAAACGAGAAATCAGGGTGCTGAAAAGGCCGATATTCAAAAAGGCCACAGCGGCATCAACAAAATTCAAAACATCCATCTCCTTTAAAATAAACAATTCTTTTCTAGTATATATGGTGACAGGATTTTTGGCAAGGAAAATCCTACGGGGATTTGTTGTTAGTTGTTGGTTGTTGGTTTACTTTCCGTGTTCCTTTGTGGCAATTCTCACAAAGAGAAAGATGATAATGGTTTAAGGTTTAAGGGGGGCAATTCATTTCATGCTGAATTTTAAACCCTAAACCGTTGATACTATATTTATGTGCTGGTTGTCAATAAAGAACATGGAATGTAAACCCTAAACCTTTCAATTCTTTGTGAAATACAAACAACAAACAACTAACAACCAGCTCGACTTTTGTCATAAATTTAAAAGAATTCGTATCATCTCTTTTTTACAGAGATGGTTGATTTATGTTACAATACTAAGGATAGTATACCCCGTATAGTATCTTTAATGAGGGAATGGGAGTGTTTAAATAAAAAAGGGGTATTGGGGCGCTTTATAAGTTGTGCGCCCCTTCCATCATTCCTCATTTCTAATTCCTCATTCCTAATTTTGGAAACGGGTAAATATAGATAATAGAATAAAGCGTTTTTATGAAATAACGGAGGAAAGTATGTTAATACAATGGTTTCCTGGTCACATGACCAAGACGAAACGAATGATAGAAGGCCATCTGAAAGCGGTCGATGTGGTGGCCGAACTTTTGGATGCTCGTATTCCGGCGTCCAGTGCCAATCCGATGATTGATGAACTGGTGAAAGGAAAGCCGCGCATCGTCATTCTAAATAAAGCAGACTTGGCCAATCCAAAAGCGACGGACCGCTGGATTTCTTATTTCCAGAAAAGAAATATCCCGGTAGTTCCTATGAGTGTAGGAAATAGCAAAAATAAAAAGCGGCTTTTAGCGCTCATTCGAGAGACTGCAGAACCTATGCTGGCGAAGTGGAGAAAGCGGGGCATCAAGAGCCGCTCGGTGCGTCTTATGATTCTGGGGATTCCAAACGTAGGAAAATCCACGTTGATTAATTTCCTGGCAGGCACTGCAGCCACCCGTACAGCCAATACGCCGGGCCATACGAGAGGTAAGCAGTGGGTTCGCCTGTCTGATGGACTGGACCTGCTGGATACACCAGGGGTTCTTTGGCCGAAATTCGATGACCAGACCGCAGCCCTTCGTCTGGCCGCTACAGGGGCCATCGCAGGGGATGTGTTCAATTCCAATGAAGTGGTATCTGCATTGCTTTCTTCCTTGGCAGAAACATCTCCTTGGGTTTTGAAAGAGAAATATAATATCGAAGACGTGAACCAGGATCCACAACTCCTTTTGGAAGCGGCAGGGAGAAGAAGAGGTTGCCTCCTTCCGGGCGGCGCCATTGACTATGACCGGGCAGAAATGGTGGTTCTCCGGGATTTCCGAAATGGGAAATTGGGGAAGATCACACTGGATGCGTTGCCAGAGAAATAGTGACTGGTAGACTGGTGACTGGGGATTTTTCCTAGTCACCAGTCACTAGTCACTAGTCACCTGTTGAACCACAGGAATGAAAGAAGTTTGCAAAATGAGGTAACCTATATTGAAAATATCTGAAATCCGTGACATTTTGAAGCAAGACGAAGTGCCGGAAGAGGTGCTGCAGCAGATTCTTTCTGATGAAAGAAAAGGTGTGCAGAATCTGGTGGTTTCTTATATGAAACGGCTGGAAAAAGAAAGTGAAGAACGGCTTCGCGTGGAATCCATGTATGAAGTGGAAAGTGAATTTTATAAAAAAGGATTGACTCACATCGTAGGCATCGATGAAGTGGGACGCGGGCCACTGGCGGGGCCGGTGACGGTGGCAGCTGTGATTTTGAAACCCCATTGGTTTGCCTATGGACTCAATGATTCCAAAAAAGTCACCATCAAACATAGAGAAACAATCGCTGAAAAAATTCAGAAAGAAGCGGTGGATGTGTCCATCGTGAGCTTGCCGCCGGAAGAAATCGATGCACTGAACATTTATGAAGCCACCATGATGGCGATGTACCAGGCGGTAAAAAATCTGAAAGTAAAGCCCGATGCAGTCATCGTCGATGCTATGCCGCTTCATTTCAATTGCCCCACCGTATCGCTTATTCACGGCGATGCCAAGAGTGCTTCTGTAGCTGCTGCGTCCATTGCTGCCAAAGTGTATCGAGACAAAATCATGGACGAGTACGACACCATTTACCCTGGCTATGGATTTGCAAAAAATAAAGGCTATGGTACAGCCGAACATATCCAAGCTTTGCATACCTTAGGCATTACGCCGATTCATCGCAAAAGCTTTGAACCGGTGAAGAGTATGGTGTTGAAAATGCAATGAGAAATTAGGAATGAGGGTGGCGGCGCACAATTCATAAAGCGCCGCATGTTTATAAAGTATGTTGACTGGTAGACTAGTGACTGGGGGGAACGCTTTTCCTGGTCACCAGTCACGAGTCACTAGTCACGAAAAAGAGGAGAACCATATGAAACAATGTATGGATGAAGAAAATCTTCATCGTCGATTGAAAAAAATCATGGGTCAGGTACAAGCCATTGATCGCATGATTGAACAGGACATCCCCTGTGAAGATGTAATTACCCAGGTGAATGCCGCCAAGTCCGCTTTGCATAAAGTGGGGCAGATCATTTTGGAAGGCCACTTGCAGCACTGCGTCCGCGATGGCATCGAACATGGCAATGCGGACGAAACCATTGCTAAATTTGCCAAAGCGGTAGAACGGTTTTCTAATATTGTGTGATGTTGGAAGTTGCCTGTTGTTAGTTGTTGGTTTACTGTCCGTGTTCATGTATGCCATTTAGCGGTAAAGAGATTCCTAATGGTTTAAGGTTTAGGGGTTACGCTATTTCCAAACCTTACACCAGTGACGCTTTACTTTGGTGCAAGGAGTGTAGTAAAAAACACGGGATGTAAACCATAAACCTGGAATCCAGTGGCGGATGAGTCGTGGATTGGTGCTTAGTAATACATTGACAACAAATCTTAATGTATTTCTTGACAAATTCTAAGTCAATATCGCGTTGTTTTATAATTTTTTCAGTGCTAAAATTTAAAATGCAGTGTAAAAATGTTGTTGGATAGCATGGGTTGAATCCCAAACAACGAATAACTAACAACTATTTCTATAGGAGGTCCATATTTTTGTATCCTGTGAATCTTCAAATCAAAGGCATGCCTTGTCTTATCATTGGCGGGGGCCATGTGGCACTGCGGAAAATCACCAAGCTCATACGAGAAGGGGCCCATGTGACAGTGTTGGCACCGGAAGTGTGTGATGATATCCAGAAAATGGCAAAGGAAGGAACTTTGCGATGGATTTCCCGTAATTATCACGAAGGGGATTCCCATGGGTATCGGCTGGTGGTGACGGCTTGCGGGGTTCAAAGTGTAGTCCATCAGGTCCATGAGGAATCACAAAAGGAATATTTCCTATATAATGCATCGGATTTTCCGGCATTGGGAAATTGCCACTTGCCTGCTGCATTTGAGACAGGGGGCATGCAATTCACGATTTCTACCAAGGGCCGCTCACCGGCCATGTCCAAGTATGTGAAAGAATGGCTCATGGGAACCATTCCTGATGGATTTGGTGATTGGCTGGATCGGGTGAGCCGTATCCGCGAAGAACTAAAGGCAGATATACATAGCAGCCAAAGCAGGGAAAACTTTTGGCACGCTGTGTTTGATGATTCCGTGATGCACTTGGTCATGGAAGGAAAAATAGACGAAGCAGAGGAGTGTGTACGTCATGAAATTGGTCGTTTTAGGGCTGAACCATAAAACAGTCCCTGTTGACATTCGTGAGCAGTTTGCCATTTCGCCAGAAAGTGCGAGAAGCGGGCTGCATCATTTGGATGAACAAGATGATATAGAAGAAATGGTGGTTCTTTCCACTTGTAACCGCACAGAAATCTATGCGGTGCTTCGGGATGAAAAAGCAAAAGCCACTTTAAAGAAAATGTTCTTGGCTCTATCAGGGAATAGAGAAGCCAAGAAAGAATATTTCTTCTATTTCGAAGGCGAAGCATGCATTCGCCACCTCTTTGAAGTGGTTTCCGGATTGGATTCCATGGTGATTGGGGAAAGCCAGATTTTAAATCAAATCAAAACGGCGTACACCATGGCACTTTCTGAAAAAGCCACGAAAACCATTTTGAATACCCTGTTCCACCGGGCCATTACTACCGGCAAGCGGGTGCGGACAGAAACCCAGATTTCTACCAGCGCAGTATCTGTCATGTATGCGGCGGTTAAGCTGGCAGAAAAGATCCTGGGCAGTTTGGAAGATAGAACTGCCATGGTCTTTGGTGCTGGCGAAGCGGCAGAACTTTTGGTTAAGAATCTGCAGGGTAAGGGACTGAAACATGTAATCATCGCCAACCGTCATATCGAAAAAGCAGAAGAACTGGCTAAGAAAATCGGCGGCAGTGCGGTGCCTTTCAAAGGCGCTCTGAACCATGCGGAAGATGTGGATATCATCGTTACTGCCACCGGGGCTACCCAGTACATCGTGAAATCCTGGGATGTGCAGAATTTGATGGCTAAACGGGATTCTAAACCGCTGGTAGCCATTGATATTGCGGTTCCTTGTGATATTGAGCCGGAAGTAGGAAATATCCGAAATGTGACACTGTACAACATTGACGATTTGCAGGATATCGTAGAAAGCAATATTCGTTTCCGTGAAGGCGAAGCAGAACGGGCCAAGGTCATTATCGAAGAAGAAATCAAATCTATCGAAGACCGTTTCACCTATCTCTCCACCCGTCCAGTCATGGTTTCTCTGTCTGACAAAGCAGAAGAAATCCGGCAGCGTGAACTTCGTCATGGGATGGCCAAAATTGAAGGACTTACCGATGAAGACAAACGGGTACTGCAGCATATGACCCATATGATTGTCCGGAAAATCCTTCGCGAACCCATGATGCACCTCAATGAATTTGCCGGTACCGAATGGGAAGCAGCAGATAAATCGGCAGTGACACGGTTGTTTAAGTTGGATGTGAAATAGTTGTTGGTTAACAGTTAACAGTTAACCGTCTACTGTTAACTAATAAATGAGGAATAAAATTTTGAAAAATAAAATCACCATTGCCACCAGGGAAAGTCTTTTGGCGCTCTGGCAGGCGAAATATGTACAGCATCGACTGGAAGAGAAGTATCCGGGATTGACCGTAGAGCTGCTTCCAGTGACCACCAAGGGCGATCAGATTCTGGACCGTCCTTTGGTAGAAATAGGCGGTAAAGGCCTTTTCATCAAAGAATTGGAAGTGATTCTGCTGGAAGGAAAAGCAGATATTGCGGTTCATTCTTTGAAAGATATGACCGCTGAATGTCCGAAAGGACTTGGCATTGCGGCGGTTACTTCCAGAGAAGATCCAAGAGATGCGTTTGTATCTCACAGGTATACAACCTTAGAAGAGCTTCCTTTGCATGCCAAAGTAGGCACATCCAGCTTGCGTCGCCAGGCACAGCTGCTGCATAAGAGACCAGATTTAGAAATTGAGTCTCTTCGTGGTAATGTACAGACCCGTCTTCGTCATTTGGATGAAGGAAACTTCGATGCCATCATTTTGGCAGCCGCCGGTTTGAAACGATTGGGACTGGCAGATCGTATTTCCTCCTATATTTCTACAGAAGAAAGCATTCCTGCCGCTGGTCAAGGCGTCATGGCTATCGAAGCGCGCACCGATGATACAGAAACATTGGCACTTCTTTCCTTCCTGCATGATAAAGAAGTGGCGTCCTGCATTCGGACCGAAAGAGCTTTCTTGGCCAAAGTGGGCGGTGATTGCAAAGTACCGGCGGGGATTTTTACCGTTTCTACTGAAGGAAATCAGCTAGAAGCTCATGCATTCATTGCTTCTCCTGATGGCAAAGTACTCTATCGCAGCAGCCGCAAAGGAACAGCTGCAGAAGCAGAAACCATCGGACAGTCACTGGCCCAAGAACTCCTGGACGATGGCGGACGAGAAGTATTGGAAGGATTGAATAAGATTTAGAATTGGTTGTTAGTTGACAGTTGTTAGTTGTTGGTTTATTTTCCGAGTTCGTTTGTGACAATTCGCCAAGGAGAAAGAGGGAATTGGTTTAGGGTTTAGGGGTTAAACCTTAAACCCTAAACCATTGACCCTATGTTTTTGTGCGTGTTGCCTATAAAGAACATGGGATATAAACCAAGTTCAATTCATTGTTAGTATTCAACCAACAACCAACAACTAACAACAGTTTTTAAGAGGAGAATCATATGAAACAGGGAAAGGTTTATTTAATCGGTGCCGGCCCGGGAGATCCGGAACTTTTGACACTGAAAGGAAAGCGCTGCTTAGAAGAAGCGGATGTCATTGTAGGGGACTACTTGGCAGACCCGCGGTTGCTTCGTTTCACCCGTCCCGATGCAGAATACATCTACGTGGGTAAAAAAGCAGGCAATCACACCATGAAGCAGCATGAAATCAGTGAACTGCTGGCAAAAAAAGGGGAAGAAGGGCACATCGTGGCTCGTCTCAAAGGGGGAGATCCTTTCGTCTTTGGCCGTGGCGGTGAAGAAATTGAAGTATTGCGTCAGCATGAGGTACCTTTTGAAGAAGTGCCTGGCATCACCAGTGCCATTGCAGCACCGGCCTATGCAGGGATTCCGGTGACCCATAGAGGGGTAGCCGCATCTTTTGCTGTTATTACCGGCCATGAAGACCCCACAAAAGACCGTTCTTCCATTCACTGGGATAAACTGGCTGGTGGCGTAGATACTTTGATTTTTCTCATGGGCGTAGGACATACGGCCATGATTGCATCTCAGCTGATGAAATATGGAAGAAATCCGTCCACTCCGGCGGCTTTCGTTCGTTGGGGTACCCGCCCTTACCAGGAAACCTATACCACCACATTGGAACATGCAGCAGAAGATGTGGAAAGACTTGGCATCCAGCCACCGGCTGTTTTCGTGGTCGGTGATGTGGTGAACCTCCGAGACACCATGGATTGGTTTGATAACCGGCCTTTGTTTGGAAAACGAATCGTAGTGACCCGCTCTCGCAGCCAGGCTTCTAAATTGGTTCATGTACTGGATGCCAAAGGGGCACTTTGCGAAGAAATCCCAACCATTTTGATTGATAAGCCATCTGATGATTATCAGGGCATGGATGAAAGCATCGAAAAATTGTCCTCTTTCGATTGGATTATCTTCACCAGCCAGAACGGGGTCAATTGTTTCTTTGACCGACTCTATAAAAAAGGAAAAGATGCCCGTGCACTGGGGCATTTGAAAATTGGGGCCATTGGACCTGTGACCGCCAAAGAACTCCATCACTACGGTCTCTCTGCCGATTGCGTGCCAAAGAAATACAAGGCAGAAGATTTGTTGGAAGAAATGAAACACCAAGTAAAAGCAGGCGATTCCATTTTGATTCCCCGTGCCAAGGAAGCCAGAAGCATCCTGCCAGAAGGCCTGATTGAAGTCGGCGCCAATGTCAAAGTGGTGGAAGCCTACCAGACCGTACCGGATGGAGAAAATAAAGAAAAACTCATTTCTCTTCTGGAAAAGAAAGAAGTGGACATCATCACCTTCACCAGTTCCTCTACGGTACATAACTTAATCAAACAAATCGATGGCCGTATTGAACTCTTGGATGGTGTATCCCTGGCCTGCATTGGACCGATTACCGCTGCTACCTGCCGCGACTACCACCTGAATCCAGATATTGTTTCTGACGTGTATACCATTGATGGATTGGTAGAAGCGATTGAAAAACATAGTTAAGTGACTGGTAGACTAGTTACTATGAGTGAAAAATAAGTTATTAAGTTTTTGGTTTACATTCCGGGTTCTTTTGGGACTTTTTACCTGTTTACTATGAGGCATTGGTTTAAGGTTTAGGAGTATAAACCCTAAACCTCAAACCAATGAAAATTTTTTCAAGGCAAGTTGTTGTAAATGGACTCGGTAGATAAACCGACAACGTTTTTCATAATCAAAGGAGCTTGAAAACAATGAAACTGAATACACTTCGTCCTCGTCGTTTGAGAAGAACCGCTGCCATTCGCAGCATGGTGAGAGAAAATTCTCTGGAACTCAATGATTTTGTCTATCCAATTTTTGTGGTACCAGGAACGAACATCAAAGAAGAAATTCCAAGCATGCCTGGACAGTACCATCTGTCTGTTGACAATGCGGTAAAGATGGCAGAAGAAATTTACAAATTGGGCATTCCTGCCGTTGAAATTTTCGGCTTGCCGGAATACAAAGATGATATCGGCTCCTCTGCTTGGGATATGTCAAGCCCTGTACAGCGTGCTATCCGCGCCATCAAAGAAGCCGTGCCGGATTTGGTGATCGTAGGGGATGTTTGCCTCTGCCAGTACACCACCAGTGGTCATTGCGGAAAGCTGAAAGGTCACGAAGTAGATAATGACCCCACACTGGAATTGCTGGCTAAAGTGGCCCTGTCTCAGGCTGAATGTGGTGCTGACATCATTGCTCCGTCCGACATGATGGATGGCCGTATTGCCAAGATTCGCGAAACATTGGATGCCAATGACCTGACCAATGTATCCATTATGTCCTACGCTGTGAAATATGCTTCTGGCTACTATGGTCCATTCCGTGATGCTGCTGACTCTGCACCGCAGTTTGGCGACAGAAGAGGATACCAGATGGACCCAGCCAATAGCCGGGAAGCCATGAAAGAAGTGGACCTGGATATGGAAGAAGGGGCAGACATCATCATGGTGAAACCGGCCCTGGCTTATTTGGATATTGTTCGTCAGGTTCGGGATCGCATCGACCGTCCGGTAGCTGTGTACAATGTATCTGGCGAATACGCTATGGTCAAAGCCGCTGCAGCCAAAGGCTGGATTGATGAAAAACGTATCGTTATGGAATCTCTCCTTAGCATGAAACGTGCCGGCACAGATATTATTATTTCCTATCATGCACCAGACGTTGCCAAATGGCTGAAGGAGGAAGCAGGGAAATGATCGATCTCACCAAATCCAAAGCCGCTTTTGAAGAAGCTCGTCAGTACATGCCTGGTGGTGTGAACAGCCCGGTTCGTTCCTATCCGCACATGGGATGCCCGCCGCCTTTTATCGCCTCTGCCAAAGGTTCCCATATCACTGATATTGATGGAAATACCTATATCGATTACGTCGGTTCCTGGGGCCCGATGGTACTGGGCCATGCCCATCCAGATGTGATTTCTGCTATCCAGAAAGCGGCAGAACGGAGCACCTCCTACGGTGCACCGACTCCGATGGAAACAGAAATCGCTGAACTGATTCACCAGTTCTATCCATCGATTGAAAAACTCCGTATGGTAAACTCCGGCACCGAAGCCACCATGAGTGCCCTTCGTGCTGCTCGCGGCTATACCGGTCGCGATAAGATTCTGAAATTTGAAGGATGCTACCATGGACACGGCGATAGCCTGCTTGTAAAAGCTGGTTCTGGTGCCGCCACCTTCGGCAGTCCGGACAGTGCAGGAGTGACCAAAGGCACCGCCCAGGATACCTTGGTGGTACCTTACAATGATATCCCAGCTTTCCAGAAAATGATGGATGAACAGGGCGATACCATTGCGGCCGTCATTGTAGAACCAGTGGCAGGAAATATGTGCTGCGTGCCGCCCATTCCGGGATTCCTGGAAACCCTTCGCAAAGAAACAGAAAAACACGGCACGGTCCTGATTTTTGATGAAGTCATGTGCGGCTTCCGTACCTCTCTCCACGGCGCCCAGGCTCGCTACCATATCCATCCGGATATGACATGCTTGGGAAAAATCATCGGCGGCGGCCTTCCGGCGGCAGCTTATGGTGGCAGAAGAGAAATCATGAACTGCATTGCTCCTGATGGTTCCGTATACCAGGCAGGTACCCTCTCCGGCAATCCTCTGGCAGTGACTGCTGGGATTGAAACATTGAAACAAATGATGGCAATTCCTGATTTCGACAAGATTTTGGAAAAGAAAACAGAAACCCTGTTGGCCGGCTGGAAAGAGGCCGCTGACAAAGCAGGCGTACCACTCATTTGCCACCAGTCTGGATCCATGTTTGGTATTTTTTTCTCCGAAAAAGACGTGCTGAACTATCACGATGCATGCGAAGCCAATGCAGCCCAGTTCAAAGCCTGGTTCCTGTCCATGCTGGACCAGCACATCTACCTGGCACCGTCTCCTTTCGAAACACTCTTCATGTCCTATGCCCATAGCGAGGAAGACATTGAAAAGACCATCCAGGCAGCGAAAGCAGCCATGGAAGCAGCGGCAAAAGAATAACTATAAGTCATTGCTAAAAATCCCGCTTGAGATACTTTTCTCGAACGGGATTTTTGAGTATGGGTTTAAGGTTTAGGGTTTAAGGTTTAGGGTTTTTAGGGAAGAACTGGTGGGGATGAACGGTTACTATTAGTTGTTAGTTGTTAGTTGTTGGATAGGTGAACCCCAAACCCCAAACCCCAAACCCTAACCCCCAAACCCTAAACCCTAAACCCTAAACCCAAAACCCTAGTTTCCAGTTACCAGCCACTAAAATCATTGACATCCCTTTCCATTTTTAGTACCATAATTACTGCATCATTCTAAAGAAATAAATAGTTTTTATGCAAAGCATGGTAAAAACCTAGTACATCGTATCATTGATGTGTAATATGGGGTTGGGGTTTATGTGCCGCGTTGATTATGTGCCGTTGTCTTGTTTTCATATTCCCATTGGTTTATGGTTTTATTAAATGCGTAAACCTTAAACCAATGAGGCTTTCTTCGTGGCTATTTGTTACATATGGGCTCGGCATATAAACCATAAACCAAGACACAATAGTAAATAGTGACTGCTTGTTAATTCAAATTTCAACTAGAATAAAAATGAATCAGCAATTGTTGCGGGTTGTTAGTTGTTTGTTGTTGGGGCCAAACAACCGACAACCAACAACTAACAACTAACAACAATATATGGAGGTAATACAATGAAAGCACCAATAGAAAAACTCCATCAATACATGGAGCAGCATAAAGAGGAAATGGTTTCTCTCTGGAAAGACTTGGTAAACCAACAAGCCGGGTCCCATGAAATCGAAAAAGTAAATGGGGTTATGGCATTTTTGAAAGCTCGCTTTGACGAAGAGGAGATTTCCTGTCACTTAGTGGATAATCCTGGCGGTCCCTATGTACTGGTGGCAGAGCTGAATCCGAAAGCGGAAGGAAAATTTTTATTGCTGTCTGGGCACTGTGACACCGTATTTCCTTCTGGCAGCTATCCGGAAGAAGCTTTTACCATTGACGAAGAAGGCTTTGCTCATGGACCTGGCGTTGTGGACATGAAGTGCGGCGTGGCAGAGAGTTTCTATATCATGAAAGCGTTGAAAGAATTTGGTTTTGCAGAACGGCCGGTGAAACTGGTTCTAGTGGGGGATGAGGAAATCAGTCATGTGCCAGGCCATGCGGACAAGATTCTCATGGACGAAGCAAAAGGAGCTCTGTGCTGCTTTAATATGGAAAGTGGTTGCCTCGATCATTGTCTTACCGTAGGACGCAAAGGGGGCATGGATTGCCATATCATCGTTCATGGCGTAGCGGCCCATGCGGGCAATGATTATCTGAAAGGCAGAAATGCTATCATAGAAATGTGTCAGAAATTGCCACTTGTACAGGCATTGACAAAGTACGACGAAGGACTCACGGTTAGCGTGGGAACCATTGAAGGTGGTATGGTTTCTAATGCAGTGCCGGATATTTGCAAAGCCGTGCTGGATGTACGATACAAGAAATTGGAACATATGGATTACATCCAGAAAGCCATTCGAGAAGTATGTGCGAAAACCTTCATCGAAGGCACCACCACAGAAGTGGAATTCGTGGCACCTATGCCGGCATTTGAAGAAACGGAAGCCAATCACAAACTACTGGATTTCATCAATGAAGTGACCCAGTCCTGTGGCTACGAACCCTTCCAGCCCATTTACGTAGGCGGCATGTCCGATGCATCCTATATTTCCAGTCTCGGTATCCCTACGGTGTGCTCCATGGGCGCCGAAGGAAGCGGTGCTCATACCAAAGAAGAAAAAGCCTCCGTGCAGAGCTTCCTGGAACGGTGGCTCATCGTCACAGCAGCAGTGATGGAAATTGAAAAGTTTGCAGTTAACAGTAAACAGTTAGCAGTAAACAGTTAACAGCCAACTGCCAACTGCCAACTGCTAACCGTTAACCGTTAACAGTCAACCAATTATAGAAGGAGTGATACATTTCCATGTCCAAAGAACCAGTCAAAGCCTTTAAGGCACCTAGTCCCATTATTATTTTAGTTTGTGTGATTGCATTTTGTGCTATTGCCAGTTACCTCATCCCCGCTGGCGTGTATGACCGTGTGAAAGATATTCATACGGGAAAAATGGTAGTCGATCCGGCGACGTTCCATTATGTAGCCCAGAAGCCCACCGGATTTTTCGATTTCTTTACATCTATAAACAAAGGATTCAAAGGCGGTATCAGCATCATTGCCTTCCTCTTCATGGTTGGGGGCTCCTTAAATATTCTCGCCAAAACTGGTGCCATTGTAGCCGGACTCAGTACATTGGTAAAGAAAATGGAAAATCACAGCGTTCTCCTGATTCCTGTGCTGATGACCACTTTAGCTACCTTTTCCACCCTGGCAGGATGCAATGAAGAATACCTGGCCTTCACACCTCTCGTTGTTAGCGTGGCCTTGGCATTGGGATTTGACTCCCTGACTGCCCTGGGGATGCTGTTCTGCTCTGTGGCCGCAGGCTATGGAGCCGGCTGTACCCAGCCATTCTCTGTAGGCGTAGCCCAAGGCATCGCCGGGGTACCGATTTTCTCCGGCCTTCCATACCGCGTGGGTATTTTCATTGTGCTCCTCATTACGAATATTTCCTTTGTAATGTACCATGCTCATAAAGTAAAGAAGAATCCCAAAAGCAGCCCTGTCTATGACATCGATCGGCAGAAAACAGACACCATCAATTTGCATGAAACAGAACAACTCAGCACCCGTCAGGCCATTTGCTTGGTCCTTCTGGGACTGAACTTTGCAGGCATTATCATCGGTGTTCTAAAATTTGATTTCTACATGAATGAAATCTCTGCGCTGTTCCTCATTATGGGAATCCTTTCCGGTATCATCTGCAAACTGTCTCCCAATGACATCTGCGATGCCTTCCTGGACGGCTGCAAAGGCATGATGCTTCCTTGCCTGGCTGTGGCGATGTGTAAAGCGGCCACCATCCTTCTGGACAACGCCAGCGTGATGGATACCGTCATTCATTTCCTGGCAGGTATGCTTGACATTTTCCCATCTTCTATCATTGCCTTTGGCATGTTCATTATCCAGGACTGCTTCAACATCCTGGTTCCCTCCAGCTCTGGACAAGCAGCCATCTCCATGCCTATCATGGCGCCCCTGGCAGATATCGTAGGCCTCACCCGTCAGACCTCTGTTTTCGCTTTCACTTTTGGCGATGCATTCACCAATTGTATCTCTCCTGCATCCGGTGCCACCATGTCCTACCTGGCGATGGCCAATGTGCCCTATAAGAAATGGCTCCGCTTCGTACTGCCTCTTATCGGCGTGTGGTGGATCATTGCTTTCTGTTTCCTCACCTACGCTACCGCTATTCACTTGGGACCGGTATAATGGGGAATGGGGTTTAAGGTTTTTAGGAGAGAATTGGTAGGTATGAACGGGAGCCATTTGTTGTTGGTTCTGTGAAACCCTAAACCCTAAACCCCAAGCCCTAAACCCCAAACCCCAAACCCTAAACCCTTAAATAGATAACGCATGAAATGGATATATAGCCTTTGCATCAATATATATCCATTTCATGCGTTTTTGTTTGTAAAAGTTTAAAACATGTAAAAATTATATAGAAAAAGGGGTTTAATCATATACCATGCTATGCTATAATATGTATACTAAAAATTAAGAAATATATTGTGAAATTTGAAATACTGTTTAACTTTGTGTTTACAATTTCTTCTCTGGCGAAGAATTGGAACAAAAATTTGCGGGGGGGGTAGAGGCCGTTTAGGCTGAAAACCCGTCCGCTTTTATTGTCTCTATAAGGAGAGCCTATGATCGATATACATTCACATATCCTTTATGATATCGAGGGAGATGATGGTTCCCGCTCTTTGGAAATGTCTCTTGGTATGCTGAAGCAGGCGGTTCTATCCGGTGTGACAGACATCATTGCTACACCCCATATGCACCGTCGCGGTGTGGTACCTTCTTGGGACTCCATCTAAGAACGAGCAGCATCTTTACAGGAAGAGGCGACAAAAGCAAACCTGCCTATTCATATTTATACAGGAGCAGAAGTCAGCTTCGATGCCGATACACTGAACTATTTGCCGGATGGGAAAAATGACTACTGCCTAGCAGGGACCCATTACATTTTGATAGAATTGCTTCCTACCAGTACCCTGGAAGGGACAGGGCGGCTGATCTATGAGCTCCAGATTCGCGGCTACCAGCCTATACTGGTCCATCCGGAACGATACAAGCATATTATGGAAAAACCGGACCATTTACTGCATTGGATAGAAAAAGGGCTTTTAACACAGTCCAACATAGGGAGTTTCTCCGGACAATTTGGAGAAAAGACAGAAACCTATGTGAAATGGCTCTATGAGCACCGGGCCATTCATTTTTTAGGCTCTGATGCCCATCGTACGGATTGGAGAAATGCGGATACCCGAGATTTCCAAAAGACGCTAAATAGCTATACAGAAGGTGCCGATTTTATAGATGCTTGTAATGCCCATGGGGCTATGATTTTAAAAAATAAGATCTATTATGCGGATCCACCGCTACGGAACACGACAAAGAAGAAAAAAGGCTTCTTTTCTAGAATTTTTGGGTGATATGAAAAAATAACAGTAAAATGAAGGAATTTCTAATCAAAAGGACCGTGTATGGAATCAAATATATTGTATAATAGAATATATTACGTATCATGCCATACATATTCTATTTGGAGGGACCGTGAAGAAGAAAATTATTTCTTTGGTGCTGGCATTTACGGCGATGACAGCTATGGCAGGGGCTGAGGACTATACCCTGCGGCCGGGAGACCAACTGAATATTATCGTGACACAGGATACGGACATCAGCTCCAGTACCCAGAATGCCAGTAACTCACCCTACTTGGTACGACCGGATGGGAAAGTATCCTTTCCCTTGGTAGGAGAAATCGATACCAATGGGATGATGGTGTCCGAATTTACCAATACCTTAGAAAAAAGACTTTCTCGCTACTATGTCCATCCCGATGTAGCCGTCAATGTCGTAAAACTGGGTACTATCCGGGTATTCGTCTTTGGGGAAGTCAAGAATCCGGGAGCCTATGAACTGACAAAAGGCCACACCATTATCGATGCCATCGGCGCGGCCCAAGGCTTTACCTGGGATACAGGGAAAAAGAAAATCTGGCTCATTCACCAAGATGATACCAATAAAGCCATTCCTATTAATTTGAACAACCTTCTCAAAACTGGCAGTATGAAAGAAAACTACGAAATGAAAGAAGGGGATATCCTGTATCTGACCAGAAATAGCCGCATCAGCTTCTCCAGAGATATTGCACCGCTGTTCAGTGCTGCATATCAGGCATCTCGAATTGATAAAGATTAAATGATGGTTTAGCTTCAGGGAACACTTTTTACAATTAGCCAATATGAAAGAATTGTTGGTTTAAGGTTTATGCTCCGTGTAGGTTAGATACAACTTGCACGAATAAAAAGAGGCAATGGTTTAAGGTTTTAATACAGAATGTAAAACCTTAAACCAATGACACTTTCTTGACATGCTGTTGATAAGTAATGGACTCGGAAAGTAACCCCAAAAAACATTTCATTACAACATACTAAGAGGTGCATATGCTTACCTTTTTGGATTTAGATGCCTGGAAAGAGTCACGGACTTTGTATCGAGCAGTGTACAAGGCGGTAGAACAATTACCGCCTGAAGAAATGTATGGATTGACATCACAGCTTAAAAGAGCGGCCGTTTCTATTTCAGCAAACATAGCAGAAGGGCAAGGAAGAGGAACCCGAAAAGATTATATTCACTTCTTATATAATGCACGTGGTTCTGCCTATGAAGTAGAGTCCCATTTGATAACTTGTGCAGATTTACAATTTATGGATAGAAATACATTGGTGATTTTGTATAAACAAACCGTCAAGGTCATTCGGCTAATCAACAGCTTAATCAGTTCCTTAAAAAGAAAAACGCAATCCAGCGTCCAAGAAAATAAGTATGTGTATGGAAAACATGAGGAACTGGTTACAGAAGAAGACCTTGTAGAATGGGAAATGTGCATAACCGGTAAACCCTAAACCAATGCCTGTTAATATATTTTGCTATGTGAGTACAGAAAGGGCACGGGAGATAAACCCTAAACCCTATTGCTGAAGAATAAAATGTTATTGTTACTATTTTCCGTAAAGGAGAGTCACAGTGAACGAACAAGAAATAGATCTATTAGAGCTATGGCAAATTATCAATGCCAATCGGAAGAAAATAGCTGCCATTACCGGTGGATTTCTGGTACTGGCAGGGGCCTACTTATTGGTAGCAGCGCCAACCTATCAGTCCACCTCTTTGCTTAGAATGAAACAGGACAAAGGGTTGTCGGATTCCATCTTGAGTCAGTTGCCAGTCGGTAATGCGCAGCAGATGAATCAGAAAATGAACATCAATGCGAAAATTTTAAAGAGCCGCAATGTAGTCATTCCGGTCATCAAACAGACCGAAGAATTAAAGGATGGAAAATATCCTGACTATGATGGGTATGTGAAGAGTCGCATCACAACGAAACTCTTTAAAGATACAGAAATCTTGGAGCTCGATGTGACGGGGCCTACCCCAGAAAAAGCCAGAGAAGCGAATCAGCTCTTGGTAGAAGGCTTCTTGAATCGACTGGCAGAGCTGTCCCATGAAGAGTCGGCGACTACTAGAAAATTCCTAGAAAATCGTGTGGTATCGGCCAAGAGTGAACTGTCTTAAGCAAAAGATAAACTGAAAGCCTATCAGGTGGCTCATAAGATTTATTCCACCGATGACCAGATGAAAGGCTTGGCAGACCAGATTACCACCTTGGACAAGGTAAAAGCCCAGAACCAGCTGGATCTGGAAACCGCCCAGGCCGCACTTTCTAGTATCAATGGACAACTGGCAGGAGCGGGGGCTTCTATTGCCGGTAGCCCAGCCATTCAGCAGTATAAAGCAAACTTGGTACAGCTGGAGACTACGAAGGCGGGTTATACCGGGAAATATACCGATGCCCATCCGAAGATGCAGGAAGTGAATAAACAGATCGCAGAAACGAAAGCCAATCTGGAAAAAGAAATCTCTGCTATCATTGCCCAGCAAGCACCGTTTTCTAATACGGTACAGCAAAAACTTCTGGCTGATAAATTTGCCAATGAAGCTGCTATTGCCGTAGCTAATGGCAAAAACTCTGCCATTGCCACTTTGGAAGCACAGAATGACCAGTCAATTTCCAAGCTTCCGGAAGCCCAGCAAGGCTATATCCGAGTGAAACGAGATGCCGATGTGGCCCAGGAAATCTATGTCATGCTTTCTAAGAGACTGGAAGAAGCGAAAGTTGCTGAAGTCATGGCCCCAACGAAGTACAGATTATTGATGAAGCAACTCTTCCGGAGCATCCCATTGCACAACAAAAGGTACGGACTTTGGGTTTGGCATTTTTGCTAGGACTTGTCAGCAGTAGCGGATATGTGATTGTTAAGGAACTTTTGAACCGTAAGATTCGCACGGCTAGTGATGTAGAAGAACATCTGCAGCTTCCTGTCCTTGGTGTGGTACCTCAGACCGGCGACGAAGTACCGCAGGATTCGGATACCGGATTCTTTGATAAAATAAAACGATTGTTTAAAACGGGGGGGTAACTAGGATAGACTAGTTCCGTAAAAATGGAGTAAGGTTTTGTATTTAACGGTATGGGATATGACCTATTCAGCGTACATCCTTACTTTCCCTCCAAAAAAACGATGCGTTTATAAATACCAGTGCATATAAAGGAATCAAAATATCATGAATGATATCAAACTGATTGTAGAAAATGATCCGAAGTCCCCGATTTCGGAAACCTATCGAGCCATCCGGACAAATTTGCAGTTTGCCGGAGCTGGAAAACAGATGAAATATATTGCCTTCACCTCCAGCGTACTGGGAGAAGGGAAATCCACTACCATTTCCAATATCGCCCTTACTATGGCCCAAGATGGGAAAAAAGTACTGCTCATCGATAACAACCTGCGTAAGCCTATGCAGCATAAAATCTTTGGCCTATTGAATAAAGTCCTCACCAATATCATCGCTATGGGAGCTCCCTTCGCAGAAGTGGTGAATAAAGAAGTATTCCCAAATCTCGATGTTCTCACCAGCGGACCTATCCCGCCGAATCCATCAGAAATGCTGGGATCTGAAAGGATGTCTTCCATCCTAAAAGAAGTGGGAGAAAAGTACGACTATGTACTCTTGGATTTACCACCCGTCTTAGCGGTGACTGATGCGGCCATTGTGGGCAACATGGTCAATGGTGTTGTTCTCGTGGTTCGTTCCGGTCTCACCTCTCCGGAAGAAGCCAATGAATCAAAAAAACGCCTGCAAGCCGGCCATGCTAACATCCTTGGTGTGGTGCTGAATGGGGTGCCGACGGAGAAGAAAGGCTATGGCTACGGATACTACTACTATGACTACTATGATGAAAATCACGAAAAACATCACGGCAAGCGGAAACATAGCAAGGGTGTGACGCCACAGGCGATTGTGAGTAAAGTGGCGGGCTTACTAGGTAGGCAGTAAGCAGTAGGCAGTTTGCAGGATATGTTGTTAGTTGATGGTTGTTTGTTGTTGGGCTGGATTGATGGGAAAATGATACAGTCACAATGAGGAGTAAACTTTATTGGCGGGAAATCGGTATGTTAACCTATGCTTCTCCAACAAACCAACAACCAACAACTATCAACTGGTAAAGAAATCTAGGTGACCATAACAGGTTACGACTTCTTGTTGTCCCTTGAAGAAGGGTACGGCCGAAGGCTAGGGATAGAAATGGCACGAAGAGCCATCATTTCAGAATGTTGATTAATGGTATGTGTTGAAATATTTTAAAAACTGCTCCATTAATGCTAACTGCCTACAGCAAACTGCTAACTTAAACCAACAACCAACAACCATCAACAAATACAGGAGGCATTTTTATGAAAATACTCGTAACCGGCGGGGCTGGATTTATTGGCTCCCACTTGATGAGAAAACTGAAAGAAGCAGGCTATGAAGCGGTAGCGCTGGATAATTTATCCACTGGCCTTCGTGAAAATCTTCTGCCAGATATGAAACTGGTGGTCATGGATACCCATGATGATGCGGTGGAAGACCTATTCCAAGAAGAACATTTCGATGCGGTAGTGCATCTGGCAGCCCAGACTTTGGTAAGTGATTCCATGACGGATCCGGAGAATGACATGTATCAGAATGTAGCCGGCACAGTCCGCATGCTGGAATGTTGCCGGAAATATGGCGTCAAGCGTATCATCTTTTCCTCTTCCGCTGCTACCTATGGCGATGTGGACAAGAAAGCGCTTCCTATCGCTGAAACCCTGCCGCAGACACCACTTTCTTTCTATGGCCTGACCAAAAAGACGGCAGAGAAATATTTGGAACTGTACCACTTGGCTTATGGCTTGGACTACGTAGTACTCCGCTTTGCCAATGTGTATGGCGAACGGCAAGGGGATGGCGGCGAGGGTGGCGTCATCAGTATCTTCACGAAACGACTGGCCCAGGGAAAAGGTATCACCATTTTTGGTGATGGACAGCAGACCAGAGACTTTGTCTATGCCGGTGATATTGCTGACGGCATCATCGCAGCCCTCACTACCGATGCGAAAAATACCGCATACAACCTGTCTACCACAGAAGAAACCAGCCTGAATGAACTGGTACAAGTCCTCTCCCGCATCGCAGGAAAAGAAATCACACCGGTTTATGATAAACCAAGAGAAGGGGATATCTACCGCTCCTCTTTAAACAATGCCAAAGCCATCTGCAATCTGGGCTGGAAGCCACAGGTGTCTCTGAAAGAAGGATTGACTAGGACATATAAGGATTTTGAGGGGAGGAATTAGTTATTGGTTGATGGTTGTTGGGGATGCGATCTTAGCGGAGTCGCTCCCTTGGAGAAGGGCCAGGCCGAAGGCCAGGGATAGAATGGCTCGAAGAGCCATAATTCTTCTTAGCGGGAAAGTGATGAGACAACTAGCGACGCCCTATACACAGAGTTTCATGAATTCCGATAGCCTTATATTGCGTTAGTACAGGAAACACAAAGATCCTTCGACAAGCTCAGAGGTGAAAGTGTTTGATTATGGCATTACTGATCCAAACAACCAACAACAATTTATTACCAAAGGAGTGGGATCCGATATAACGATGGATAAAGATGTATTTCATAGACTGCAGCTGGAAATTTTGAATGCCATAGATGTGATTCTGCTTACTGCTATGTATGGTATCTGCTGGTACACCTATTATGGCGATGCCATTGCCGTGCCTTTTTATGACATGGGAAATGAAGTCATGATGGCGCTTTTCTGTGCTATTTATTACTCAAACTTCCCACTTGCAAAATATCATTCAACTACGATACAGACTGACATTTGAACAAATAAAATAGAAAAGGCG
>CAKQBK010000028.1 GCA_934216155.1 uncultured Dialister sp.
AAACTGTTAACCGTCTACCAATGACAGACACTTGTACTTCGCATCTGCCAATCCAAATCCTGTACACCTACACTAGATGCCTCATCATTTTTCCTCTGCAGCGAAAAAATGACAAAGATCCTGTTTCGGTCCGGAAGATTTGAATATTTCAGAGGCTTTTCACCTCCATGATACACACCACTAGCAATGAAACGTGATGCGTATCATGGAAATGAAAAACTTTACTTTGTTGTTAGTTATCGGTTGTTGGGTTTATGCTCCGAGTTCGTATAGTACATTTCGCACAAAAACAAATCCACATTGGTTTAAGGTTTAGGGGTTATCATTCAAACCTTAAACCCTAAACCATTGCCTCTTTCATCTCGGCAAGTTATCAACAAAAGAACTCGGCACGTAAACCAAATAACCCCGAGTCACTAGTCCACCAGTCACCATTTTCCCTTCCATATATTAAAATTGCAGAAGTACCAAAAAATCACAACATCAAATTTCTAAAATTTTTATTTTGTTGGCAGTTGTCTGTTGGTAGTTGTTTGGTTTACTCTCCGACTTCTTCAGATACAATTCGCACAAATACACAACCTTATTGGTTTAAGGTTTAGGGGGTATCAATTAAACCTTAAACCATAAACCAATGCCGCTTCCTTCATGGCAAGTTGTCACAAATGAACTCGGCGGGTAAACCAACAACAAACAACCATCAACAAACAACATGTCTCCTACTTTGCGACACACCGTAACGAGATGTTTCCGTTCGCCCTTCCCGCTAGTGCTGCGAGATTTCTCCACTCTCCTACACATCGAGTTTCATAACTTTTCCACCATTCAGCACCAATACGACCGGTCGAAATGACGCTAGTGCAGAATGACTTACATGCCTTTGCGCATTTTATCGCCTATCTGTTAGCCATATTTTCGCTCTCTTGCGTTCTTTTCTTTCCATCCAGCGTAGATCCCCACTTTCCGTCATTCCGACCAACGTGGAGGAATCTTTGTGTTATTCCTTGCAGCACTTTGTATGACAAACGGTATGAAATGAGACTTCCCGTTTTAGTATGTCCTCCATTGACACCACCATTCCTAATTCCTCATTGCATTTTCCCCCTCTATCTATATAAACGAAATAGCCATGTTCAAAAACAACCTATTCATATTAGATTTTCGTTAAACTTATTTCTAACTTGCGGCGCTTTTTAACTTGTGCGCCGCTAAGTAAGTTTACACCGCTGTCTCGGCTCCCCTGTCGGGGGAGCTGCCGAAGGCTGAGGGGGCAGCTCTAGCGGTATAAAACACTAACGGTACGACAATCCGTTATGGGACTTATACCATTTCTCACTTCTAACTTCTCACTTCTAACTGCCTTTCACATTCCCCCTCTATCTATAAAAACGGAAATTTTCCTAAAAAAACGAACATTTTGAAGATTAGAATTTGATTACTTTGATTTTGTTGTTAGTTGTTTGGTTTATACTCAAAGCTCTTCTTTTACAATTTGCATAAATCCAAAGCCCCATTGGTTTATGGTTTAGGGTTTGAATGATAGCCCTTAAACCTTAAACCCTAAACCAATGCCACTCTCGCCTAAGCAAGTTGCCATGCAAGGACTCGGCACGTAAACCAATCAACAAACAACCATCAACCAACCATCAACCAACAACATCCCTTTAGTCCCCAAATTCCCACGCAAAAAGGATAGAATCACGTTTCTACAAACATGATTCTATCCTTTTAAAAATCAAATCGAATGACTCACCTATTACGGCAAACCGTCTTTCATGAGGTGCGCGTAGTGTTCCTGAATCTTTCTGGTTACATTGCCGACTTTTCCATCAGCGATCGGTTTTCCGTCGATAGAAAGGACTGGAATGATGCCGTCTTCGGAGTTGGTAAGGAAGACTTCTTCTGCATCCATCATGGTATCCAGGCGAATTGGTTCTGCCCCGTCATCGATGGAGGTGACGCCGGCAGTCGGTGCCACGCGGGAGAGAACCAGGGAACGAGTGATGCCACGGATCATGTATTCATTGGTTGCAGGGGTCCAAATGACGCCGGCTTTGACAATGCATACGTTGGAGTGGGAGGCTTCGGTCAGGAGGCCATCTTTGATGAAAATCGCATCGTAAGCACCTTTTTTCTGTGCTTCTGCGCGAGCCATCATGTTGTTCAACTGGTTCAAGGAGAGGATATCGCAGTGGTGTCCACGGTCGTCATTCATGGTGATGCACTGTACGCCATCCTGTACTTTGGCAATGGAGTCCAGGTTGATTGGTTTGGCATAAATCAATACATTTGGACGCAGTTTATTTCTAGCTGGAATGGTGAAGTCATGATCGCCCTGTCCACGGGTAACGATGATTTTCACATACCCTTCGGTAATGCCGCTTTCTTCCACTACCACTTCGATGATTTCAGTGAATTCATCCGGTGCGGTCACCGGGCGAATGCCCAAAAGACGCATGGAGCGATAGAGACGGTCGGTGTGATAGGAGAGGGCGAACGGACGGCCATGATAGACCCGAATCCATTCGTAGCAGCCATCGCCAAATTGCAGGCCTCTGTCGTCTGCTGCTATGATTTTGGAGAAATCATAGTAGTAATTGTGGTTGTAGTATATGGTAGTTTGTGCCATATGTTTCACCTCCGTTAAATATATTATTTTTATTGGTCAAATCCCACATCGTGATGATACCCCATCGCCCAAAAGGTTAGCCCTACGGGCAGGTTATTTTTCTGCCACGTTGGTAAATCTTACATAGAAATATCAAATCGCCACCCAAAGGGGTATAAAAGGTTATTTTAGTAATCGTACAAAGTAACCTTTCATAACCTTGCCGCAAACTATTTCAATGCCTTGTCAAGATCGCCGAATCATCGAACTATAACCTTGACACTAACCGGCTTAGCACCTTGCGTATGTAGCGAAACTCAGAAAATAATAACCTTTGGGCTATCGGTTACATCATTATGTGAGACAAGGAAGTCATTTCTTCAGTTCTTTCACCTTTTCAATGAAAAGTGGCAGGAATTCTTTCAGGTCCGCTTCGATAGCATAGTCCGCCATTTCCATGATCGGTGCTTTTTTATCTTTGTTTACGGCAATCACGATGTCTGCATTGACTGCGCACATGTGTTGCATAGCACCGGAAATGCCGAAAGCGAAGTACACTTTCGGAGCGACCCCTTTACCGGTCTGACCGATCTGATGGCTATGAGGTTCCCAGCCTTGTTCAGAAATCGGACGGGAGCAGCCCACAGCAGCACCCAGCAGGTCTGCCAGTTCATGAAGTTTGTCCCATTCTTCTTTGGTGCGGATGCCGCGACCACCGGCTACGATGACTTTGGCATTTTCTACCGGATGGTCATCTTTTTCGCCGTGAATGATATTTCTAAGCACGGTGCCCAGATCTTCCTTCTCCAAGGATACTTGGACCGGAAGTACGACCCCTACTCGGCTGGAATCAGCGGTTGGATATTTGAAAATACCAGGACGGACGGTGCCTACCTGGGGGCGATAGTTCGGGCTAATGATATCGGCCATAATATTTCCATCCATGGCCGGACGGGACCAGATGACCAATTTCTTTTCTACATCAGCAGACAGTTCGGTCACGTCAGCGGTGACGCCGCAAACCAGTTCAGCTGCCAGACGAGGTGCCAAGTCGCGGCCCACAGCAGTGGCTGCGAAAATGATGGTATCAGGTTTCTTTTTTTTCAAGAAACCAGCCAGTGCTTTCTGGTACGCTTTGCCGTCATAATGAGCCAGAAGCGGGTGATCGATGACATAGACCGTATCGGCACCAAGGGAAATCAATGAGCAGGCATCATCTTTAAGGTCACTGCCGATGAGCACCACTTCTACTTTTTCTCCCAGCTGGTCAGCCAAAATGCGGGCCTCGCCGGTGAGTTCTCCAGTTACTTTTTGAATTTTGCCATGGAGCAGAGCGCCAATGACATAAATTCCTTTATGATCAGAAAAATCCATGTTTGCTCTCCTTACATGACATTCAATTTTTTCACAGCTTCAAACAGGGCATCTACAGCTTCTTCCGCCGTTTTCCCTTCGATACGAAGATTTTCTTTCTTCGGCGGTACCACCGGACGAACCTGGCGGACCTGGGTCGGGGAGCCTTTCATGCCGATTCTTTCTGGATCCACATCGAGGTCAGCAGCGGTGAGCTGATGAATTTCGACTTCATCTTTTTTCAGAAGGCCTTTGATGCTTGGATATCTAGGTGCATTCAGGGCTTCCGTGGCAGTGACAACCGCCGGAAGCTTCAGTTCCAATTCTTCCGTCACATCGCCCATGAGGCGTTTCACGGTAACAAATCCTTCTTTTTCAAAGGAAATATCTGTGGCAGCGCTTACGTCTGCAATGCCCAAGGTAGCGGCCATTTCCGGCCCAATCTGAGCGGTGTTGCTGTCGATGGATTCCTGTCCACAGAAAATCAGGTCAAAGGTGCCCAATTTCTTCACCGCAGCCGACAGGGTATAGCTGGTCGCCAAAGTATCAGCGCCGCCAAAGGCACGATCGGTCACCAGGTACACATCATCAGCGCCCATAGCGATGGCATCTTTCAGTACAGCTGCTGCCTGCGGCGGTCCCATGGTGATAACCGTCACGGTGCCTCCCACCTGGTCACGCAAAGCAAATGCAGCTTCCAATGCATGAAGGTCCAGCGGATTCATAATGCTGTTTGCATTGTTTCGCTTCAAACGTCCGGTAGTCGGATCCACTTCCATTTTGGATGTATCCACTACCTGTTTGATACAAACCAGAAACTTCATAATAGCCCCCTTTTTAGCAATAGGTGACTAGTAGACTGGTGACTCGTGACTGGTAACTAATAATCAGGGAAACGTATATTTCCTGAATTACCAGTCACTAGTCACTAGCCACTAGTCACCCATAAATACTCCTACTTTTCCAATATAATTCATCTGTTTCAGTATAACATAAATGGGACACTTTGGGCAGATACAATTTGATATTGAAATACCACTAGTGGTACTAAGCTGCTTAGGTTCCTCACGATTCTCAGGTGGCTCAGGTTTCTCAAACGTGCAGATAAACTTCTACATTATTATCCAAATCAATCAAAAAGGCTAGAACTTATCATTCATTATTTCATAAGAAGATAAAATTCTAGCCTTTCATTTTGCATTTTTATGATTTTAAATCTGAAAAAAAAGTCTCTAAATCACGATAACCTTTCACCGAAGAATCTTTAGCAATCTGCTCACCTTCCAACATCGCCTCTATGGTTTCTTGATTTGGCTGTTCCAAAGAACTATCATTCGGCATATGCACCACTTCTTTCTCTAAATATATGAAAATAACCAAAACACAAACTTTATACCTGAGAAATATCATTTTACATTGATATACTCTGGTCCTCAATAAAATGTAAAGTATATAAAGAGAATACCCAATCCATTTTCAGTACTAGTTATGCATCGTTTTATAAAATAGGGGTATTGGGGCGCTATATAAGTTGATGCGCCCCTTCCACCATTCCTAATTTCTCATTCCTCATTCCTAATTGAATTTCCGTCCTTCCACCGCTGCATTTCCCAACAGTCCTTTCAATGCATTTTCCGCTTCTCCAGAAAAATCCACGTGGAATTTAGGAATCATCCGTATTTCCTGCCGAGTCCTTTGGATGTGAAGGAAAACCGGTGTATTTCCATGGTAGGAAAGGAGAACCCGTGCCAGGGCGTCGCTGATGGCGGGGGTTTCGTGGTTCTCATCCACATAGAGATGCACTTCGTCTACTGGCGCGCGGACGGCCTGGTAAAAATGATCCATCGGGATGATTTCTTCGGCCAGCACTTTCACATCCCGTTCATTGGACTGTACCCGGCCGCGGATGCACACCGGGAGATCTTCTTTCAGGAAGGGACGAGCCGTTTCCCACGTAGATGGGAAAACCACCGTTTCCATTTCCCCATCATAATCTTCCAATGTCACATAGCCCATGGGGGCCCCTTTCTTCGTGACGGTTCCTTTGATGCGGGTGATGGTGCCGCCGATGGTGACCATCTTTCCATCGTAGGAGGCCCCTTCGGCTTCCAAATGGTAAATAGGGGTGCACCGGGCCATTTGTTTTTTATACGAATCCAGCGGATGGCCACTGACGTAGAAGCCCAAAAGTTTTCGTTCCCAATCAATTTTATCGGCATTGCTCATATCAGGCAGGTCGGGATAGGTGACGGTTTTCTTCATATCATCGCCGCCAAAGAGGTTAAGCTGCCCCGATTCCCGGTCCGCCCGATTGGCTGACACGTCGCTTATCACTTCCGGAAGCACCGCCAAAAGTTGGGACCGGTTGGGGCCGAACGAATCCAAGGCCCCGCAGCGGATGAGGCTTTCATAGGCACGACTATTGAAGCCTTTCCCGTCCACTCGTTCCAGGAAATCCGACAGGGATTGGAAAGGTCCCCCTTTCTTTCTCGCCTCGATGATGGATTCCACGGCGGTCTCCCCTACGTTCTGGATGCCGTCCAAGCCGAAGAGAATTTTATTTCCACTGACAGAGAAATAGGCTTCTGACAGATTCACATCCGGGGCAGCCACTTCTACGCCGGCCCGTTTGGTATCGGAAATATAGCGACTCACTTTGTTTTTGTCCCCATTGTAGCAAGTCATCATGGCCGCCATAAATTCTGGACGGTAGTGGGCTTTCAGATAAGCGGTCTGCCAAGCAATCCAACCATAGCACACGCTGTGAGATTTATTGAAACCATATCCAGCGAAATGAACCATCAGGTCAAAGACATAGTTGGCGGTTTCTTCTTTGACGCCATTCTTCACAGCCCCTTCGACAAAGGTATCCCGGTTCTTCTGCAGGATTTCCGGTTCTTTATGGCCCATGGCGCGGCGAAGCATATCGGACTGGCCCAGGCTGAATCCCCCCATGGCAGAGGCGATCTGCATGACCTGTTCCTGGTAGAGAATAACCCCATAGGTTTCTTTCAGAATCGGTTCCAGGGACGGATGGGGGTATTCGATAGGAATCTCTCCGTGTTTTCTCTTGATGAAATCTTCCGCCATGCCGCTTCCCAGTGGTCCCGGTCGGTACAGCGCCACCATTGGAATCAAATCTTCGAACCGGTCCGGATGGAGTTTCATGAGAAGGTTGGTGAATCCAGTGGATTCAGACTGGAAAACCCCGATGGTATCCCCTTCGCAAAGCATCTGGCAAGTCTTTTCGTCCACGCTAGGAATGCGTTCAATATCCAGGTCGATCCCCCGATTGACCTTAATCATTTCCAATGCATCATGGATGACCGTCAAATTGCGAAGCCCCAGAAGGTCCATTTTCAGAAGCCCCAGTTGTTCCACCAAATCTTTTTCATACTGGGTTTGAATAAAATCATCCTGGGTGAGCTGAATGGGCACGTAATCGTCCACTGGTTGTGAACAAATCACCACGCCGGCTGCATGGGTACCGGAGTTACGAGAAAGCCCTTCCAAGTCCAGACAATGGTCAATCAAGGTATGCACCGTCTGGTCCGAATCATACAAAGACTTAAATTCTTTGGACCCGTCCAAGGTCTTTTTCAATGTCACCCCTGGACCGCTAGGTACCATTTTTGCAATCTTATCCACATCGCGAAGAGGCAAGTTCATGACACGACCGACGTCACGAATGACCGCCCGGGCCGCCAAGGTGCCAAAGGTGATAATCTGCGCCACCTGGCTATCTCCATATTTCCTGGCCAAGTACTCAATCACCTTTCCGCGGCCTCGATAGCACAGATCCGTATCAATATCAGGCATGGACACACGTTCCGGATTGAGGAAACGTTCAAACAGAAGGTCAAACCGAAGGGGGTCAATTTCTGTGATGTGCAGCAAGTACGCTACGATACTGCCGGCCGCACTGCCACGGCCCGGTCCGATAGGCACTTCGTGGGTCTTTGCATAATGGATGAAATCCATGACGATGAGGAAATAGTCGGAAAAGCCCATCTGGTCGATGACAGACAATTCATAATCGAGCCGCTTCTGTTCCTCCCCAGTGGGATGGGAATACCGTTCCGGAATGGCGGCTTCACACAATTTCCGCAAATAGCTGGCCGACGTTTCCCCTTCAGGCACGTCAAAAGACGGGAGCTTGTGGTCCCCAAAGGTAAAGGTCACGTTGCACCGGTCCGCAATTTTCGCCGTATTGTCCAACGCCCCTTCATACTGCCCCAAAATGGCCTTCATCTCATCGCCGCTCTTGCAATAAAATTCATCATTGGCAAAACGGAAATGGTTGGGGTCATCTAAGGTGCTACCGGTGGAAATACAAAGTTTGATTTCCTGGCTTCGGGCATCTTCCTTGCGAACGTAGTGGAAATCATTGGTAGCCACCAGGCCCAGCCCATACTCCTTCGCCAACGCAGCCAAAGTGGGACGGCAAGCCGCTTCTTCTGGGAGCTGATGATTTTGCAATTCGATGAAATAATTGTCCTTCCCGAAAGTGTCAATATAGAACTGAATCACCTTCCTGGCTTCGTCCATGTCATGATTCAAAATGGCCTGAGGCAACTCCCCAGCCACACAAGCAGACATGGCGATGACCCCTTTGTGATATTTCCGAAGCAGCTCATGGTCTACCCGTGGCTTATGGAAATACCCCTCTGTCCAACCTTTGGAGCAAATTTTCACCAAGTTCTGGTACCCTTCGTTGTTTTCTGCCAGAAGAATCAGATGGCCCAGCTTTTCCTTCTCCCCCTTGGGCCGCTCAAACCGGCTGCCCCGGGTCACATACACTTCGCATCCGATAATGGGCTTAATCCCCTGGGCCAGACATTCCCGATACAAGTACACCGCCCCATACATGACCCCATGGTCCGTAATGGCCAAGGCAGTCTGCCCCAAAGATTTCACGTAAGACACTAAATCCTTAATCCGGCACGTGCCATCAAAAAGACTGTACTCTGTATGGACATGAAGGTGAACAAATGGATCCATCCTTCTTCACTCCTTTTTCTTCCACTGTTAGAAATAACGATTTTCTCTTATTGTATCATATTTAGCAGGTTATGACAGGTTGCTCAAGGTGCTTAGGTTGCTCAGGTTCCTCAAGTGTGCCGCTAACCACAAACGTCATTTCGACCGGTCGTATTTTGTGCAAAATAAAACACATGCTATGAAACTGGATGTGTAGGAGAGTGGAGAAATCTCAAAGCACTAGCGGTAACGGCTTTCTGTATCAAATCATAACGGTGAAGCAATACCTAACTCTAGGGAAAATTTGGCAAACTAAAGTGAGCCACGTTGAAATAACTCCATCAGCCCATGTATGGGTCCTCTATGCAATCAATGAATCCAAAGCAACCTGCGTCCCATATATTGTTGCGCCTCATTTTTATTTTATGGTATGCTAAATAAAAAGAAAAAAGGAGATGCTAATATGACTATGAAACCACAGGGGTTATTATCCCACATGAAAAATGGATTTCCTCTTTCCATCACGGAAGAGGAATATACGAAAAGAGCAGAAGAAATCCGTCGGATCGCTTCTACTCTTTCTATTCGTATGGATATCCTAGATGCGCTGGAAAAGGATTATCGCATCAAATTACTGGTTCTATCCATTGCCTCTTACTTTGGTTTCGATGCGGTCACAGGAGACGATTTACTCAAAGCCTCTCATTTAGAATTTCCTACTAATATGAACGCCATGAAATATTTCTTTATTCAGGCCGGCTGGATGCCCCATTATCTGGAATATACCTTCCATCCCGAAGTGGATGCCACCTTCCCAGAAGTACTCGATACCATCTATACCGACGTAGAATTTTATATGGATATGTCAGAACAACTCCATACCCTTCGCATCCCCAGCGCCCTCCGTATCGTATGGTAAGAGATATGGAGTAACGGTTGGCAGTTGGCGGTTGGCAGTTGGCGTTTGACGGTTGACGGTTAACTGTTAACTGCTAACTGCTAACTGTTAACCGATAACTGCCAACTAAAAAGACCGGCAACCCATCACTGAGAATGTCCCAGTCACAAGTTGCCAGTCCCGAATCACCAATCTTAAAATTCACATTTCCAAAGTCCGTGAAGATTGCAATATTCATATACCACGCCATGGGGTACGTCAGCAAAAGTCGCTTTCGGTTCTTCGCCCGGTTTCAGGTAACGCACCTGGAATCCCTCTTCTGTCACCAAAGCGATCCACTGGATGTAATGGGCTTCCAGCATAGGATGCAGCACTTCTCCCACTTGTACGTGCAGGAAATCCCCTTCGTGGGTCACCACCGGTACATGTTTTTCCCGAGCCCCATCGGTGGTGCCGGCTGCTAAGGGCTGTAACTTCTCGCCGCAGCAAGAAATAGTCATTTCTTCTCCGGTTTTAAAAAGGAAAGAATCGCAAGATGGGCAATAATAGATATGAAGTGTCATGATGTGCTCCTTTCTCTGCAGGTCGCAGAACACAGAATGAGGTGACTAGTGACTAGTGACTGGTGACTGGTGACTGGTGACTGGTGACTGGTGACTGGTGACTAGGTCCTAGGGATTAGGGAACGATAGCGTCATTGTCATCGATTCTTCGCTAGCCACAATCCACTTAATTGATTTTCTTCTATATCTATATATTACCATATAGTTCTACATTTATCAATATAGAAGTTGCTAGTTGTTTGCCTCATAACAACCAACAACAATCACCAAAGGTTCTCAAGGTTCTAAGGGTACTTAAGGATCTTACGGGCCTCAAATGAGATGATACCCTTAGTGCCTATCGGCCCATTCGAGAAACCTTCAGAACTCTTAGAACCCTTAGAACCTGTAATTTCTAGGAAAATGCTAATTGTCACAGAAGTACGCGGCACATAAACCAACAACTCACAACAGACAACTAACAACTTTTTTTCTCCAATAGCCCCTCCACGGCCAATGCTGTTAAGTTAAGGATTTGCGTTAGTAAGTATGATTCCGCTAGTAAGGACAGGCTCCAAAGTTTCTAAGGGTTCTCAGGTTGCTCAGGTTCTTCGAATGTGCCTATTAGCTCATTCGAGAAACGTGAGAAACCTCAGTATCCTGAGAAACCTGAGTAACCTTTGCATCAGCAGAAATCATCGCATATTTCGCTTAACTTAATAGCATTGCCTCCACGGCCCATTCCACTTCATCATGAGGAATCCGCTCTTGTTCCAGTCGCCAACCATTGTCGTGAATCAATTTCCACGCCATTTTTTCGCTAACGGTCAAATGGTCCGGGATGGTGGTAGTATTTCCTGTATCTTTCACTTTCGGATCCACATAGGCCAGAAGCGTTTCTTTATCCATGAGGAAGGAGTGAATCTTCATTTCTGGCAATACTTTTCGAAGATTGCTGAGAATATTGAATCCATCATGGTCCAAGTCGCCCCAGTAATAGATTTCCTTATCAGCCAACCAGGGAGCGGCCTGTGCCAATTCCAAGACGCCATAGCCCATGCCAAACAGGATGAGACTATCTTCTACCATTGGGAAGGTATAGCCATTGACTTTGTTTTCCGTAATAAAAACCCGATGGGCCGCTGGATGGAAATGGGCAATTTCATCTTGAGAAAGAAAGAGTTTCGATACGCCGCAGAAAGTCTGCGATTCATCCAAACTGCGAACACAAATCTGCGGCACTGGCAGATTTTCTACAAAAAGTTTTTCCAACAGCTCCGGAAGGCTTGTCACCTGATTGTCGGGAAAGAGTGCATTCCAAAGACTTTTGGTTAAGAATTGGTGGGTTTCCAGAAATTTCGTATCCACCCCCGGAATAGACCATTCCCTGAGATATCCTTCGGTTTTGAGGGCCTTGTGTTTCATAAATGTCGCAATAGGGAAATACAGAGGATAGAACCCTTCTTCATCGATGCGGTTGAAATATTTGAGTAGCCATGGCTGGAGAGTCGGTTCTTTTTCTTCTGTTTCTTTCCATAGGTTCTCAAAGCGATGCTGTTTCTCTGTGAGCCCCAAAAGCTGAAACACCTCTTCTGGCGTATCTACCAAAAGCCGAACCGGCAGTGTCTGTTTTCCAAAGCCGGGAATTTGTTTTCTTTTTTCTTCGATGTGCCACAGAGGATTCCCTTGCCGATCCTTTTTGGGCTGCCGCCAGAAATCAGACCAGGAAAGGATATCCTTCCAGGAACTTGCGATTTCTTCTGGCAGCTTCAGCACCATTTTGAAATATGGCGGCTCTACCGGCTCCACCAGTGCCCGATACAATTTCCCGCTGGCTTCCCCTTTAGATAGTTTTTCTTTCAATTCCTCTTCAAGAAGTTTTCTTTTCATGTTCTTTGAATTCCTTTCGGTATTCGCCGATGGTCATGTTGCGCAATTCAGACTGCCGTTTGTCATTTTGACTGACAAATCCCAGATGAGAAATGAACGGTTCAATGGTGGGAATCTTCGCCAGCGGGGTCACAACCAAGAGTTGCAGCCCCATTTTGCGGAACAATTCCAAGCCAAACCGAGCCGATTCATCAGAACTCTTCAGAAATGCTTCATCAATGGCAGTGAAACGGAAGGTGGGAAGACGACCGCTCCCTGCGATACCGAAGCTATAGACGAAGCTGGCTGCCAAAATGGTGTAAGCCAGTTTTTCTTTTTGCCCGCCGGACTTACCGGAAGAATCGGTATAGTGTTCAAATTCTGGTCCCTGGCTACCATCGTCCTGACGAATCCGTTCAGACACCGCAAAGGTGAACCAGTTTCTCACATCAGTCACCATCTGGGTCCACCGGCGGTCTTCTTCTGCATGGCCCGGGCGGCTAGCGCTAAAGCGATCCAATATTTTTTCAATTTCCAGGAACTTTTCTTCATTATAATTGTCATCGCTGCCAGAAATAGAGCTATCGGTGCAGGCTTTCAGCTGCTGACGGAAATGACGAATTTCATTATTTAAGGTTTCTACACACTCGATTTCAATGTAGTGGCCTTTGTTGTAATCGATATCATAAAGAGACTGATTGATTTCTTCAATTCGTTCTTTAATGACATCTCGATTGCCAAGCAGTTTGGACTGGAAAATGGCCATATCCTGGATGGTATTTTCCCGAAGTCGTTTCTTGAATTTCGGAAGCAGCTTTGGCAAGTCATCTTCTTTGATACGCCGATGGAGTTCTTTGTATTCATTGCGATTGGCCCGATTCAGTTCATTGGTCAGGTTTGGATCCCCTTCATTGTGCACCGTCAGATATTGCATGTATTTCGACATGCCAGAGGTCATGATGGCTCCCTGTTCTTCCTTCCGATTGCTGCACTGCTCTTTACGTCCATTGATCCAGCGGGTATACATACCATTCTTTTCTTGCATGGATTTCAGCGTAAAGAACCCCTTGCCAATGATATCTTCTCGATGGTCTTCCAAAAGAGCAAATCCTTCTCTCGCCACATGCTCCGGTGCCGCTGCCAACATCTTCTGGTCATCTTTCTGCTTTTCCTGGTACATATCCACGCGAGCCTTTACGTTCCCCAAAGCACTGCGGCAATGACTGATATCCTCCTGCATGGCTTTCCATGCTTTGGTGAGCTGGGCGATTTCTCGTTCCAAACGAGCCAACACCTGTGAATTATTCATCAGCTCTTTGATACGTTTCTTCTGCCGGTCCACCCGTTCCATAAAGGACAACTGGTCGATGTCTTTGAATTGGTCCATGCGGAGTAATGAGTCTGCCGCATTCTGGTGACGAATCAAAAGATCTCTTTTTTCTTTGAACGCAGCAATTTGAGTGGCTACTTTTTCTTTTTCCGCTTCCAGCTGGGTCAGTTCTTTCTGAATGAGAGTGATTTTTTCTTTATTGGAGAACCCCAATACATAAAAACGACGGTCATCGATGCGGCGACGGTCATCTTTTTGGTGACGACGTCCGCCGGTCTTAATCTGCCCACCTAAGGAAAGAGCAAAGGAAGCCTTTTTGAAATCCTTAGTGGTTTCTGCGCAAATGTGGTCAAAGCGGTGGTACAGTTCTGCAGCCAACCAGCTGGCATAGGGCGAATCTTTCTTGATATTCATCTTTCGTGCCGCTGCCTGGGGAGGAAGTTCGGTCATATCCACCGGGCGGGTGTATTCATCTACCCGATAGTACACCATGCGACGACCAAGGAAATGGGATTCCATCCACTGGATGACTTTATCATACAGTGCTTCTGGCACCAACATAGACACCCCAAATTCGGAGAGCAGTCGTTCCAGAGCCCCTTCCCATTTCTGCTCGCTAGGTTTGACTTCCATGATTTCCCCAGCAAAAGGCATATCCCCTTCAGGAACCACCAGGTCGTGGCACAAATTCTTTCGGATAGAAATAAACTGTTCTGGAATGTTGGAATCCCGTTTCTTCAAAGAATCCAATTCTGCCCGGTCATTGGCAATCTGTGTCACCAATTCCCGTTCCCGACTGTCGGCCTCAAATTTTTTCTGATCCAAGTCATCGAAATCCTCACGGAAAGAAGTGACCATGTCTTCTAACGTTTTCCTCTGTTTCATGAAGGCATCCAAATTCAAGGGCAATGATAATTTCAACTGCGACGCATAGGATTTGTAAGTTTGCACTTTGGAAAGGACCATTTGCAAATCTTTTTCATAGAGTTTCAAATCTTTGCGAGCCGCATCGAGCTGGCTGCCCCCTTTTTCCCAACTTTCCTTTTTCTTGTTGTCAATTTCATCAGACATATGCTCCGATTCCTGCTGCATGGCAGAAAGGCGGGTCTCTATATCTTTCCGCTCTTTGTCACATTTCGCCAGTTCTTCTGTCAGGATTTTGATTTCCTCTTTCGCCAAATAAGGAGCCACCCCATCAGACATGAGAGAAAGTTCTGCCTCTTCTTTGAGACACTGGTCGTACACATCGGACGCCTTGACGATCGGTTCCAAAAGTTCCATTTTCTCCCGATCTCTGAGAATGGCATCATGAATATTTTTCAAATCATGGAAACGGGTAAGAAGTCGCTGGATATTGTCATTCATTTCCCCCATATCCACATCGCCAAGCATATTTTTCCGAACGAAATCGGTGATACCATTTACCTTTTTCATTGAAACGGTCTGTTGGAACAGATCCAATGCATTTTCCTGTTCGATACCAAACAGGGACTTAAACCGCACTGCATATGAGGTATAGTCATTGAAAATTTCTACGTAAGGAACCCGTTTGAGCCGCTTTTTCAAGTCCGTGATATTATTTCCAAAACCGCCGAAATCCTGCTTAATGGATAGTACTTTCTCTGCCACCACGAAGAAACGAGTCGGTTTATCACTGCCGGGCGTGAAATAAAATACTTGTGCCAAGGTGATAAAACTATTATTTTCCGCATCAGCAAAAACAGCCAAAATAACCGAATATTTATTTTTATCACGAAGGGCCACCGGTTCTTCCTCGCCGGACTCATTGCTCCGTTTCGCATAATACCCACGTACATAGGAATTGAGAGAGCGCTCTTTGCTGCCTGCATCGGCTGCTTTGTTGTAATTGATTTTCGGTTGTGGAATCAAAAGGGTCAGAATAGCATCCACCAAAGTGGATTTCCCGGAACCAATTTCCCCAGTCAAAAGAGAGGTATGTCCCCCTAGCTCAAAATCCCAAACCGCTCCATCGAAAGTCCCCCAGTTGTACACTTCCAAACGGCGCATGCGAAAACCAGGACCGACACCGCTCGTTTCATCGGAATCAAATAGATTCATGGGCGTTCTCCTCCTTTTCTTCCACTTGCAAACCATTTTCTTCTACATACCGTTCCAGCTCTTTGTTAAATTCACTGAGCCATTCCGCATCGACGAAACGACGTAAAATAGGCTGCACTTCATAAGCCAGTTCATTGTCCCGGACAGGCATGACGATTTTCATATCCAATGCTTTTGAAAAACAGGTTTTGATAGAATTGATAAATTTCACCTCATCAGAAGTTTCTGGGAAATAGGGCTTCATTTTCTGCACCATTTCCTCTTCCTTCACCACCAGCATGCTGTCCCCATTGGCCCCATCAAATTCATTGATTTCATTGCGAAGGAGCGCCAGAAAAAGACTCATTTTAAACGTGAGCGGTTGCTTTCTCACCAAATGCGGCAATTCGTCACTGTCTTTCTGCCGCAAGAACGCATAGCCCCCTTCGGTATCAATTTCCAAAGAAAGACCGATCTTTTCCATATATTCACCGATACGATACTGCTGTGTGGTCAAAGTATTCCAAATTTCCGGCTGGCTTCCTTTCACTACCACCCCTTGCAGCAATTGAATCAAAGCCGTAGAAAATATGATATCTGCTTTCTCCATCAGCGATCCCTCTTTTCAAAAATAATCCGATCCATAGTGACATACCGATTCCGTCCATCAATGCCTACAAAGGCAATGGTCTCCTTAGCGGGCGTAAAATGGCTAGGCTCACTTTTGGCAATTTCCATGTAGGCCAATAGTTCAAACAAACCTTTTTCCAAAGGAAATACATCGAGCACTTCCTTCAGTGTAACTTTCTTTCGGGTTTCCAATAATTCCTCAATATGGGATTTCAGCACCACTTTATCCACATAGACTTGGTTGAAAATGGCATCCAAACTGCCGTGGTGCTGTCCCATTTCCAAAGTGTCCGTCTCCAGTTCCATTTTAACAGGGGGCATCTTGAGCGGTCGTTCCATAGGCAGCGTAATGGTCGGGGCCGCCTCTGAAATCCACATAAACGCTTTCTCTTTTTTCGGTTCGTGGCCCTTCATGAGAATCGCCTTTTTCTGTATTTCCTTCACTTGGAAATAAATGTTCTTCTTTTCCTGTAAATTATTTTCATTGACATACCAGCTGATCTGTTCCGACAATTTCGCAATGGTTTGCTGTACGTCTTCGGCACCATCTACCCACGCCCGCTTGATATGGAGAGCGTTGTACCGATTCATCTCCTGCGACAGGGCTTTCAATGACAAAATTTTTCGCATCGTGTCATCGAAATCCTGCTGCTGGGAAGAGGCCATAAGATAATCAAAAAAGGCGGCGAAACTTTTGCCCTGTTCCGATTCTTCGATCACTTCCCGATCTTCTATAAACTGTTCCAGCAAAGCACCTTTGCCTTGCTCCCATTCATTTACTTCATCACGGAAATCATTATAAATGGCTTGAAATTTATCTTTTACTTCACGGAAATCCGATAAAATGCCATTGGCAATATCCAGAGCTTCCTGGAAACGTTCCTTGATCTGTACCTCATCGAGTACTTCTACCTCGCCACCATTGCGAAGATCCTTGATTTTCGCATCGATATCGGCCCGCTGTTTTCTTAAATAATCCAATCGAGCCTTTTTGTCCGGATTGGCTTTGTGTTCAATTTCATGGAGAATATTGAAAAACGTGTGCAGCCGAGATTCTGTACCAATAAAGCTACGGCTTTTCAGATTTTCCAACCATTCCACTGCCCGCTGCCCAGCGGTAGTCAAATCATAGCAAGTCATCCGATTACGATAAAATCTTCGAAGCCATCGATGGTCCTCATCGGCCCACCGCCTAAGATACATCTTGGCTTCCCCTTCCAAGGATTCTTCCGATACGTCTTCCCCTAAGAGTGTGTGCTTTTCCTGAAGAAAGGGCCGCATGTCCTGAAGCAGCCGAGCCTCACTTAAATTTCGCACATTGCCCTCTATAAATTCTTTATAAAAAAAGGCACAGCAGAAAGCTGCATCATCAGAAGCCAAAAGCTTCCACGAAGCATTGCTGTGTCTCATTAAAGCCAAAGAATCTTGGGCCATGAATGAGTCCTGGGCCATAGATGGCCTCCTTTCATTATATAACCAGTGGTTTGTCGTTCATTTATATAGTAGTTGCTTGGTAATTCAAATTTCTGAATCCACTATTGTTACTAAGTTGTTAGTTGTTAGTTGTTTGTTGCTAAAACCAACAACTAGCAACAATCATCATCACAATTATACACCAGTTGAAAATGGAATTCATGACAGGTTATGAAATAAAAAATGAGAAATGGCGGAAAGGTCACACCACTTCTCATTTTCATTATTATTTCTTCTGTGCTGCCAGAATTTTTTCTGCTGCACCCATCACAGCTAGCATGGCATGTTCGAAGGTGAGTCCCCCCTGGAAATACATGATATAGGGTGGACGCACTGGACCGTCAGCAGACATTTCAATGGTGGAGCCCTGTACGAAGGTTCCAGCGGCCATGATGATCGGATCTACATAGCCCGGCAGTGGGGCTGGTACAGGGGTGGCATCGGAATCTACCGGGGACCAGCTCTGTACGGCTTCTGCAAAGCGGCACATATTTTCTTCCGAGTTCAAAGTAACGGCAGTAATCAAGTCTGTGCGCAGGTGACCCGGTGCTGGTTTCGCATCAAATCCTAAGAGTGTGAACACAGCGGCACAGAATTCGGCGCTCATCATGGCCTGACGGGTCATATGAGGTGCCAGGAACAGCCCTTCAAAGAAAGGACGATAGGAAGCCGCATAGGATCCCATTTCTGCGCCCAATCCTGGTGCAGTCCATACGTGAGCACACAGTTCCACCAAATCTTTTCTGCCGCAGATATAGGCACCGGTCGGAGCCAATCCGCCGCCTGCATTTTTAATCAAAGAACCAGCAGTGATATCTGCGCCCATTTCAATTGGTTCCTGCCGGCAAGTGAATTCGCCATAGCAGTTATCTACGAAGCAAATGGCGTTTGGATTCTTGGCTTTCACCACATCGATGATTTTTTTGATGTCTTCCGGGAAGAGAGAATTGCGGAGCATGTATCCGCAGGAACGCTGGATTTCTACCAGTTTCGTATGTTCATCTACGGCTTCCGCAATGGCATCCAGGTCGTAGGTATTTCCTTTCAGCGGCACTTCCTTGTAATGAACGCCTTTTGATTTCAGATTGCCAGGCGCATCTCCGGTGATACCGATGACGCTCTGCATGGTGTCATAAGGAGCACCTACAGCAGAAACCATAGTATCCCCTGGTTGAAGGAGTGCCAGAAGAACTGTTGCCAGTGCATGGGTACCGGAAACAAACTGGGGACGAACCAGTGCGGCTTCGCAATGGAAAATATCACACCAGATATCTTCCAGCATTTCTCTTCCTGGATCGCCATAGCCGTATCCATTGGACGGTGCAAAGTGATAGGCACCGAGATGGTGTTTTCTAAATGCTTCTAATACTTTTTGTGTGTTGAAGAGGGAAATCTCTTCCATGTCATGAAAAACAGGCGCACAAAGAGCGAGCGCCTCTTTCTGTACCTGTTCAAGTGTTTTATTCATTTGTGTACATCAGATCCTTTGAATTGTAGATATTGCGTGTTTATAAATCAGCTGGGAACGGTTCTCGCTGACTAAAAGTACGGTGAAGCTGTCAAAGGATTTTACTTTTCCTTTGAGCTGGACACCATTCATCAAGAAAATGCTCACCGGGGCATTTTCCTTTCTAGCTTCGTTCAAAAATGTGTCCTGCAGATTCATTTTACCTTCCATCGTTTTTCTCCTCTAATATTGAAATGACATAGGCCTCGATTTCCCTGTACCATATGTCTTCTTCTGATGGTGTTTTTTCCACCCAGTGAATATATGGCATTCGTCTATACCAGGTCAATTGTCTTTTTGCAAAGTGGCGTGTGTTCTTCTGAATCAGTGCTTCCCCTTCCTCTAGGGAATACTCTCCTTTCAGCACAGGAATCATCTCTTTGTAGCCGATTCCCTTCAGCGCCTGTGATGTTTCCGGAACGCCCGCCTCTAAAAGTGACCTGACTTCCTCTAAGAGTCCTGCTTCTATCATTTGGTGGACCCGCTTATTTATTTTATCATATAATACCGCTCTGTCCATAGCAATTCCTAAAACCGGACCATCATAGACTAGAGTTTGTGATTTTTTCGCCTGATTTTCTTCCACCCCTGCCGTCAGGAGTTCCAATTTCCGAATCATCCGCTGCGGGTCCACTGGGATATCGGTCTCGCCTTTATCTTTCAGAGCAGAAATCAGTGCTTCTTTCCCCTCTTTCTGATACAAGTCATACCATTGGCTGCGTCCTTCCACCTTGGGAAGAAAACTGTAGCCTTCCAAAAGGGACTGGATATAGAGCCCGGTGCCTCCCACTACGATGGGCACCCGGCCCGCTTCATTTTCTTCATGAATGATTCGTTTGGCCTGTTCCTGAAAATCAGCAGCGGAATAAAATTCCGTCGGTTCCAGACAATCCACCAAGTAGTGAGGCACCCCATCGGCTTCTTCTTTGGTTACTTTGGCCGTACCGATGTCCATGTGTTTGTACACTTGAAAAGCGTCGCCGGAAATAATGGATGAGCCCAATTTCTTTGCCAGATAAATGCCCAGTGCGGTTTTCCCCGATGCGGTGGGGCCCAATATGGTGATGAGTTTTTCTTTTTTCATAGATTGATCACTCCATAGGATACTGTCGGTAAGCTAAGGGATTGCAACAATTGGTGAAATTTCGCTAGAAGTTTCAGATTGCTTAAGGTTCTAAGGGTTCTCAGGGTTCTCGAATAATCTAATGATGCTAGCATATATCGGCACATTTGGCGAACCTTAGAACCTTAGAACCTTAGAACCTTGAGAACCTTGAGTAACCTGTAATATCTAACGGAATCATACCTACTATCTCAAATCCTTATTTTAACAGAATAACCCCATAAGCTGTAGTCTGCCCTTTTTTCCCATGAATTTCTGTGAATAATCCATTGCGGAACAGCGGTGAAAAAGGTCTTTCCTTGACGATGATTTTCTGTCTAGCCACGTTCATTGCCAGACGCAGCACCTCTTCCTCTAGCCCATCATAGGACGCAGCCCGCCGGAATCCTTCCATATCATTCACTTCCCGTTTCACCGGATGATGAAACATGGGGTCAAAGTAAATCACATCAAAACTTTTCGGTTCCGCTTGGGATAAAAAGGTTTTGAAATCTTGATGAAGCAAGGAAATACGACGCACCGCCTGGGTGAGTCGCTCCTCTTTATCCACGTAGCCAGCAATACCAGCCCGTCCGATTTCATAAAGAATGTCACTTTTTTCCAAAGCAGTCACATGGCCTCTATCCCCCAAGTACCAAGACATAGTGCTAGAATCTCCCGCCTGCCCAAAAGTACAATCCAATACAGAGCAAAATCGGTCGGACGGAAGGAGCCGGCACAATCGATCCTGATTTCCTTTTTCCATTTGGGAGGTCCGAAGCACCGCGGTCCCCATATGAAAGCGATACTCTTCTCCCCCATTCCAATAATAAGGAAGCTGCTTACCATAAATGAGAAATCCATCGACACCATAGCGAGCGACCATATCTTCCAGCGTATCTTCTCTTGGGAAATAGGGAAATCCCAGCGCGCATGCCCTGGCTTTTGCTTCGTCAATAATAGAAGCGGTGCTATTTCGTATGGTTGTTACTGCTGTCCTCATGGGCGTTTGAAAAGCCTCCCCAATTCTTCCGGCGTAAATTTCACAATGGTAGGACGGCCATGGGGGCAAACGAAAGGACGAGTGGTATGGAATAAATCCACAATCAATTCTTTCATTTGGCGAATATTCAAAACGTCTCCCCGCTTAATGGCTCCTCGACAAGCCGCATAGGCCATCATACGATGGCGAAGTGTTTCTGGCGATGGCACATTCTGGTCATGAAATGCCACCAGAATATCTTTGATGACCCGCTCCATTTCCGCTTCCGAAAAATCTTCCGGCGCACCAGTGATACGAATCACGTCCGGCCCAGCCTGCTCAAACGTAATGCCCAATCGTTCCAACTCTTTCTGCTGGTCCAGCAGGAGCACCACATCCTCTGGATCCACATGGATTAAATAAGGCACCAGGATATCCTGCACCGGAATTCCTTCTGCCCGTGCGGCCAATCGATCATAGCGTACCCGTTCATGGGCGGCATGCTGGTCGATGATAAATAAATCCATACCACGTTTGCACAGAATGAAACAATCCGACACCTGTCCCAACGGAATGATTGGTTCTTCCTGTTTTTCTACCTTAAACAGCGGATCTGTGGTGACCTCTTCCCGTTTCGGTTCTTCCTTCTGGTATTTCTGAAATACTGATGTGGTCGATAGTACATCCTTAGTATTCACAGCAGGTTGGAAATTTGATTCCTCACGGCTCTGTGCCGGTGCATGGTCATGTCCATTTTCTGAAGAAGTAGAAATAGCAGAAGCGGTTTCCCTCTTACTTCCATAGGGAGTCACCGATTCGCCCCAGGCGGAATGGTTCGGCGTTTCTTCCCGTTTTCCCCACAATCCAATGTCATGGCCCAAGGAAGAGGCATCTTCCACTTTCACCGTAGCAGGATTCAAATCGCCCCCATGGAGAATCTGATGGGATGGGTCCCGAATCATTTCTCTCGCAATGTCATCGGCTTTGTCCTGCTGAGACGTCAATGTTTCCAGCACCGCATGATACACCAGACGGAACAAAGACTGTTCGTCAGAGAATTTGATTTCTCTCTTCTGGGGATGCACATTCACATCAATGCTTTCCGGTGGCACCTGGAAAGACAACACCAAAAGGGGATATCCATTTTTCGGAAGCAGCGAATGGTACGCATTATCCACCGCTTTGGATACCATAGCACTTTCTACCACGCGGCGATTAATAATCACCGTCTGGTATTGCCGGCTGGATTTCAAAAGAGACGGTTTTGAAATCATTCCTGTGAGAATCATTTCCTGCCCTTCCCCACTGACTTCCAGCATTTCGCCAGCGGTCTTGGTACCATACAAGGCAGAAATCACATCCACCAAACGACCATTGCCCGGTGTTTCTATGACGGTCCGTCCATTATTGATGAGCCGGAAGGAAATATCCGGATTGGCCAGTGCCAATTTACCAATCATGCCATTGATGCGACTGGATTCGGTCCGTTCAGATTTCAAAAATTTCTTTCTAGCCGGTACATTATAAAATAAATCCCGCACTTCAATGGTGGTGCCCGACGGCGCACCGATGGGCTTCACTTCCGTCACTTCGCCGCCTTCCACTTCCACCACAGTGCCCTCTTCATCGTCTGGGCGACGGGTGGTAATGGCCGTGCGAGAAACAGACGAAATACTTGCCAGTGCTTCCCCGCGGAACCCCAAAGAAGCGATGTGATAAATATTTTCTACAGAAGAAATTTTACTGGTAGCATGACGAACAATAGACAGTTTCGCATCTTCCGGGGACATGCCGCTTCCGTTATCGGTGACGCGGATATAGGTCATACCGCCATCAGCAATTTCCACTTCGATATCGCTGGCTGCGGCATCGACCGCATTTTCCACCATTTCCTTCACTGCATTGACAGGACGTTCTACCACTTCGCCAGCAGCGATCTGGTTGGCCGTCACTTCATCCAATACATGAATCAATGCCATTATCGTCCCTCCTTCGCTTCTTTCGACAGACGGAAAAGAATTTCCATCGCTTCGATAGGAGTCTTGCTCATCACGTCGATTTGTGCCAATTCATCAATGATGGGAGAACCAAACAAATCAAATCCCATAGACGGCTCTTCTGCAATTTTCTTCACCGGTGCAGCTTTCCCATCTTCCTCTTCCAAGCCAGCTAAGATATCATCAGCCCGCTTCAAAAGAGATTCTGGAAGGCCTGCCAACCGTGCCACATGGATCCCATAGCTTCTATCAGCACAACCGGGGATAATACGCCGTAGAAAAGTAATATCCCTGCCCCGTTCCTTGACCGATACGGTATAATTCTTGATTCGCTGACTGCCTTCCGCCATATCGGCCAATTCGTGATAATGGGTAGCAAACAAAGTGAACCCATGGATTTTTGTATCGATGTATTCCACCACCGCTTTGGCAATACTCATGCCATCATAGGTGCTGGTGCCACGCCCAATTTCATCCAAAATGATGAGGCTATTTTTCGTGGCATTTCTCAAAATGTGAGACACTTCCTGCATTTCCACCATGAAGGTACTCTGGCCGGTAGAAATATCATCGGTGGCACCCACTCTTGTGAATATCCGGTCCACTGGAGAGAACACCGCACTTCTGGCAGGGATAAAAGACCCCACCTGAGCCATAATAGTCAGTACTGCTACCTGTCTCATGTAAGTGGATTTACCGGCCATATTAGGCCCTGTGATGACCATGATTTCCTGGTCTCGATGGTTCAGCTCCGTATCATTGGGAACAAACATTTCTCGCTTCAGTGCATGTTCCACCATGGGATGCCGACCATCTTTGATGGAAATATGACCATTCTTCTGGTTCTCAATAACCGGACGAATATAGCGATCCTTCAAAGCCGCTCTAGCCAGACTGGCCAGACAATCCAACTGGGCCAATGCTCTGGCCGTTTTCTGCATATCTGGAATTTCCGGACGAATTTCTGCTTTGATGGCCTGGTAAATTTTCAGTTCCAGTTCTTCAGTCTTTTCTTTCGCAGAGAGTGCTTTGGTTTCAAATTCCTTCAATTCCGGTGTAATATACCGTTCTGCATTGACCAAAGTTTGCTTTCTTACATAGTATGGCGGAATCGGAATTTTATTGGCATTGGAAATTTCAAAATAATAACCGAATACATTGTTAAACCCGATTTTCAGTTTGATGCCGGTCTTTTCTTTTTCCCGTTCTTCCAAGTCAGCAATATACTTCTGGCTATTTTCTGAAAGAGAACGAACTTCATCCAGTTCGGCAGAGAATCCCTCTTTGATGTATTTCCCATCTTTGATATTTCCTGTGCCGTTTTCATTCATGGAACGGTCCAGCAAATCAAAAATAGGACCATGGAGTCCCAGCTGGCCATTGATCTTTTTCAGCACCATAGAACCGGCACCGGAAAGAAGGTCCTTCACCGCAGGAATCACCTTCAGAGTGGCTTTCAAAGCCAGCAAATCTTTCGGCGATGTAGAATTGGTCTCAATACGGCTCAAAATGCGTTCAAAGTCAAACACAGAAGACAGCAATTCTTCCAAACGGGTCAATTCGGTCATATGTCCTGTCAATTCTTGAATCCCATCTTGCCGCATAATAATGCGATTCACATCAGTCAAAGGCCGTTCCAACCAGCGTTTGAGAAGTCGGGCTCCCATAGCGGTGTGGGTGTAATCCAACAGTTCCAAAAGGGTGCCCCGCCGTCCGCCGTCACGCATATTTCTTGTAATTTCCAAATTGCGCAAACATTCTTCCGATAAAGTCAACGTATGGTCTTCTCGAATCGGCTGGGCGGAATGAAACTCTGCCACGTCGGTTTTCATCACTTCTCGCAGATAGGCAGCCAAGCAGCGAAATACGTCCTGTACCCCTTCGTTTTCACAAGACATAGCCACCGTAGGCAATTCGCCCTCGGCCAGTTCGTCCCGGCGAGAAATTAAGCACGCTCCCATGCGAGCCGCACAAAAGCTGGATAATTTGCTGTACAATCCGTCGGACATGGCGCAAACTGCTTCGGCCGGATTGTATACAGAAAGCATGTCAAAGAAATCATCCTGTTCTTTCTTCTTATCCCACACGCCCCACCAACATTCGCCAGTGGTCACATCGGCCATGACCGCATCAATTTCTTTATCTGCTTCTTTGATGTAAATCAAATAGTTATTCGACTTATCGGCAATCGCATTTTCAAACAGAATGGTCCCTGGCGTAATGACTCGAATGACGTCACGTTTCACTAACCCTTTGGCTTTCTTCGGGTCTTCCAGTTGTTCACAAATGGCTACCTTATAGCCCTTTTGGATGAGCCGGTAAATATAAATTTCTGCTGCATGAAAAGGAACGCCGCACATAGGGACTCGCCCCTCTGCACCAGCGTTCTTTCCCGTCAAGGTGAGCTCCAATTCGTGAGACGCCGTCACTGCATCATCATAAAAAAGCTCGTAAAAATCACCGAGCCGATAAAATAACAGACAATCCTGGTATTTTTCCTTCACCTTTTTATATTGATCCATCAAAGGCGTCTTCGCCATGAAATCACCTCATATCATATAACGTGAAACAGGTTTCCCCATTTATTATTCAAAAAGATAGTGAAAAGGGTTATTATTGTCTTTTCATTGGACAGCAAACATAGAGACATCACCACATCTCAAAGAGTTATAACTGCTTCATCCGCCTACTTCATTTAGCAAGATTTCAATATTCAAAAGGTTAGCCTACCGGCAGGTTATGCAGCCAAGTTATTGTAACCAATAAAATAACCTTTTATACCCCTTTATACCCCTGTCACTAGCCATTATGGCCCCATGTTAGAAATAGTATGCAGCAAAATGATAACCCTTTCCCCTATCCATATCTCCGCTACAGTCTCTTCCGCTTTACACTAAAGTCCCCTTCAAAACCCAAGTCTGCGCTGTTTCTACCTTCGCTTCCACAGTATCGCCCACTTTGAGTCCTTCTTTATAAGGGAAGAGAATCATCTTATTTGTCGACGTGCGGCCGAACCAATTGGTTTCATCCTGCTTGGAAGGTCCTTCCACAATGACCGTGTAAGTCTTTCCTTCCATTTCTTTGTTCAGTTCCAAACTGATTTCATTTTCCACATCCATCAGTTCCTGCAGGCGGCGATGTTTTGTTTCGTCATCAATCTGGTTCTCCATACGAGCTGCTGGTGTTCCTTTACGAGGAGAATAAATGAAGGTATAGCAAGAATCGAAACGAATTTCCTTCAAAAGTTTCACCGTTTCCTGGTGCATTTCTTCTGTTTCTCCCGGGAATCCGGTAATCAAATCGGTGGTAATGGCAATATCTGGCATTTTTTCACGGACATACGCTACCAGTTCCTTGAAACGCTCAATGGTATAGCCACGATTCATAGCCTTCAGCATTTCCGTAGAACCATGCTGCACCGGCAGATGCATATGGCGTACCACTTTCGGAGAAGCTGCCATGGCATCCACCATATCATAGGTCATATCTCTCGGATGGGATGTCATATAGCGAACCCGTTCAATCCCATCAATTTTATCGATAGCACGAATCAAAGTTCCAAAATCAGTGCCATTCCGGAAATCTAATCCATAAGAATTGACATTCTGTCCCAAAAGAGTGACTTCCTTATATCCCTCATTGGCCAATTCCTGAATTTCCTTGCAAATGGCTTCCACCGGACGGCTCAGTTCCCGCCCGCGGGTATAGGGCACGATGCAATAGGTACAAAACTTATTGCACCCCTGCATAATCGGAATCCAAGCGAAAATATGAGACTTACGAACCGCTTTCAAGTCACTGTAATCACTGACACTGTGAGGATTCCGTTCAGTCTTTACCACATGACTGCCTTTGGCATTTTCGTTAGAAATAATATCCTTCAAATCATGAATATGGTACGGTCCAATCACGAAATCAATAATCGGCATACGCTCGATCAGTTTGCCCTTATTCTCCTGGGCCATGCACCCGGCAATGCCCAAAAGCAAACGAGGATTCTTCTCCTTCAGCTTTTTGATTTCCCCAATCTTGCCATACACCTTTTCTTCCGCATTCTGACGGATGCTGCAGGTATTCATAATAATAATATCCGCATCGTCCATCTTTTCAGCCGGCTGATACCCCAATTCCTCCAGCTGTCCATTGATACGTTCCGTATCAGATTCATTCATTTGGCAGCCGTACGTAAGGGTAAAATATTTTTTATCCATATCTTTATTCCTTTATATAATACATATAAATACATTTTACAACTAGACAATTATCGTATTATTATATCATACTTTTCTTAGATTCTGCAGAAAAAATATGATGTAAGAAAAACAAACTCTATGACTTGGAAATAGTAGTGAATAGATGAACAACCATTCATCTGTTGTTAGTTGTTAGTTGTTGGTTCTTATTGATAAAGCAACTAAATGACCAACCTCTTATAAAACGCAAAAAATCCCACAACAAAAACAGGGGAAACTTTCGCACTACGGGCCTGAAATCGTAATGCCTGGTTCTCTTTGTTTCTGCTGCGGGATTTTACCTGCATCAGGATCAAATTCCTTTCGGAACTTGCCAACTCTCTTATTAAGTTATACATCAGTGAAGGCGAGAAACTTCACCCGGTTGAGCGGCTGTGTCCAGCCGGAGCTCTTATGGATTCGTCATCCGTAGGCAACTTGCAGGTCCTATCCCCACAGCGTTTTTTTGATCGGCGCCGTGCGCTATGGTCTTCTGACCTTTGCCTTGACATCATCATACACGATATGATTTGAAAAATCAAGTGTTTTGGAAAACTTTGTTCTTACACGTTCTGTAATCGCAAAAATAGCTCTTAGAGAGTCTGTAAGCCCATGACGTGTATACTTATTTGGGTGACTAGGGACTTGTGACTGGTGACTAGGATCTAGTAAGTAGGATCTATTAATTAGTTTGTTTAACATAGAAAAAACGCTCTATATCACGTACTTCTTTTTAATATCAATCCATGTGGAACAAGGTCCATTATATTTGCTTTTATTTGCGCCAAAAGAAAAGCACCCTTACGGGTGCCTTTCCGTACGCTTGGCAGGCGTCCGAGTCTCCTGCATCTCTCGGGTTTCCCCTGTCTAACCATCGGCGCGTGGGCCGGACGAACTCCCCCACCTCAAACGTACTTAATTATAGAATACCACTTTTATCCTTATTTCACCACTTACTTTGTTTTCTTCACAATAGCGGTCTCACCTCTATCATCATTTCGACAGAAACACAAAAAAGACGCAGCCATAAAAAACGATTGAGTCTTTTTCATGCATACGGTAAATAGAAAAATGACTCTATGGAAAAAGCAAAGCCTTCTCCATTGGAGAAGGGGGGACCGCGAAGCGGTGGATAAGGCCTATCCCGATATAAAAGAAAAGTGAGGAAATAGGAAGGTGCGTATCATACCAGTGAAGAAAAAGCAAGCCTCTATTTTTTCTTTTTCATTACTAGCGTTGTTTTCTTTACAATAGCGGTCTCACCTCTATCGTCATTCCGACCAACGTGGAGGAATCTTTGTGTTATTCCCATCAGCTCTTTGTTTGTCAAGCGATATGAAATGAGACTTCCCGTTTTAGTATAACCGCTACTGACTTCTGCCTTCCATTTTCTCGCTATGTTCGAAACAACGCCTCACCGTAACAATTTGATTCAGTAAGCCCTTATCGCAAGTGCTGCGAGATTTCTCTACTCAGGGATCCAAATCAATTTACATCTTCAACCCCATTTCGCACAAATATGCCCGGTCGAAATGACGGAGCCAGCT
>CAKQBK010000029.1 GCA_934216155.1 uncultured Dialister sp.
CATTCATTTATTTTTAATAATCAACGGTACGAATAAGACAAGGAGTACCGTTTACACAAAATACTTGACACTATCTACATAACCCTATATAACCTTTTTTAACCTTTTGATAAGCGGAAAAATTGACATGTTAGAAAATGGACATTGGCAGAATAATAACCTTTCTATAATATGCGGCGCTTTATAATTTGTGCGCCGTTACCTTCACTTCTCACTCGTGAGATAAAAGTCATGAAAACCAATGTTAGAAAGTAGATTTTCTGCAAGTGAAAAGGCAGCCTTCGGGGCTGCTTTTTCTTGTGAGAGTGTAAAAATAAAAGGAGATAAAGGAGTGGATTTCCTGCTTGGGGAAAGCAGGAACCGAAATTGTGAAGACAGAAGAAAATCCGTACATTTCCTTCAGCCTTCAGATGTATTATATCATATGAAATTGATTTTGAAAACCTATTTCAATTAGAATTAGGTAGAATTTATAATTATTTTAGGAGTGGCGAATGTAGTGGTTACAGGTTGCTCAGGTTGCTCAGGATACTGAGGTTTCTCACGTTTCTCGAATGAGCCAATAACGCTAGCGTCTATTGGCACATTCGGAGAACCTGAGCAACCTGAGAACCCTTAGAAACTTGAGCAACCTGTCCCCACTAGCGGAATCATGTCTATTAACGCAAATCCTTAACTTAACAGCATTACCCCTTTGGGGGAGAATACAAGAGGGGGCAGCTCTAGCGAGTTGTCTTTATTTGTTGGATAAGCCGTAATGATGCGATTCTTTAAGCCCTTACCGCAGGTGCTGATTAGATTTCTCCACTCTCCTACACATCCAGTTTCAATGCTGCACAATCACTAAGCACAAATACGACCGGTCGAAATGACGAATACGGCTAGAAGCACATTCGACGAACCCTGAGAACCTTTTGTACCCTTAGAACCTTATTTGACATAGCGGTTCTCTGGAAATAACCAGGCCTAATGCTACTAACGGTCATCAGCACATTCGAGAACCCTTAGCAACCTGAGAACCCTTAGCAACCTGAGCAACCTGTGTCACAGACACGCAAAAAGGCATAGTATCCCCCGGGAAGGCGAGAAGGATCCTATGAACCCCCACGCTAGATCGGCGACAGCGCGTTGCTGATCTCCACCCGCAGGTGAAGGAGTGCTCTTGGTCTTGTCGCTAGCACGGATGCGGTACGGAAGTCCTGTTATGCCGTGGATTGGAAGATACTATGCTTTTTGTTTTTGGTGACTTGTGACTCGTGACTGGTGACCGGGAGGTCATTCATCGCTTATCATTTGTCGGTTTGTGAGAATAGTCGGATATGATTCTCACACCATATCCTGCACTGACGTCAGTTCGAGAGGATGAAGTCTATAAAAGAGATGATTTCTTTCTCCATCTACCAGATCTCTTTAAAGATGTGTGCACATGATCCAGTTTTAATGGATTCCGAAGCCGCTCTTTCAGGCCTGGACTTCATTACCCCTCTATATATAAAAACGGAAAAATGAGGGAAAAAACGAACATTTTGAAGATTAGAATTTCATTATTTCGAGTTAGTTGTTGGTTGCCGGTTGTTAATTGTTAGGTTTATGCTTCGTGTTCTTTCGATACAATTTGCACGAATACGCAGCAGCATTGGTTTAAGGTTTGGGGGTTAGCCGGTAAACCTTAAACCATAAACCAATGCCACTTTTGTCATGGCAAGTTGTCACTAAAAGGGCTCGGCAGGTAAACCAACAACTGCCAACCAACAACCATCAACATTTCCCCTCTATCTATATAAACGAAATAGCCCTCTCAAAAAACAACCACTCATTGTTAGAAAATTATTAATTTTAGCTTCTGCGGCGTCAGTGGCGAAAAAGGGGACTCAGGTTGCTCAGGATGCTTAAGTTTTTCAGGTTCGTCGAATGTACTGTTAACTGAAGTCGTCATTTCGACAGATAGGTACAGGGTTCTCAAGGTTCTAAGGGTTCTGAGGGTTCTAAAGGTTCGCTGAATGTGCCGCTAGCCGTACCCGTCATGGGGGCCGATGGGATTTGTGCTAAATGCAAAAAAAGAACCAAGCGACTATGCTCCCCAAAAGTGGAGAAATCTCAAATCTCCAGCGGAGTTCTATCCAGCTGAATCTATCCGTAACGGGACATTTCAGCTGGATCATTTACCGCTACTGCTTTGAGATTTCTCCACTCCTCAAAACAATGCGTTTTATCACTTCTACCTCATTAAGCACGAATACGACCGGTCGAAATGACGGCTTTGGCTAGAGGCACATTCGGTGAACCTGAGCCACCTGAGAACCTTGAGCAACTTGAGTAACCTGTCTAGTAACTAGCTACCAATTGTGCTAAAATATCAATGAAGTGTTGTCTTTTTAGGAGGTGTTACGTTGTTCGCCTATGCGTTCACGTTTTTAGCAGCCCTGGTGGTTACCTTTGTATTGACCCCAGTGGTAAAAAACTTCGCCATTAAAATCGGTGCGGTGGACAAGCCCGATGCCCGCAAGGTGCATCATGGATTGATTCCTCGCTTGGGCGGTCTGGCGATTTATGCGGGCTTCATGGTTTCCGTCATTGCCACCATTGGGTTTTCCTATGAAATGGTGGGTATCATGTTGGGGGCCACGTTCCTGATTATCGTTGGGATTGCTGATGATATTATGTCTTTGCCACCGAAGGTGAAGTTATTGGGGCAAATCATTGCGGCGGCCATTCCGGTTGTGATTTTTAATATCAACATCGAATGGGTAGATTTGCCGCGGGTTGGCATTTTGTATTTGCCAGAAATTATTTCACTGCCCCTGACTATTTTCTGGATCATTGGGTTTATCAATACGGTGAACCTCATCGATGGTCTGGATGGCTTGGCAGCTGGAATTGCTACCATTGCATCCATTGCGATTGCCCTCTTGGCATTCCAGATGGGACAGTGGGTGGCTGCGGCAGCTATGGTCGCTATGACCGGCGCTTGTCTGGCCTTCTTGCAATATAATTTCAACCCGGCCAAGATTTTCATGGGCGATACCGGGTCTATGTTCCTTGGGTATATCATTGCGTCCGTATCTGTCATGGGCTCCATGAAAACCGCCGCCGCAGCAGTGCTGATTGTGCCGCTTCTGGCTTTGGCTGTACCGATTACTGACACGCTCTTGGCTATCGTTCGCCGGAAATCCAGCGGCGTTCCTATTTTTTCTCCTGATAAAAACCATCTTCACCATCGGCTACTGGCCAAGGGGCTGAATCAGAAACAGGTAGTACTGATCATGTACGCCTTGACTGCCTTTTTCTCCTGCATTGCTTTGTTGGTGATTCATCTTTCCATTTGGATTGGCATCGCCATCGTGGCGGTTGCCTTGGTACTTTTCCTGCTTTGGGCGAAGAAACTGGGCGTGATGAAAGAAATCGTTCCATCGCCGTACCAGTTGGCGAAGAGGAAAGAAAAGAAAGATTAAGGTTCTGCAGGGATGGCAGGGATAAAGAAACTTTGTCATTGCATGTTTCGCTAAACGTAGATGGGATCGCCCCCGTCGGGGGAGAATAAAAGAGGGGGAGGCACTAGCGGTATACTTCACCATGAACATCGCAAGTGTACTCGGTGCTATCCGCTCCTCACGGTAAAATGGCTAGTAACTTCGCACTTACCGCTAGGAGCGGGCATCGTCGAATTGGATGAGAAAAACATAGTATTTCATGCCGCTAGTGCTGCCCCCTTTGGTAGCCAAGGCTACCACCTTCCCCCCGAAGGGGGGACTATATAAGGTCTAAACTTTTTAAAGAAGAGAGGAACACATAGATTATCATGATTAAAGTAATGACCATTTTCGGTACCCGTCCGGAAGCCATCAAAATGGCACCGGTGGTGAAGGAACTTCTGAAGCGTGACGATATTGATACCAAAGTCTGCTTGACTGCCCAGCATAGAGAAATGCTGGATCAGGTGGTGGATTTATTTCAGCTGCCTGTGGATTATGACTTGGATATCATGAAGAGCGGACAGTCTTTGTACGATATCACTGCTCGGGTACTCCGCGGTTTGGAAGATGTACTGAAGAAGGAAAAGCCAGATTACGTATTGGTTCATGGGGATACCACTACCACCTTTACGGCTGCACTGGCTGCATTCTATCAGCAGATTAAAATTGGTCATGTAGAAGCAGGGCTTCGTACGGGCAATTTGCTTTCTCCTTTTCCGGAAGAAGCGAACCGTCAGCTCACAGGGGTGCTTTCCAATGTGAATTTTGCTCCTACGGAAACAGCCCGTCAGAATTTGCTTCGCGAAAATAAAAAAGAAGATAACATCTATGTGGTAGGAAATACAGTTATCGATGCGCTCCTTTCTACGGTGAAGAAAGATTATCATTTCGAAGATCAGGAAATCGAAGCTATTGAAGAACACAAGAGAGTCATTCTGGTTACCACCCATCGCCGTGAAAACCTGGGCGCTCCTATGCATCAGGTATACCGCGCTCTTCGCCGTCTGGTAGAAGCGGTGCCGGATACAGAAGTGGTTTTCCCTGTTCATAGAAATCCGCTGGTTCGGGAAGCCGTAGAAGAAGAACTAGAAGGTGTACCGGGCATTCATTTGGTAGAACCGATGGAATACGAACCGTTTACCAATCTGATGGCAAGAAGTGCTATCGTTCTCACCGATTCCGGCGGAATCCAGGAAGAAGCACCGAGCCTTGGCAAACCGGTGCTGGTTCTTCGCGATACCACCGAACGTCCAGAAGCAGTAGAAGCAGGGACGGTTAAACTGGTTGGCACCGATGAAGAAAAGATTTTCCAGACCGCTTACACACTTTTGACCGACGAAAAAGAATACAAAGCAATGGCAGAAGCGGTAAATCCTTATGGCGATGGCCACTCGGCAGAACGCATCGCAGATACTCTTCTGTATATCGAAGGATTAAGTGATAAAAAACCTACGAAATTTATAGCAAAGTAAAAAAGCCTATGCTATAATGTAATAGATATTGGCGCGTCTGTATTTAGCGTGCGTATTTTTCCAAAACAGATAGCAGGACATGACCATGGAAGAGAAGAAACCGAAAGATGACTGGAATCCTCTTCGCAGTATAGCAATTGCCTCTAGCGCAGGGATGACTATGCTTGCCTCCATCGCAATTGGTGGATGGGCGGGGCTCAAAGTGGATGAATGGCTTGGAACGGCTCCTTGGGGACTCATTGGGCTGGCACTTTTAGGAGCAGCCAGTGGACTATGGTCTGTCATTACAAGAATATTAGGTAAGAAATGATATGAATTTTGACTTAACTTTTCCTCATTATGCGAAACGAATCACAAAGTACCTGTGGGTGCTTTGTATTCTTGGCACAGTGATTTTATTTCTCTGGAAAGGCTGGAGCTATGGTACCGCCTGGGGATTAGGAAGCCTATTTCATATCTTTTTTTTCAAATTTATGCTTTTGAAATTCAATCAATGGGAAAAGGCCAAGAGAGATGTGGATTTCATTGGGCATCGCCTTGTGGCGTTTACGATGCTCCGCTTTATTTTAGAAATCCTTTCCTGTGTGGCTGTCATTTTTAGCCCATTTGATATTCTGGCATTTTTAGGTGGCTTACTTACACTGCCCATCGCGACTTTAGGGGAGCGACTGGTCGGTTTAATTAAGGAATAGTTTTCTTGATATCCTTGTAAGAGAAAGGGGGTGAGAATATGCATCTTCATACGGGTACACATGTTGTGCAGGAGTTATTTGGCTTGCCTGTGAATATGGATACACTTTATACTACGTGGCTTACCGCCATCATTGTCTTCATCGCCGTATTTGCAGCTACCAGAGGCAGAGCACTGATCCCGGGTGGATGGCAGAATATGATTGAAATGGTCATTGAAGGCCTTTGCAGCCAGTTTGAAAGCAACGTAGGACCTAAGTATCGTCAGGTAGCTACCGTTCTTTTGACACTGTTCCTGTTCATTTTCACTGCCAACCAGATCGGCCTTCTGCCGACAGAACACCTCACAGCGTCCCCAACGAATGACGTGAATACCACACTGGGTCTTTCCATTGCTGGTTCTTTGCTGACACATTTCTATTTCATCAAATGCAAAGGTGTTGGACACTGGTTTAAACATTTCTTTGAACCGTTCCCGCTCTTTGTTATCATGAATCTCATCGAAGAACTCGCAAAACCGATTACCCTGGCAATGCGTCTATTCGGTAACATCCTGGCGGGCGAAATTCTGTTGGAAATCCTGTATTTCCTCTGCCCATGGCTCGTACCTATGATCTGGATCGCCGTTTCTTTGTTCATTGGTCTGGTTCAGGCATACATTTTCACCACCCTGACTTCTGTATACATGAAGGAAAGTATCGATTAATTCGACGGAAAGAAAACAGGGTAAGCGCACCGTCGCTTTTAAATACCGGCAACGGTCCCGTCCGTAAAACGGAATTTGCAACAGGCTATCTCCCTGAGACCATAATACGGGAGAGTAGCAAAAACATTCTATCATTCTCTAGGAGGAACTATTATTATGGATCAGACAATCGTCGCACAGTATTCCCTTATCGCCGCAGCAGTTATTGCAGGTCTTGCAGCTATTGCAGCAGCATTTTCCGACTCCAAAGCAGCTGCTAAAGCTCTCGAAGGTATGACCCGTCAGCCAGAAATGGCAGGCAAACTGTTCACCAACATGCTCGTTGCTATCGGCCTTATCGAATCTATTCCGATTATCGCTATCGTTATCGCACTGGTTCTCGTATTCGCTAACCCATTCCTGAAATAATTATTCCTACCATATAAATACGAAGGAATATTAGGATAAGGAGGCAGCGAATTGGTAGAACTGAATGGTACACTGCTGATTCAGATCATCAACTTTATTATTCTCTGTGCTATTCTTGGCCATTTCTGCTACAAACCGGTACTGAAAGTACTGGATGACCGCAAAAACCGTATTAAAAACGACTTGGATTCTGCCGCTCAGTCCAAAGAAGACGCTGCAAAGCTCAAAGCAAGCTATGAAGCTGAACTGAAAGACGCACAGGCAAAAGCCCAGGAAATTGTGGACAAAGCAGTCAAAGAAGCTAAGGTACAGGCGCAGGCACAGATTGATGAAGCCCATGCATCTATCGCTAAAGCAAAAGAACAGGCTACGCAGCAGATCGAAAGAGAACGCAAGGATGCTCTGGAAGATCTGAAGGCACAGGTAGCAGTCCTTTCCTGTGATATTGCAGCCAAGATCATCAGCAAGAACATGACGCCGGATGCCAATGACCGGCTCATCGCAGAAAGCATCGCTAAGCTGGATGCTAAAAAAGCAGGTAAATAATTATGGATAAGAACGTAATCCTTGCAAAGAAATACGGTCGCGCCATTTATGAAATTGCTGCTGAACAAAACAGCTTAGAAAAAACAGAAGAAGACCTTCGCCTGATTGCAGATGCAATCAAAGATCATGCAGATCTGAAGGACCTTCTTTTCCATCCTCTGCTTGCAAAGGATGTCAAGAAAGATACGATTAAAAAATTATTTGCAGATAAGGTTCAGCCTGTCGTTCTGCAGTTCTGCTATGTCGTTATCGACAGAGACCGCATTACCGACTTCCTGCCAATGGTAGATGTTTACACTGCCCTGGCACATCATGGTATGGGAATCGAAGAAGCAGTGGTTACCTCTGCTCTTCCAATGACCAAATCCCAGGTGGAAGCATTGAAAGCGAAACTCTCTGAAATGACAGGGAAGAAAATTATCCTGAAGCAGAAAGTGGACACAGCACTGATTGGCGGCTTCACCGTTCAAGTGGGCGACCGCCTGATCGATGGATCCGTAGCTAGACAGCTGCAGACACTGAAAGCTATTATGATGCAAAGAGATTGAGGTGACTTCTAGGAAATGAAAATCAGTTCAGATGAAATTACATCTGTCATTAAGAAACAGATTGAAAACTACAAAGTAGACCTCAATGTCGATGAAGTTGGTACAGTTCTTGAAGTCGGCGACGGCATCGCTCATATCTATGGGCTTGAAAACTGCATGGCCGGCGAATTGCTGGAACTGCCTAACGGCGTATACGGCATGGCTCTCAACCTGGAAGAAAGCAACGTAGGTGCCGTTCTTCTGGGTCGTTCTGAAACCATCAAGGAAGGCGACACAGTTAAAAGAACTGGCCGTCTGATGCAGGTTCCAGTAGGCGACGGCGTTATCGGCCGCGTAGTTAACGCACTGGGACAGCCAATCGATGGCAAAGGCGAAATCAAAGCTTCCGAATACCGCGACATTGAAATTAAAGCACCGGGCATTGCTGACAGACAGCCAGTTAATGTACCGTTGCAGACTGGTCTGAAATGTATCGACTCCATGGTTCCGATCGGCCGTGGTCAGCGTGAACTTATCATCGGTGACCGTGGTACTGGTAAAACCGCTATCGGTATCGATACCATTCTGAACCAGAAAGGTCAGAACGTTATTTGTATTTACGTATCCATCGGCCAGAAGAACTCCAACGTTGTTCGTGTATACGAAAAACTGAAACAGGCTGGCGCTATGGATTACTCCATCATCGTCCATGCAGGCGCATCTGAAGGTTCCCCGATGCAGTACCTGGCACCATACTCCGGTGTCTCCATCGCTGAATACTTCATGCATCAGGGCAAAGACGTCCTCATCATTTATGATGACCTGTCCAAACACGCTGTAGCATACCGTGCAATGTCCCTGCTGCTCCGTCGTCCACCAGGACGTGAAGCATACCCAGGTGATGTATTCTACCTGCATTCCAGACTGCTGGAACGTGCTGCTCGTCTGTCCAAAGAACTGGGCGGCGGCTCCATCACCGCACTGCCAATCATTGAAACCCTGGCAGGCGACGTAGGTGCATACATTCCAACCAACGTTATTTCCATTACCGATGGCCAGATTTACCTGGAAACAGCTCTGTTCTATTCCGGTATTCGCCCGGCTATCAACGTAGGTCTGTCTGTATCCCGTGTAGGCGGTTCTGCTCAGATCAAAGCTATGAAACAGGTAGCAGGTACACTGCGTCTGGATCTGGCTCAGTACAGAGAATTGGCAGCATTCGCACAGTTCGGTTCCGACCTGGACGCAGCTACCAAGGCACAGATCGACCGTGGTCAGAGAACCACAGAAATCCTGAAACAGCCACAGTATTCCCCATATCCGGTCGAAGACCAGGTACAGGCTATCTATGTAGCAGTTAACGGATATCTGGACGATGTAGAAGTTAACGAAGTCGTTGATTTCGAACATCAGATTCTCGCATTCCTCCATAGCAGCCATCCGGAAATCGGCGAAGACATCGTCAAGAATAAGAAACTGACTGATGAAAACGAAGAAAGACTGAAAGCTGCTATTGCTGAATTCAAAGAACGCTACAACGCAAAAAAGTCTGAAACGGTAGAGGGGTGATCTGATTGGAAAGTACGCGTGATATAAAAGGGCGCATTAAATCTGTCACCAACATCCAGCAGATCACAAAAGCAATGAAGATGGTAGCCGCAGCCCGTCTGCGCAAAGCAGAAGAAAAAGCAAACGGTTCCCGTCCCTATGCTGAAAAAATCGGAGAGCTTCTGCGCCGTGCTTCTTCGGTAACACCCGGATTCACCAGCCCGCTCTTCAGAACTGGCAAAGTGAAAAAGGTCGGATATCTCATTATCAGTGCAGATAAAGGCCTCGCCGGTGCTTATAACTCCAATGTTATGAAGCAGACCATACAGGAAATCTCCGGTAAGGATCGGTCAGAGTACGCACTTTATGTGTGCGGCAAACAGGGTAGAAACTACCTGAAATTCCGCGGCTATGACCTGGATTCCTATCATTTCGGCTTTTCTGACAAACCATCGGCTCAGAATTCTATCGACCTGGCAAAGGAAATGGTAGAATACTTCTCCAAAGAAGAAGTCGATGAAGTTTACATTATTTATACCAAATTCATCACTGCTCTTCGTCAGCAGGTGAAAGTACAGAAATTACTTCCTGTAGAAGCACCGGCCGATGAAGCAGCAGAAGGAGCAGAAACAGCAGCTGCTGAAGAAGACGAATATATTTTCCTTCCAGATGCAGGCACTGTTCTTTCCAAACTGCTCCCTGAATATGTACAAGTGCAGGTTTACAACGCTATGCTCCAGTCTGCTGCTTCCGAACTGGGAAGCCGAATGGCAGCTATGTCCGCTGCAACCGACAACGCAACCGAAAGAATCGCAGACCTCAATCTGACCTACAACAAAGCGCGTCAGGCTCAGGTTACCAACGAAATCTCCGAAATCGTCGGCGGCGCAGCTGCACTTGAATAAACCAGCTTAAAGAATTTAAGGAGGAATGCTTCTTCATGGCAAATGAACAGGAGATGCAGGTAGGTAAAGTTGTTCAGATCATCGGCGCAGTAGTAGATATTGCATTCGATGATGACAAAGAACTTCCTGCTATCTATAACGCAATCCATGTAAAAGATGATAAATCCGGCGTTCCTGTTGATGTTATCTGTGAAACCATGCAGCACCTGGGCGACGGCGTCGTTCGTGCCGTAGCTATGAGCTCCACAGATGGCATGGTACGTGGAATGAAAGCAGTCGACACCGGCCGTGCAATTGCTGCACCGGTAGGCGACGGCTGCCTTGGACGTATTTTCAACGTTCTCGGACAGACAGTAGATAACGATCCGGCAAAGGTTCCGGCATCTGACTACTGGCCAATTCACCGCCCGGCACCGGCTTTCAAAGACCAGTCCCCGGCAGCTGAAATTTTCGAAACCGGTATCAAAGTCGTAGACCTCATCTGCCCATACGCAAAAGGCGGTAAAATCGGTCTGTTCGGCGGCGCAGGCGTAGGTAAAACAGTCCTGATTCAGGAACTGATTCACAACGTAGCAACCGAACACGACGGCTGCTCCGTATTCTGCGGCGTAGGCGAACGTACCCGTGAAGGCAACGACCTTTGGGGCGAAATGAAAGATTCCGGCGTATTGAACAAAGTAGCACTGGTATACGGCCAGATGAACGAACCACCGGGAGCACGTATGAGAGTTGCTCTGACTGGTCTGACCATGGCTGAATACTTCCGTGATAAACAGGGTCAGGACGTACTGCTTTTCGTCGATAACATTTTCCGTTTCGTACAGGCAGGTTCCGAAGTATCCGCACTGCTCGGCCGTATGCCGTCCGCAGTAGGTTACCAGCCAACCCTGGCTACCGATATCGGCGAACTCCAGGAACGAATCACCTCTACCAAGACCGGTTCCATCACTTCCATTCAGGCTGTATACGTACCAGCCGATGACTTGACCGACCCGGCTCCAGCAGGCGTATTCACCCACTTGGACGCTACCACCGTACTCAACCGTTCTATCGCAGAACTTGGTATTTACCCGGCAGTAGATCCGCTGGACTCCACTTCCCGTATCCTCGATCCAAACGTACTGGGTCAGGAACACTACGAAGTAGCCCGCGGCGTACAGGCTATTCTGCAGCGTTACAAAGAACTGCAGGATATCATCGCCATCCTCGGTATGGAAGAACTTTCTGACGACGACAAAGTTATTGTTGCTCGTGCAAGAAAGATTCAGAGATTCCTGTCTCAGCCGTTCTTCGTAGCTGAACAGTTCACAGGCTCCCCAGGTAGATATGTACCACTGAAGGAAACCATCAGAGGCTTCAAGGAAATCCTCGCAGGCCAGCATGATGATATGCCTGAAGGTGCATTCTACATGGTCGGCACAATTGATGAAGCAATCGAAAAGGCTGAAAAGATGAAGAAAGGGGAATAAGCCATGGCTGATACCCTTACTAATCCGATGCACGTGGAAGTCATCAGTCCAGACGGCCCAATTTATCAGAATGACGGCGTAGACATGGTGGTTGCTCGTGCAGAAGATGGCGAATTTGCAGTGCAGAAAGGCCATCTTCCTCTCGCTGCTGCCCTCGAAATGTGCGTAGTACGCATTAAGAAAGGTGCAGATGAAGATAGAGTCGCTGTATTTGGCGGTTTCCTTGAAAACAAAGGCAATCAGGTCAATGTCGTTGCTCCCCTGGCTGAATTGGCTAGCAGCATCGACGTAGCCCGTGCCCAGGCTGCAAAGAAACGCGCTGAAGACAGACTTCAGTCTCGCAATAGCGATATCGATATGGATCGTGCAAGATTTGCTCTGATGCGTGCTATTACACGCCTCAAAGCAACCAAATCCATCTAAGGCAAATAAAAAGAACCGCAACTTAGGTTGCGGTTCTTTTTATTTGCAGTGAGGAGTTAGGAATGAGGAGTGAGGAGTAGTGGAAGGGGCGCACAATTCATAAAGCACCCCAATGCCCCTTTTCATATTTTTTATAACCTTCTATAACCTTTATAACCCGATTGTTTACTGTTAGTGTCCTATGAGCGAAATAGTATGCAGCAGAATAATAACCTTCACGCATTTTGTCTCTCAAGAAATATGACTCTATCGATTTACACATTTCGGCGAGCTATATAAAAAGAAATTTTGCCATTTTATGAACGTTGGTATAAGAGCAATTCGAGGGCTCGCCGCCACCACTCCTCACTCCTAATTCCTAACTCCTCACTTCTGATTTCCGTCTAGATTTTTGTTATAACATTTATCTATACCTCCCTCCTATAACTCACAACCGACAACAAACGATGTGGTATGTTATAATGGACATAAGAAAGATAACAATAATACAGTATTCATTTTAAGGAGGAGAGACCATGGATGAAATTTTCAAACGCGGAACTTGCCGATTCTTCAAAGAATTGACACCGGTACCGGAAGATCAGCTGTTGACTTTGGTGAAAGCAGGTATGCAGGCCAGAGCGGTAGGTAATCAGAAATCTAGAGATTTTATTATCGTTACCAGAGAAGACTTGGTAAAAGCCATTTCTCATAATAGCATCATTGCTGGCCCGGCACGGAAAGCATCGGCTGCCATTGTCATTGTAGGCAAAAAAGAGGGGGTCAGCTTCCCACAGGAATGGACCTTTGACTGTGCTGCTGCGGCGCAGAACATTCTGATTGAAGCAGAACACCTGGGCCTCTCCACCCTTTGGATGCAGGTCTATCCATACCAAGATAGAAAAATTCACCTTTGCCACATTCTGGATATTTCTACCGATCTGGATCCATTCTGCATCATCGCTGTAGGCTATGCAGACAAACGTCCGGTTCGTATGAACCGCTATGATGAGAATGCGGTGTCTTACGATTTGTATGGCAATCATAAGAAATAGGCATGAGACGTTTATGTTTAGAGTAACAAAGAGAAGATAACTATAGAATAAAAGGTTATTGTTCTGCTGATTTCTTTTTCAACATATCAAAAATACGGCTTAAGACAAGGTTATAGAGGTTATAAAAGGTTATATGATTTCGTTAGTATCATACCTTTAAAACATGTTTAACCTGGTAGTAAGCCGTATTTTTAATATGTTAGGGAAAAAAGAAGACTCATGCCTTTTAAGATTCGGCAATGTACTAGGGGGATTGTTTTATCAATGCCTTGTTGCCAGTAAATTTCATTTCATATATAATAAAAATCGACGAGATGGTCATAGATATAGCGACTTTCCCTTCTTGCTTGAGAGGGGGTGGCGATATGAGAGTATATGAAGCATTGTCTTTGATGATCGCATTCGGAATCTTAGTAGCCACAATCATGTCCAAGTAAATCCTGTTTTTAGGGTGGGCATGAAAAAAGCCCGCCTATGAGTGATAGGAGGCTTTCTTCACATTTTCTAAAGTTTGAGGGAGCCGTTCCTGTACCAGAGGAAATATCTTACGCCCATCTCGTTATTTTTATTATAGCAAGGATATAGGTCCAATTCAAGATAGGGAAATTTTAATTTTAAGATTTTCTTTTAGATAATAACGTCGTCATCACAACGCTTCCCAAAATGAGCAGTGCCCCCAGCCCACCTTGGAGGGAGAGGATTTCGTGGAGGAAAACGAAGCCGAATAAGGTGGCGAAGACTGGTTCCAAGGAGTAAATGAGGCTCACGTGGTCAGCGGTGGTGTATTTCTGTGCGATGGTCTGCATGATGAAACCGAAGGCACTGCAGAGGAGAGCCAATCCCAGGATGGCGCCCCATTCGGTTTCGGTGGCCGGAAGAGCTGGCGTTTCAAAGCCAATGGTTCCCACCAGGCCGAAGAGAGCAGCAAAGCCCAATTGCCAGATGCCCAGCTGCAGACTGTCTGCTTTAGGTGCGAAGCGAGCACTGACTAAGATATGACAACCGTAGAGAAAGGCGGTGCCCAGGCAGAACATATCGCCCCACTGGAAATCTAAGGAATGTTGCAAGGTCAGAAGGGCAATGCCGACCATGGTGGTGGCTACGCCGATGAAGCAGATGGGGCTAGGCATTTTACGTGCCAATACGCCTTGCATGATCGGAACCATGACGATGGTGGTGCTGCACAGAAAAGCAGCATTTTGGGTGGTGGTAGTCTGCATGCCGTACATCAGAATGGCGAAGAGGGAAAACAGAAGAAATCCCAGAATCGCACTGTGAAGCAGTGTTTCTTTCGGCGTGGAAATAATCTTTTTGAAAAAAAGAAGGCCCGTTACCAGAAAAGCAATGCCAAAGCGCAGGAAAATTAAGGAACAAGGTGGGATGTCGGCCAAACCGATTTTCATCAAAAGATACGAACTCCCCCAAGCCATGGTGGCAAGCACCACCAGAAAATCCGCCTGACGAACCGAAAGGCCCGTAGCACTATGAAATTGAGAAATGGCAGCTTTGATTTCAGTCATGGAAGAACCTCCTTTTATATGAAAAGTTGTTGGTTTATGTACCGAGTTCATTTATGTCAATTGGTACAAACGAAAATTTCATTGGTTTAAGGTTTGCTGCGTGGTCCCAAAACCTTAAACCAATAAGGATATGTTTTAGTGTGGATTGAGGGATACGAGCTCAGCGTTTAAACCTTAAACCGTATATATTATTGCAATTTATTGAAGTATTTCTTATTATAATGATAAATGGAGATTTGAAAAGTGAATGTTTCGCATGATAGACATGCAGAAAAGTTATGGAGGGCCTATGAATCTCAATCGATATGAAATATTTCTTAAAGTGGCAGAGGTGGGAAATATCACAAAAGCAGCGGAAGTGCTGCACTACACCCAGGCGGGAATTAGTCATGCCGTGGCGGCTTTGGAAAAGGAAACTGGCGTGTCTTTATTTCTGAGAAGTGCCAGTGGGGTGACTTTGACGGAAAATGGGACATACTTATTTCCATACATCCAACAGTTAGTGAATGACCAAAGGGGACTGGCCCAGGCCATTTATGAAGTGAATCACGTGGTGGCTGGGACCCTTCGGCTTGGCACCTTTGCCAGCGTATCTGCCCAGTGGGTGCCACAGATCATTCGTGGATTTCAGAAAAAATATCCTCAGGTGGAATTTGAACTCATCGAAGGCGATTATGACGATGTGGCGGAACGTATCAAAGTAGGGAAAATCGATTGCGGCTTCCTTTCCGCACCGGTGGAAGAAAAATTGCAGTTCACTTCCCTCTATCAGGATCCACTGATGGTGGTACTGCCGCCCCACCATAGATTGGCAGAAAAAGAGAAATTGACTTTGGAAGACATACAAAAAGAGCCCTTCATATTTCCTATCAAAGGCTCTGATAATGATATATTGGCGGTATTGAAAGACTATTTGAAAAAAATCCATATTCGCTATACCTTGGAATCGGACTCTTCCATCATGTCCATGGTAGAAAATGGATTTGGTATCACCATTATGACTGATTTAGTGCTTAGAAATTTCAATTTTCACCTGGCCATTCGTCCCTTGTATCCCATGAAATACCGCACCCTGGGCATCGCCGCCCTTCCCGAAGATCGACAGACCATTCTTACAAAGACGTTCATTCGGTACTTGAATGATGGTGACTGGGAATTGGGGATTAGAAAATATGACTCTATCTGCAGAGGCACTAGCGGTAACCCTCTTCCTTAGGAAGGGGGGCAGGGGGGATAGCCTGCACTAGCGATATGCATTGTGATGAGACATACTGCGTTGTCGGCATTCTGCTAAAACGGCTTGTGTAACAACTCTTCTTCGTCGGCCTATCCCCGGCTCGCAAGCGAGCTTGCCCCTTCCTGAGGAAGGGGCTTTTGGGGGACTGTAGTGGTGATGTGGATAGAGGAACAGGGAAATGTGGTGTGTATGCAAAAGTTCTCGTGCGGAAGAAATCGTTAGATTTCTAATCGCACGAGAACCCTCAGAACCCTCAGAACCCTCAGAACCCTCAGAACCCTCAGAACCCTCAGAACTCTGTATTTCTAATCCCTAGTCACGAGTCACGAGTCACGAGTCACCAGTTACTAGTCCCCAATCCCCCTTTCCTTCCCCTGCTTTTCCCTATATAATAGAGACAAGAAAAACATGTATTTATGAAAGGAAGGAATGCCTATGAAAACAAAAATTGTAACATTGTTAGCCATGCTATTTTGTGTATTTTCTTTATCGACGGCCCAAGCGGAGTATACCAGCTGGCAAGATAGTGCCTATCCGTTTAAGCAAGTGCGGACGGTGTACATTGCGGAAATGGATACGTCGGAGGTGTCTATCGAAAGTGCTGCTAAGGAACGGACTTTGAAGGAAGAGTTGGTGAAACGGGCCAATGCGGTGAAGGGGCTGAAAGTGGTGGTGGAATTGCCTCGCACATCGAAAGCAATTCTTCCCGGACAGGTGCAGAAAGCCTCTGAAGAGGAAGACAACCATACCAATGGAGTAGCCATTCCGCAGGAAGCCATCGATGCCGGTGCTTCTATTTATATTTTGCCGCGTCTCACCACGTACGTGATTGATTCCTATTTGGAACCGGCTCACATGGAGTGGAAATCCAGAGAAGTCAAAGAAAGCTGGAAAGACAAAGACGGGAAATGGCATGACTCATACCATACCGAAACCTATCCGGTGTTTATTCCAGACCAGTATATTCCTTACTGCGACGTGACTGCCACCTTTGAATGGTACGATACCAAGACAGGAAACTTGATTGCTTCCAGTGAAGATGCCAGAACCCGCGTCTCCGGCAGCAATCCTCAGGGAGCTTACCAGCGCATTGTAGATCGGTTCTTGAAAAATATGAAAAAGACCATGGGACGGTAATTGGTGACTCGTGACTGGGATTGTCGTTGATATCGGTAGAGTCATAGCTACTAGCACCTAGCTTCTAGCAACTAGCCGGCTAGCAGCCAAAAGCTAACAGCTGGTTGTTATGACACTGGCGGGATTCTCGTATTCACCAGTCACCAGTCACAAGGCACCAAATTTATAATAAAGGAGCTTTATTATGAAAACAAATCTGAAACCAGCATCTAGCATTTATCCACAGCCTGTGCTTGTGATTGCTACCTATGATAAAGACGGAAAGGCCGATGCCATGGTGGCGGCTTGGGGCGGTATTTATGATACGAACCAGATTGGTTTCATGCTGGACCATCACCATTTGACCACCGATAACATTCGGGCAGGCAGTGACTTCACGGTTAGTATGGCCACCGTTTCGACCATGGCAGAATCGGATTATTTGGGCATGGTTAGCGCTCACCAGGTAGAAGGAAAGATTGAAAAAGTAGGATTCCATACCGTTAAGAGTGAACAGGTCAACGCACCGGTGATTACAGAATATCCCCTCACCTTTGAATGCAAAGTGGCAAAAATCACACAGGTAGGAGAAGATTTCCATATTGTAGGGGATATTGTGAATATTTTGGCTGATGACTCCATTCTTACCGATGGAAAAATTGATCCAGTGAAACTGGCACCGATCACTTTCGACGCCGTTCATGGGACTTATATCCAGCTGGGAGACACGGTGGGAAAAGCGTGGAACGCTGGAAGAGCAATTAGGAATGAGAAATGAGGAATTAGGAATGAAGGTGGCGGCGCGTCAATTCGTAAAGCGCCGCAAATATAAAAGGTTATTATTCTGCTGCTTCCTTTCTTCTAACATATAGCATTTACCGTTGGCGACAAGGTTAAAAAAGGTTATAAAGGGTTATGTTACTACCGAAATTACATAACCCGTTATAACCTTTTTAAGCTGGAATAAGCCAAAGCTCCTATATGTTTTGAAAAAGGAAATCAGTAGAATAATAACCTTCTACTTTTTCTACTAAATGAGCATGGCGAAAAACGATGCTCCTGCTACGGTGAATACGCCAGAGACTACGATGGAGAGGGAGCTCATAGCCCCTTCGACGGGCCCCATTTCCATGGCTTTGGCAGTACCCATAGCGTGCGCAGCAGTGCCCATGGCGATGCCTTTGGCGATGGGGTGTTTGATGCCTGCGTATTTACAGATGTATTCGCCAATCATATTTCCCAAAATCCCAGTGGCAATGATGGCAGCTACGGTGATGGATACATAACCGCCCAGTTCTTCCGAAAGGCCCATGCCAATGGCGGTGGTGATGGATTTCGGAAGCAGGGTCACATAGGACGCATGGTCAAATCCGAAGGCCAGGCACAGCAGGAAGACAGCAATCATGCCAGTGATGACACCGGAAAGGATGCCCAAGAAAATAGCTTTGTAATTTTGCTGCAGCAGTTTCATCTGTTCATAGAGCGGCACTGCCAGGCAGATGGTGGACGGGGTCAATAGGTAATTGATGTAGGACGCCCCTTCATTATAGGTTTTGTAATCCATGCCAGTCAGTTTCAGAAATCCAATCACCAGGAGCACGGAAATCAGAAGGGGATTGAATAATGGGTTATGAAATTTGGCAAATACCTTGGTGCCCAGCCAAAATGTAAACAGGCTGATGAAGACCGCCAGGTAGGCCGAGTGTTGCATGAAATCATTCATTCTTTATTTTCTCCTGTGTGTTTGATGACAAACTGGGTGAAATGACCCGCCACAATCATGACGGCCGCCAAGGCCAGTACGGTGATGGCAATGTATTCCATCAGGGCGGAGGAAATCAAATCCCAGGAATTCATGAGCCCTACGGCAGCAGGGATAAAGAGAATGGGCATGATTTCAATGAGGAACATAGAAGCATCGCGGATTTGTGATACCCGGAGGATTTTAAAGTATAGAAGAAGAAATAGCAGAATGATGCCGTAAATGCTGGCCGGCACAGGGAGCGGCAGCAGAGAATGGAGAATCTCGCCTCCAAAGGATATCATCAAAATGTATCCAAATTGTTGTAAATAACCCATAATATTCCTTTCGTGTGTTAGTTCTTATTGTTATGTAATGGGAATTTTTAAAGTGAGGAATGAGGAGTTAGGAGTGAGGAGTGAAGGCCGGCGAGCGCGCCAAATTGCTCTTATGCGAATCATTTCAGATAGCACAGAGTCCGTTTCTATATGCTCGCCGAGATTTAGGACTGGATAGATTCATGTTTCACGTGAAACATGAATCTATCGGAATAAGAAATATAAAAAGGGGTATTGGGGCGCTGTATGAATTGTGCGCCCCTTCTACCACTCCTCACTCCTCATTCCTAACTCCTCACTATAAAAAGTGGTATGAAAAGACAATGTTAGATTTATCATTTCAACGGATAAAACGGTTCTGTCCGTTTTTGTGCTTCTTTCACATTTTCAATGTAGGTTTCAATGAGGGAAGCGGCTGCCTGGTGGCCGATGCGGGAGGTGTCGATGGAAATATCGTAGTTCTTTGCTTCGCCCCAAATGGTGCCGGTGTAGTAGCGATGGTAGGCCAGACGGCTGTCGTCCGCTTTGTGGATAATATCCAGGGCTTCTTTTTGACTCACATGGAGAAGCTGGGTTTTGTACCATACCCGGTAGTCCAAATCGCCGTGAACAAAGACGGATACACAATCTGAGCGGTCTTTGAAAATATAGTTACCGCACCGACCGATCAGAACGAAGTCGTGATCAGAAATGAGATGTTCCAAAGCATCTCGTTCCGGTTCAGTGAATTTCTTATTTCTAAAATCCATGGAAAGGGCATACATAAGGGAATTGACAGGAAATTCGTCAAAAAATCCTCGCATGGTGTCATAAATGCCTTTCTCTTTAGCCAATTTCGATAAACTGGTCTGGTCATACACGGGAATGCCGTACTTGTCGGCCAAAATTTTTCCCACCGTATATCCGCCGCTTCCGCTCTGGCGGGCAATGGTAATAATCATGAGAGTCTCCTTTTCTGTAAAAATGTGACTGGTGACTCGTGACTGGTGACTAGGAAAATAAGAACCCAGTCACCAGTCACGAGTCACCGATTTGAAATTGTTAAACAAATACTAGGATAATAGTAGAGTATTAAGACATATTATACCACGTATGGCAAGAGGTCGGGAAAATTTTGGCGATCTAATAATGGTGGACTGGTAGACTGTTAACAGTTAACAGTCTACTAGTCACTGGTCACCAACCAAAAAATCCCCATCCGGTGGGGAAACCGGATGGGGGTTTTATAGGAGAGAGGGTAAATTATTATCAAGAAAATCTAAAAATTGAAAAGAGCAGAGGCACCTCCTTTGGATAGCTTGGTATAGATCGATGGAGTCACTATGGGGAATAATGACTCATCAGAGAGAACTAACCTCTAAGTTGACCGCCGGTCAACTTATGTATGTATTATACCATTTTTGCGGTGTTTCGCAAGTCCATTTTTATTATATTTTCATAAATTCCTAACCGTATATTCTTATTTGTTTTTAATATTTTCGACTGAAAGTCAAAAAAGAGCAGTGAGAAGTGAGTAGTTAGAAGTGAGAAATGGTGGTGGCGGCCCACAATTCATGAAGGGCCACATTTTTTATGGAATGTGGGGAATGGGGAAGGAGGGAGTTGGCATGATTTCACTGGTGTTTACAGGTTGCTCAGGGTTCTCAAGGTTCTAAGGGTTCTGAAGGTTCTAAAGGGCCTCGAATGTGCAAATAGTCGCTAGCGGTATTATAGCCTCGTTATTTTCTATTAGCAATAAAAATACCGCTATGCCCAAGTGTATAACCTTTTATAACCTTGAGTATAGCGGTCGTGTTTCTTTGTTATGCAGTTGTAATCAGTAGAATATAACCTTTAGATCAGCGTTTTAGTAGATATTGTCGCTGCTAGAAACAGCAATAAATAATCTTTTTATTCCAAGCTATTTTCCACTTGCTGGATGAATTCTTCCTGGGACATGGCGCCGATGAAGCGGTTCACTTCTTCGCCGTCTTTGAAGAGGATGATAGTCGGGATGGACATGATATCCAATTCGCCAGCCAGTTCCTGCATTTCATCCACATCGACCTTGTGGAAAGCAATGCGATCACCCAGTACGGAATCGGCAGCTTCCAGAACCGGTGCCATCATGCGGCAAGGACCGCACCAGGTGGCCCAGAAGTCAACCAGACTATATCCAGCGTGATGGGTAATTTCTGTATCAAATGTTTCTTGGTCATGAATTTCAGTAATCATAGTTATGCTCCTTATGTAAATAAATGCTATACGCCATTGGTCGTTCCGAACGAATGAAAATAATAAGAAATCGCAGGCTAGGAATTGGGGATTAGAATGAATTTTTCTGAAGCATAGCTCCTAGTCACGAGTCACTAGTCCCCCGTCACTATCATATAGAAATGTTTAAATTTAATATTTTCGATTTAATTATAGCATAAATGGATGAGATAGCAAGAGGGAAAATGAGTGCAGAGTGAAGAGAGAAGGTGGAGGTACATACAATTTGGAAGCACCGCTCATATAATAAGGTTATTATTCTACTCGTTTTCATTTTCTAACATGTAAATTTTATCGTTTCTTACAAGGTTAAAAGGGTTATATAAGGTTATGTGTGTACCGCAAGTTTCATAACCTTATATAACCTTTTATAACCTGAAGTTAGCCGTGCTCGTGATATGTTAGAAAGAGGAAATGAGTAGAATAATAACCTTTTCAATCTGTGGGATTTTTAAATTTTATATTCCGTTACCGCCATTTCTACTAAATGGCACCATTAAATACCAATTGAGTACACATATAAAACGGATAGCATCATATTTGTGCACCATATTTCTTTTAACCCCTTATAAGTATCTTCTATTATGTAATTATTTTTGTAACATGTATAATTAGACAATAACTCATCGAATTTGCTTATTTAATAATGATATTTTAGTATAGATAGCAATGGGATAGAAAGGAGAGCGTATGGAACGAAAAGCAGCAGTGGAACGATTGCTTTCCGGTTATCGTCGGTACTATACCATCACCCGTTTTGACGGGATTGATGAAGCAGCCGGCGAAGGGCTTCGGGAAGCGGTGCATTTGGAAAAGCCACGTTTGCCCTGCGGGGCAGAATTGAGCGCCGTGTGCGAATATTATGAAAAAGCGGAAAAGTACTTTCTATTTCATTCAAACCAACTATGGTCGACCCATCAGGAAGAGTTTTTATTTGTCTTCGCTGTGCCCCATCTGACCATGGAGGTTTTTGAAGCCTGTAAGACCTATGCCTATGAGGCGGGAATGGATATGGCCCATATCGGTTCTGGTCATATGTATACCTATATTTCACCGGTCTTTCTATGTGATTCGGTGGATGAGGATGCGAGAAAAGCATTGGAAAAGTGCAAGTATTACAAAACCTTCCGTTTCTCCTTCCATGGTTGGATGGAGTACCATGCAGGCTGTGTGGATCTATCGACCGATCGGTTGTATTTCAACAAAGCCGGTCGTTGCATGGAAAAGGGCTTGAAAGAGGTTTTGCATATACAGGAGAAAAAGGGAATTAAAGATTTCTTTCGACTGAGCCGCTGGGGTGAGGCGTTGTCGTAGGAATAGGGGAATCTTGCATTATCTATTTGAGTCAGTAGATAGAATTTGGATAGCGATGATAGGTTTCTCAGGTTGCTTAGGTTTCTCAAGGTACTCAGGTTCATCGAATGAGCCAATAGACGCTAGCGTCATTTAGCACATTCGAGAAACCTGAGCGACCTGAGAAACTTGAGAAACTTGAGAAACTTGAGAAACCTGAGAAACCTAATAGCAGAAGCCGTGATTGTCCGTTTGACTCATTGAGTGTATGATACCCAATCGGAGAGTATAAAAATGGGAAGGAGATTATTATGAATACACTGGTTTTACTGTCCGTCTGTTTAGTCATTTTATTATGTGGTTATATTTTCTATGGTCGATGGCTGGTCAAGCAATGGGGCGTAGGGGAAGGCAATCGTCCGACGCCGGCGCACACCATGGAAGATGGTGTCGATTATGTACCGGCGAAAGCACCGGTCCTCATGGGCCATCATTTTTCCTCTATCGCAGGGGCTGGTCCGATCACTGGTCCTATCGGGGCGGCTATGTTTGGCTGGCTGCCGGTTACCCTGTGGGTTCTGGTAGGGGGCATTTTCTTTGGCGGTGTCCATGACTTTGGTGCTCTCTTTGCTTCCATTCGTCACAATGGACAGTCCATCGGTGAAATTATTTCTGCCAATATGTCCAAAAGAGCGAAGCAGCTCTTCATTATTTTCTCTTACCTCACTTTGATTTTGGTTGTAGCTGCTTTTGCTGCTATCGTAGCTTCTACTTTTGGTGCTACCATCGAAAATGGGGTAGTCAATGAAGCCAAGAGTGCCACCAAAGCGTCTGTTGCTATGGTTTCCCTGCTCTTCATCGTGGTAGCTATCATTTTCGGCTTTGCTGTGTATCGTCGTCACACTTCTATGATTACTTCCACCATCCTGGGCGTGGCTGCCATTGCCATCTGCATGGCCATTGGTATGAATTTCCACCCGATTTATTTCTCCACCACCACCTGGATGTGGATCATTGGTCTCTATATCACCGTTGCCTCTGTCACTCCTGTTTGGATTCTGCTGCAGCCTCGTGATTATCTGTCTTCTTTCCTGCTCTATGCAATGCTCATCGTTGCTGTAGTAGGTATCGTTGGCGCTCATCCAGATATCAACCCAGACCTGTTCCCTGCTTACACTGGTTTTGCTGTAGATAATGGCAACGGCGTGCAGTACATGTTCCCGATTTTGTTCACTACAGTGGCTTGCGGTGCTATTTCTGGGTTCCATTCTCTCGTTTCTTCTGGTACCACTTCCAAACAGCTGGATAAAGAATCCGATGCGAAGCCGATTGCTTACGGCGGCATGCTGCTGGAATGTGTACTGGCTGTGATTACTCTTTGTGCCATTGCTTATGCAAGAGAAACAGGTCATACCGCTGGTGCAACCGATATCTTTGCCGGTGGTATCGCTGCTATGATCGGTGCTATCCCTGGTCTGGAAGGCATGGAAACCATGATGTATACCCTGCTGGTTCTGACCTACTCCGCATTCTGCCTGACCTCTCTGGATACAGCTACTCGTCTGGCACGTTTCATGTTCCAGGAATTCTGGATGGAACCAGGCGAAACCCCGAAGGATATCAAAGGCGGTTTCAAGAAACTGATGGTTAATCCTTATTTTGCAACTGTTCTCACCGTATTCCTGGGCGTTATGCTCGGTATGAACGGCTTCATGAAGATTTGGGGCCTCTTCGGTGCTGCGAACCAGCTGCTGGCTGGTATCGGCCTCTTGGCTGTAGCTGCTTGGCTTGGCAACGCTGGCAAGAACAACAGAATGTTCCTCTTCCCAATGACATTCATGATGATTGTTACCCTCTGCTCTTTGGCTCTCATTGTGAGAAACCAGGTTATGATTATCATGAAAGGCGGCGCTGACTGGGGTCCATACGCTCAGGCTGGCATAGGTGCTCTCCTGATCGTCCTGGCTCTGGAACTGGCTGTCGAAGGCTACCACACCATCTTCGGTCACGGTGGCAAAGGCGGCGAAAAAGTAGAAGACCTGCCGGAAGCGGATTAACTTTACAGGAAATACAAAAAGCGTCATCTGTAGCGGATGACGCTTTTTGTAATGCAATGAGGAATTAGAAATTAGGAATGAGGAATGGTGGAAGGGGCGCACAATTCATAAAGCGCCCCAATACCCTTTTTTATATAGGGCCGTATTTGTAAGTTGTTTACTGCTAACAGGTTATATATCGGCGAGCATATAGAAACGGACTCTGTGTGACATGAAACTATCCGTATAAGAGTAATTCGATGCGCTCGCCGGCCACCACTCCTCACTCCTAATTCCTCACTCCTCACTTAAATATAAAGGGCAAGGCATTTTGTGAGTCAATTGGAATCAAATCTTTGAGTTTGGAGACATGCTGGTATCGCCTGGATTCCAGGGAATGATTTTTCCGGCGGCGAGGCTTTTCTGTACGTCAATGGTACGCTGGTTGGAGGAGCCTTTGAAGAGCAGGGTCACGTCTTTTTTATCCAGCATAAATTCGCCATCCACCAGGACGTCAATGCGTTTCAACAGTTCCATGGTTTCTGGCATTACTTTGGCAAAATGGCCCAGCAAATCCCGATCAAAAAGGTAGCCAGTGAAGCACCACAGGGTTTTCTTCGGGTACAGTTCTTTGAAGCGAGTCACCAGCGAAAGGAGGCCTTTCTGATTGACCGGTTCCATCGGTTCGCCTCCTAAGAGGGTGATGCCTTCATAAAATTCCTGGCCCACTTCTTTCAGAATATAATCTTCCACGTCTTTGGTGAAAGGCTTTCCGTATTTGAAATCCCACGTTTCTGGGTTGAAACAGCCCTTGCAATGGTGAGTACAGCCCGATACGAAAAGAGAAAAACGAATGCCCGGGCCATTGGCGATATCGTATTCTTTATAATTGGCATAGTTCATGGTAGCGGTATTTCCTTATAGATAACATAGTGATGAAGTGATTCTTTTATAGTGAGGAGTTAGGAATGAGGAGTGAGGAGTGAAGGCCGGCGAGCACCTCGAATTACTCTTATACAGATACATTCATGGATATCCGAGTTCATTTTTATAGGCTCGCCGATTTTAGTTAGCTGTTAGTAGTTGGCAGTAGGCTGTATAAAGATTCAGTTAACAGTTAACTACCTACTTTTATAAAAAGGGGTATTGGGGCGCTTCCAAATTTTATGCGCCCCTTCCATCACTCCTCACTCCTAATTCCTCACTCCTCACTGAAATTAAAAAAGCGGCACAGGGCCGCTTTTTTAATTGGCGGAAATGCGATTATAGGTGTAACACTCGATCCTTAATTTCCTGTGTGCGTCCCTGATTCCAGAACTGGGTTCCGATGTAGCCGCAGGTTCTTCTTGCGACGCTCATTTTGTGCTGGTCTCGGTTGCCGCAGTTCGGGCATTCCCAGACCAGTTTGCCGCTTTCGTCTTCTACGATTTTGATTTCGCCATCGTAGCCGCAGACCATGCAGTAATCGCTCTTGGTATTCAGTTCGGCGTACATGATATTTTCATAAATATATTTCATGACTGTCAGAACCGCCGGGATATTGGTCTGCATGTTCGGCACTTCGATGTAGGAAATAGCACCGCCAGGGGAGAGTTTCTGGAAGTCCGATTCAAATTTCAGTTTATGGAAGGCATCGATTTTTTCAGCTACGTGGACGTGGTAGCTGTTGGTGATGTAATTCTTGTCGGTCACACCTGGAATGATACCAAACCGTTTCTGCAGGCATTTGGAGAACTTGTAGGTGGTGGATTCCATAGGGGTACCATAGACGGAGTAGGAAATATTTTCCTTGGCTCTCCATTCGCTACATTTGTCATTCAATTTCTGCATTACCGCCATAGCAAACTTGCGGCCTTCTTCGGTGGTATGAGATACGCCAAGCATGCGGACGCACATTTCATAAAGGCCTGCATAGCCCAGGGAAATGGTGCTGTAGTTGTTGAAAAGCAGTTTATCGATGGTTTCTCCTTTTTTCAGACGCGCTAAAGCACCGTACTGCCACAGAATAGGAGCCACGTCGGACACGGTGCCCAGGAGGCGTTCATGACGGCAGCGAAGAGCTCTGTGACAGAGTTCCAGACGATCTTCTAGGATATTCCAGAATTTATCCATGTCGCCGTTAGAAGAGCAAGCTACGTCTACCAGGTTGATGGTGACTACGCCCTGGTTGAAACGACCGTAATATTTGTGCTTGCCATTCTTGCCCAATCCTTCTGTATCAGGGGTGAGGAAGCTGCGGCAGCCCATGCAAGGGTAAACGTCGCCATTTTTCATTTCTTTCATGATTTTGGCGGAAATATAGTCCGGTACCATCCGCTTGGCGGTACATTCTGCAGCCAGTTTGGTCAGGTAATAATAAGGGGAATCTTCATGAATGTTATCTTCATCGAGAACGTAGATGAGTTTCGGGAAAGCGGGGGTAATCCAGACGCCTTTTTCGTTCTTGACGCCTTGCATTCTCTGTTTCAGTACTTCTTCGATGATCATAGCCAGGTCTTTTCTGGTCTGACCGTCAGCCACTTCATCCAGGTACATGAACATGGTAACAAATGGAGCCTGTCCATTACAGGTCATGAGGGTGATGAGCTGGTACTGAATGGTCTGAATGCCGGACTTCACTTCTTCCCGGAGACGCCGTTCTGCAATCTTATGAATGATTTCTTCATCCATGGATTCGCCAGTTTCTTTTCGTTCGGCGATGACTTCTTTGATGATTTTCTGGCGGCTAATATCTACAAAGGGGGCCAAATGCGCCAATGTGAAAGACTGTCCGCCGTACTGGTTGGAGGCCACCTGGGCCACAATCTGGGTGGTTACGTTGCAGGCCGTGAAGAAGGAATGAGGCTTTTCAATCATGGTCTGGCTGATAACCGTGCCATTCTGCAGCATATCTTCCAGGTTAATCAAATCGCAATTGTGTTCTCTCTGGGCGAAATAATCTGCATCATGGAAGTGAATGATGCCCTGTTCATGGGCTTTCACGATTTCTTCCGGCAGCAGCAGACGCTTGGTCAGGTCCTTGGATACTTCGCCAGCCATGTAGTCACGCTGGGTGGAATTGATAACTGGGTTTTTATTGGAATTTTCCTGTTTAACTTCTTCATTGTTCAAGTCAATGAGGGACAAAATGCCATCGTCGGTGGTGTTGCTCTTTCTGGAAATTTCGCGTTTGTAACGGTAACGCACATATTTCTGGGCCACTTCGTAACCACGCATTTCCATAATACCCGTTTCTACCATGTCCTGGATGTCTTCTACATTGCAGGCATGAGAATAGGCCGCAATTTTCTTGGCAATGTTGTCTGCTACGGCTTTGATTTGAAATTCACTCATGCGATGAATGCCTTCCACTTCCTGGTTGGCCTTTTCGATGGCATTTACAATTTTGGAAATATCAAAAGGAACTTCCTGTCCGTTTCTTTTGATCACATTCGTTTTTACGTGGATATTCATCAAAATCTCGCGGTTGTCCATTTTTTCCACTCTCCCATACAAATCTTTTCGTCTTATTTTTGGTGTGTATCACAAGTATAGCAAAGAAAATTTTAACTTCTCCGCCTTGTTGGAAAGGAGAACAATCTAAACTGGATTTCCTCCTAGTTGTAGTTCTTATATGCAGGATATACTAAATATTGATATCTTACATAAATATAGGCACAATATCTTGTGCCGGATATAATCATACAACAAGTGGCCGGAAAAGGGAATAGGGGAAAATCTTTTCTCTTTGCTGCCAAAAACGCGGATAAGTCCCATCCTACAAGGGTTTTGTGATGTTCATGCTCTTTATAGGGGATTATTGAAAATGTTTATATCGTCATATCAAGAAAATATGACTTGATTTCTGGAAAGTTGGTGACTAGTGACTGGTGACTAGGGACTGGGGATTAGGATTCTGTCGCGAAGGTTTGGCTAATGGAGCAGGGAGATGTGGCGTGTATCAAAAGGTTCTCGTGCGGAGGAAATCGTTAGATTTCTAATCGCACGAGAACCCTTAGAACCCTTAGAACCCTTAGAACCCTTAGAACCCTTAGAACCCTTAGAACCCTTAGAACCCTTAGAACCCTTAGAACCCTTAGAACCCTTAGAAC
>CAKQBK010000030.1 GCA_934216155.1 uncultured Dialister sp.
ATTCCGGCAGTGCATCACTTGTGTTTTATTTCACTAGGCTAAGGTTCTGTTGGTGGAAATAGGCACATTCGACGAACCTGAGCCACTTGAGAATCCTGAGAAACCTGAGAAACTTGTTATTCGAGGCGTGAGAAAATCCCTATTTCCATGAGCAGAACCTTGTTTCCAATCCCAATTAAGCGTATAATCAAGCCAAAGAATAAAAAATCTAAAAATTGTATAAATAACAGGACGGTCCATCATTCTGAGGTGAGGCTGTTAAGTTAAGGAATTGAGCCAGTAATCGTGATTTCGTTATAACTTACAGGGAGACTAAAGGTTCTGAAGGTTCTAAGGGTTCTCAAGTGTGCCTATAAACACCAACGGTATCATTTCATTTGAGCAACCTGAGAAACTTGAGCCACCTAAGAAACTTTTGCCGCAGTAGGCTTTATTGCATATTTCGTTTAATGAAAAACTTATAGCCGTATTTGCTGAGAGGTGACCGACATGTGGCATGTGGAGACTGATTATTTCGCTTTGGCTATTTTCCTGATTATGCTGATGAAGGAGTATATCCAGCGGAAGGAGAATCAAGGGTACAAGGATTTACAAAGTCATGCGTTTTTTCTGGTGCTGGTATTTAGTATCATCAACGTGGGGATCGATATTATTTCTTCTATCGCCCAGAATGAGTTCCAGGATTGGTGGTCCTATGAAATATTTATGACCATCTACGTGATGAGTATGCCTCTGTTGGCGGCGGTGTGGGTGTTTTATACGTACATTATGATTCACCATGACATGCCTTTGCCTAAGTTGAAGAAACGATTAGCCTACCTGTTCGCGCCCTATGGGGGCTACATGATGCTGGCAGCCACCAATCCAGTCAGTTCTTTGTTTTTCCATTTGACACCCGATATCCACTACTCCCGAGGCCCTATGTTCATGTCTGTGGGCGTGGGATTTATTATGCTCTATTCTTTTATAGGCATACTGCTGGTGGCCATCAACCATAAGAAAGTGGAGCCCCAGGTCAATGTACTTCTACTGCTCTCTTTTTATGTGACGTCTATTTGCTTCATTTGGATTCAGCTGGCCAATCCGGGATGGCTCATCATCAATGCCAGCTACGCCGTGGTCTATGTGTGGTGCGATATCACCGTGGAAGAGCAGCGCCGTCTGGCTCTTTACAAGGAAATAGAGGAGAAGAATAAGGAACTGAAAGCCACTGCCAAACGAGCGGAAGCAGCGGCCCAGGCGAAGACGGAATTTCTCTCCCGCATGAGCCATGATATCCGGACGCCTATGAATGCCATCATTGGGCTGACTCATTTGGCGGACGATGAAACGAAACTGCCGGTCATTAAGGAATATTTGCACAAAATCGACACGTCCAGTAAATTTCTCTTGGGCCTCATCAATGATATCCTGGATATGAGCAAAATCGAGAACGGGGATTTGACACTGAAGAAGGACCCGCTGGGATTGGAAGAGTTTAAGGAATACATCAATACCATCATTCGCCCTTTGGTGGAAGCGAAGCACCAGACCTTTCAGCTCCATTTACCTAACCATATCGGGAAGGACATCATGGTGGATCGGCTCCGTTTCAATCAGATTTTCTTCAATTTGCTGTCCAATGCAGTGAAATATACCCCTGAGGGTGGCGTGATCGAGTTTTATACAGAAAAACTTCCGATGAAGGAAGGAAAACAGGGTCTTCGCTTCGTGGTCCGGGATAACGGTATAGGTATGAGCGAAGAGTTTCAAAAGCACATGTATACCCCTTTTTCACAGGAGCGGTCTGCTCTTTCTGATTCGTCAAACGGAACCGGGTTGGGCCTGTCTATCGTGAAAAGTCTGGTCGATGCCATGGGCGGCACCATTTCAGTGAAAAGTGAGCTCCGCAAGGGAACGGAATTTACCGTGGACCTTTACGTGGAAATGGTGGAAGCTAAGTCCACAGAGGAAGCACAGCAGGTTTCTCTGGAACGATTGAAAGGAAAACAGATTCTCCTGGTAGAGGATAATGAAATCAATATCTATGTGGCCCAGCTGATTCTAGAAAAAGTGGGCCTGGTGGTGACGGTGGCGAAAAATGGCAAAGAAGCGGTGGACACCTTCGCACAATCGGCGGTGCACCATTTCGACGCCATTCTGATGGACGTCCGCATGCCCGTCATGGATGGATTGGAAGCCACAAGGCAGATTCGCCAGCTTTCCAGACTGGACGCTGCCAGCATCCCTATCATCGCCATGACCGCCGATGCTTTTGCGGAAGAGCAAAAGAAAACCATCGAGGCAGGCATGAATTACCACCTGTCAAAACCCATCGACCCGCCGCTGCTGTATAAGATATTGTGTGAGTATGTGGGATAGAGCCTATGACGGTGCCGCAAAATATGGTGGCTTTTGTGGTAAGGCGGAGAAGGGTTATTATTCTGCTGATTTCTTCGGCGAAACATTGTTTGTTATTGCCAGCGACAAGGTTAAAAAGGTTATAAAAGGTTATGCGTTTTCGCTAGTTTCATAGCTTTTTATAATCTTTTTTTGTGGTGCCTTTTTATTTGTTAGAAGCTCTATGGAAATATGATTTTATATTGATAGGCACTAAGCGGTTCAGCGTAACGTCATTTCAACCGACGGGATTGGTGCTTGGTGACACTGCAATGTAGATCGATACTATGTGAAATAGAATATGAATTCACGTAAGTAAAATGCATGGATTTATGCGTGATTTCGCAAATTCCCTTGCATTAAGCCATAAGAAAGAATGTGGAATAAAAGGTAAGCTGCGTCCCCCTTGGAGAAGGGGGAATCAAAGGGGGATAGACGCTCCTAGCGGTATGAAACATTCTGCTTGACAATCCAACAAAGAATTATAATCCGCCCGTGTTGGTTGTGTCCCTTCGGGCCACTCTATCCCCGGCTTCGCCGCCCCTTCTCCAAGGGGCCACATGCTAGTGGTACTACCATTTTTATTCATTACAAACGAAAACCTTTGCATAATTTCAGAAAACGAATTAACGAGCAGTCACTATATAGTCATCAAGCATCAATCCTTTCGGTCGAAATGACGGGTAGGCATAGAGGCACATTCGACGAACCCTCAGAACCCTCAGAACCCTCAGAACCCTTAGAATCTTACGACAGTGGACTCATTGAGATGAGAGAAAATCCCTATTTCCACCAACAGAACCTTAGCCTAGTGAAATAAAACACAAGTGATGCACTGCCGGAATCGCAATCCCAGAACCTTCTGCCACAGAAATCATTGAGCCAAAAGAAATCTGTTCTTCCTTTTACATCTATTTCGTAGTAAAATATAAACCGTATATTGTCTAAAAATAGGCAACATAGAAATCAGTAATGGATATCGAAATGGGAAAAGCCCATCAGTGAATGACATTGCACAAAAGGGAGTATTTAGAATTGAAATTACATACGACGAAATGGAAAAAGTCCATGGCATTGGCCGCCGCAGCATTGCTGTCCGTGTCTTGTCTGACTTTGGCTGGATGTGGAAATGACAGTCCATCACAGCAGACCGGCGATGCGGTGAAGGCTGCTTCTACCGCGCAGGCGGATCCGAATCTGAAACCTGGGGTCGCTGTGGTACATCGTGCAGAAGATGTGAAGTACAGCGTACCGGAAGGGGTATCGGTCCTGATGTATCACATGATTGGTGATTTGAAGGACAATGCAGCAGTCATGACCGAAGCCAATCTGCGTTTGCAGATGAATTATCTTCGTGACCATGGATACCATCCGATTACCATGCAGGAACTGTATGATTACGTAGCCAAAGGGGCTCCGCTTCCGGAAAAGCCGGTGTGCATTACCTTTGATGATGGCTATGCAGACAGCTACAGCGTGGTATATCCGCTGATGAAGGAATATGGATTCCCATGGACCCTGTTTGTCATCACCGATGATGTGGGCAAACCATACAACCGCATGACTTGGGACCAGTTGAAAGAAATGGCTGATAGTCACACCGTGACCATTTCCAATCACACTTTGTCCCATCCGAAGTTACATAATTTAGCCACCAAGCAGGAAAAAATTAATGAAATCAAAGGCGCCAATGATGCTTTGAAACAGCACTTGGGCATTGATAATGTCTGGCTGGCCTATCCCTATGGCGATTATGACGATGAAGTCATCGCTGTCTGCAAGGAACTGGGGATTAAAATGGCCGTCACCACCGACGCCGGCCGTGTTCATGTAGGCAGCTATCCTTACGATCTGAAGCGTGTGTACATTGGAAATGATATTTCCCTGGCCCGCTACGGCGAACGACTGACAAAAGATAACTACGCACCAGTGTAAATGCAATGAGGAATTAGGAATGAGGAATTAGGAATGGTGGAAGGGGCGCACAACTTAAGAAGCGCCCCAATACCCTTTTTGATTATTCTTTAGTGCCTTGGCTCCCCTGTCGGGGGAGCTGCCGAAGGCTGAGGGGGCTGCACTAGCGGTATAAAACGCCAACGGTACGACAATTGGACTCGGTACTATTTCCCCCTTATCTCTAGCTACTAATCCCTAATCCCTAGATACTAGCTACTAATTTTATTTCATAGGAGTACGAATGAAACGAATTTTCAACAACCTGGTGGTTAAATTTGTTCTCATCACCTTGGTTTTCTTCCTCATCACGTCGCCGATTGTGGTGCTGTTCGGGCCTTTCGGTAATTTGAAGAGAGCCGTGGTGGGGGCCATTATGCGCTCCCGTCATCCCCAGTACATCACCTGGCTGTACAATCAGGATGAATTGAATCAGATTTTAGGGGTTGTGACCACCACAGATAAGCAGAAAGTATTTTCTTTCAAACCCCGCACAGATTCCACGCTGAATCTGAAGAAAATCGAGACGTCCCGTTTCGTCGGGTATCTGTTGGAAATACCAAACCCGAAGCGGGTGCAAGTGGCCACCGCAGCAGATATCAACGAAAAAGGGGACACCACGTCTCATATTGCCCAGACCAATAACGCCGTGGCAGCTATCAATGGGGGCGGTTTCTATGACCCAAATGGCACCGGTATCGGCCGCCTTCCTTATGGATTTATTCTCCATGAAGGAAAATATCTCTTGGGCCAGCAAGTAGACGACCAGGAAAAAGTCGATTTCGTAGGTATGACCAAGAGCGGCAACCTTATTGCTGGACATTATAATAAGAAAGAACTGCGCGATCTGGGGGCTATCGAAGGGTTGACTTTCGGGCCGCCACTGATCATCAATGGCGAAAAAGTCATCAAGAGCGGTGATGGTGGATGGGGGATTTCTCCTCGTTCTGCCATTGGACAGAAGAAAGATGGCACCATTCTCTTCTTGGTTATAGACGGACGTCAGCCAGGATACAGTATCGGCGCGACCTTGGTGGATTCCCAGAATATTCTCTATGAAAACGGTGCATACATCGCAGCCAACCTGGATGGCGGTTCTTCGACCACCTTGTACTACAATGGCAAGGTGGTAAACAAACCGGCAGACCTTCTGGGCGAGCGTATGATTCCGACTGCATTTATCGTGAAATAAGGAGGACAAAGTGAAAAATAAATTTGCCAAATTCATGGTTTGCTTTGTCCTTGGCTTCGGCATCCAGGCCGGTGCCTACATTTACATGGACCAAGTCCTCTTTGCTCCTCTTTCCAGCAGTGACTATGATATGTCCGATGTGAAGGACAAAATGGCGGAACAGGCGGAAAAAGAAGGAAAGAAACTGTATGCCAAAGTGCAGGTCAAAGGGAAGGCCTACTATTCCTTTGATTACAAATACATGGCCGATGTGACCCAGGATTCTGTCTGGATTTACAAAGCGGAAGATTTGAGCAACCCACAGAAAGTGGACCTGAAGAACCAGGGCGTTTCCTTCTTCGAATGGATGCCCGATAGAAACTTGGCCCTCATTGCCATGTATCCGATCCATTGGAAAGGTGGCCGCTGGGATGTTACCTTGGCGCGCTACAATCCAGAAGGGACTACCCATGAATCCGACGCGCCCATTCGTGACCTTCCACGAAATGCGAAAATCGTGGACGTGGCTTACTCCACTGCCACCAATGCGGTGTATATGAAAATGGAAGTGGGCAAAGGGCTCTATCGCATTTATAGAACCGATGCGAACTACGATACCCGCCGCATTTACGTCCAGAGTTCCCACATCGGAAAATTGGCTGTATTCTACGACGAAGATCGCCTCTTCTACGATGATAGCCAGAAGGGCATCCTGTACACCTTCAATGGAGACGACAGCTCCTGGAGAATCATTTCTCCACCAGGCGCCTTCCGCTTGGTTGGCGTAGGGGACGACAAGACCATTTACGCCGCTAAAATCAATACCAAAGGCGAAGTCATTGCCTACTACACAGGCAAACTGGGCGTAGGCTTCAAAGAAGTGAAAGCCCTGGAAGCTCCCGTGGAATTCAACTCCGTCACGGTTCATATGATCCAAGAAGCAGCGGCTCACGCAGGGAAATAGTGCGAAATATAGAGATGAGATACGTAGGGTGTCTCATCTCTTTTTTTAGTGAGGAGTTAGGAGTGAGGAATGAGGAGTGGCGGAAGGGGCGCACAATTCGTAAAACGCCCCAATACTCCCCTTTTATAAAGGTTATTATTCTACTGACTTCTATATCAAACAGAATCACATATACCGCTGCTATCGAGGTTAAACAGGTTATAAAAGGTTATGCACGTACCGTAATCTCATAACCTTTTGTAACCCTTTATAAGCTTGTGACAGGCGATAGTATTACTTTGTTAGAATATGAAAAATGGTGAATAATAACCTTTCTTTATCTGTGCTGCCACCACTACTCCTCACTCGTCACTGAAAAATCTATGATTTTTCAAAAAGTCCGTGCCAGAATGAGTATGAAATGATATAATAGACCAGATATGGATATATCTGTCCGATAGGAACGAAAAGTTATATGGTGACTCGTGACTGGTGGACTGGTGACTGGGTTTTATTTCTAGTCACCAGTCACCAGTCCACCAGTCACCATTGTAGAAAAGAAAAAGGAGTGCGGAAATGGAAGACAATGAAATCTACACTGCCGATGACAGACTGATTGTCGCATTGGACGTGGACAGCTTTGACAAAATGAAAGCCCTGGTGGATGAACTGGGGGATCTGGTTTCTTTCTACAAGGTAGGAATGGAACTGTACTACAGCGCTGGCAGTGATACCATCAAATATCTGAAGGAACATGGAAAGAAAGTATTTCTTGACCTGAAACTTCATGATATCCCCAATACTGTAGGCCACAGTGTGGCTTCTGTGACCCGTCTGGGTGTAAATCTCATCACCGTTCATGCCGCTGGTGGTCGTGCCATGATGCAGGCCGCTTCCCGGTATGCGAAAATCACCGCCGATGAATTGGGCGTAGAACGTCCGAAGATTCTGGCCGTGACTGTTCTGACCAGCTTTGATGACAAAGGTTGGGAAGAAGTAGGGGGACACCTTCCGATCCAGGACCACGTATTGGAACTGGCACAGTTGGCTAAAGATTCCGGCGTTGATGGCGTTGTGGCATCCCCAAGAGAAGCTGCTTCCATTCGTCAGATGGCTGGCGATGATGATTTCCTCATTGTTACCCCAGGTATCCGTCCATCCTTTGCCCAGACCGATGACCAGAAACGTATTGCTACTCCGTCTGATGCGTTCAAAGACGGCTCTTCTATGCTCGTTATTGGACGACCGATTACACAGGCCATTGATCCCTGTGCGGCTGCCCGTTTAATTTTGAAAGAAATAAAGGAGAATGCATAATCATGATGACTGAAAAAGAAATCGAATCCTTGCTGAAAGAAACCAAAGCCATTCTGGAAGGCCACTTCCTTCTGACCAGCGGTCTCCACAGCCCACTGTACGTAGAAAAATTCAACGTACTGCAGCATCCAGAATACACCGAAAAACTCTGTGAACAGTTCGCTGAACACTTCAAAGACAAAGGCATCGAAACCGTCATCGGACCGGCTACCGGCGGCATCATCCTTTCTCAGGTTACCGCTCGTCTCCTGGGCGTTCGTTCCATCTTCACTGAAAGAGAAAATGGCAAAATGACCCTTCGTCGTGGCTTTAAAGTCGCTCCTGGTGAAAAAGTCCTCATCGTAGAAGACATCGTTACCACCGGCGGCTCCATCAAAGAAGTGGTTGACGTAGTCAACAAAGCCAAAGGCGATATCGTAGGTATCGGCCTTCTGGTAGACAGAAGCGGCGGCAAAGCAGACTTCGGCGTACCACCGGAAAAAGTATTCCCACTGCTGCACCTCACCGTTCCGACCTACAAACCAGAAGAATGCCCATTGTGCAAAGCTGGCGTAGAAATCACCGAACGCGGCAGCCATCATCTGAAAAAATAATCACCTATGGTGGTCAATCAAAAAGAGTCACTCTTTCGGGAGTGGCTCTTTTTGATTTGGGTAGTTGGTGACTAGTGACTAGTGACTGGGATTAGGGATTAGGGATTAGTAGCTAGGGATTAGGGATTAGGAATACTCTAGCGGAATCATCTACGGCGTCATTTCGACCGATGGGATTGGTGCTTGATGACTATAACGTGTAGTTTGGTACTATGTTGAACAAAAGTGAAGAAATCTAAAAGCACTGGTGGTATTCTTACCAACTGAATGGAACCGTAACGGGATATTTCAGTTAGAATCGTTACCGCTAGAGGTTTGAGATTTCTCCACTTCTGTCTAACATAGTACCGAACTACCTGTATGTGTTAGTAAGCACCAATCCCGTCGGTCGAAATGACGTTTATGGATAGAGGCACGTTCAAGAACCCTGAGAACCCTGAGAACCCTGAGAACCCTGAGAAGCCTGAGAACCCTGAGAACCCTGAGAACCCTGAGAACCCTGAGAAGCCTGAGAAGCCTGAGAAGCCTGAGAACCCTGAGAACCCTGAGAAACCTGAGAACCTTGAGAACCTTGAGAACCTTGAGCAACCTGAGCCACTTGAGCCACTTGAGTAACCTACAAATCAAAAACGCCTGAGCAAAGCATACCTACTTTACTCAGGCGTTTTTGTATGTATTTCCTAATCCCTAGTCACTAGTTAACTAACCCACCAATTCCTGGATCAGGTCATGAACGGAAACAATTTTATCGATTTTCCACGCGTTGGCACCGCAGAAGACCAGGCCGTGGTCTACGTCACCGCGAACGGCGCGGATGAGGGCCATGGTAATGCAGTACGGGGTGGTTCTGGGGTCGCATGTTTTAAGGCAATGGAAGCAGCTGGTGGGGGCGATGCGGTGCTGCATCACTTCTTTGACGAATGGATTCAGCAGTGCACGGCCTGGCATATGAACCGGGCTCTGTACGATGGTCACATCTTCTTTCTTGGCATTGACGTACATATTTTTAAAAGCATCAGAAGCGTCACATTCTTTGGTAGCTACAAAGCGGGTAGCCATCTGTACGCCCGAAAGACCCAGGGACAGGTAGTGCTGGATATCTTCTTTGGAGAATACGCCGCCGCCGAAAATGACAGGAATTTTTTTCTGGAATTTATTTTCAAATTCTTTCACTACTTCCAAAATTTCTTTGATTTCATTTTCATAGCCGTCATGTTCGTGTTCTTTCACTTGTTCTCTGGTGTAGCCCAAGTGACCGCCTGCTTTTGGTCCTTCAATGACCACCATGTCAGCGGTGCGATGGTGATGACGTTCCCACAGCTTCAGAATGACACGAGCTGCTTTCGGGGAGCCTACGATGGGGGCGATTTTTGTATCAGTGCCTTCGACGCAAGCCGGAAGGTCTGCTGGAAGTCCGGCACCGGAGAAAATGATGTCTGCGCCATTTTCCGCAGCGCAGCGAGCATAGTCTTCATAGTGTTGACCTTTCCACATGATGTTCATCCCAATGATGCCGCGCTTTGCTTTTTCTTTGGCAATGCGAAGCTGTTCTTTGATGGCACGCAGATTAGCTTCAATGGTATGGGTACGGAAATCTGGTTCATTGAATCCGATGTTGGCTGCAGAGATGACCCCTACGCCGCCTTCGTTGGCTACCGCACTGGCCAGCCCAGACAGGCTGACGCCAATTCCCATGCCGCCCTGTACGATCGGCACATCAGCAGTCAGATTTCCAATATGTAATTTCGGTAATGTCATTTTTATCTCCTTCGGTACAGAATGCCTTATAAAGGCATTGTCATTTAGTTAAGATGGGAGTTAGCTGTCATGATTTCCATAGAAGTGATAGGGTTCTAAGGGTTCTGAGGGCTCTCGAATGTGCTGAGTGACGCTGATGGAAATATCTCGCTTGCGCAACCTGAGAAACTTGAGAATCCTTAGCAACCTGAGAAACTTTGTACCAACAGAAATCATTGCTTACGTTACTTAACCGTATGTTATACAAACTCATAAATAATGCATACAACTTCCAAATTACGTTTGACAAATTATCAAATGTAAGATATCCTGTATTTACTGTAGTTTATGCTATGTCACGAAATAAGTCAATGGATTATTTTGAAAAAGAACTTGAATTTAATTTAAACGGACATAAATTACATGTTTGAATTAGCACCTGCTGATAAAAACTGGTACTTAAAATTGTCAGTAAAATAGGCTGATTTGGCGTTTTGGGCAAATGAGACATTTGGATGAGTACTCTAGCTGATGAAGGGGAAAGGAAGGAAAAATTTTAATATTTCTTCTTTGCAAATTGTTTTTTTCAGAATGAAAGATAGGGCCAAATCGCGAAATTTATGAAAGTTTTCACTTTCGCAACAGAAAAAGAAAACAGGATGTGTCCTAAGAAAATCACCTTTTGCGTGCAGGACTTGACTGTTTGTGGTATAGTATTATCAGCAGGTGATAAAATGAGCAGAAAAATGAAAATGGATAAAAATGATAGACGAGCTGCCATACAGAATCTACTTCGCCAAAATCCATGTCTGACAGATGGGGATCTGGCAGAAAAATTTTCTGTTTCGGCTGCAACTATTCGTCTGGACAGACAGATTTTGGGCATTCCACAAATGAGGGATCGGGTGGAACACTTGGTGGCAGGTCACGGAAGTGATCCACAGAGTGGTCTCCGGATTTTGGATTTGGAAGTAGGCGTCAAAGCTGTCGGTTTGTTTCAGACCAATGAAGACATGGCCAATGGGTCCGGCATGGTTTCGGCAGAAAAGTTGTATGGCGCTGCTGCTTCCTTTGCAGAATCTTTGGCAGGCGTATCTTTTGCATCGACCCAAGTAGGAAATATCAAATATAAAGTACCTGTGACACCAGGGACTGCTTTGGTCATGAAAGGTCGCATTGTTCTTGTTAGAGGAAATAAAAAACATATTTATATCAGTTTCTTTGCTGGGGAGGAAGAAGTTTTCCGAGCAAAGTTTATTATGGAAATTTTGAAATAATGGAGGCGTCCCATGGATAAAATAGCTGTCGATGCTATGGGTGGAGATTTTGCGCCGTTGGAAATTGTATTAGGAGCCATTCAGGCCGTACGGGAATGGAAGATTCCTGTGGTACTGGTAGGCGATGAAGAGCAGATTCGCCCCATTCTGGTACAGAACCACGAAGAAAATAATCCACTGATTGAGATTCACCATGCGTCCGAAGTGATTGAAATGGGAGAACATCCTGGCATGGCGTACCGCAAAAAGAAGGATGCTTCCGTTTCTGTAGGGGCGCGGTTGGTAAAAAGCGGCGAATGTGGGGCTTTGGTAGCACCTGGTTCTACCGGCGCTGCGGTGACCGCTGGTCTTTTGGGCATTGGCCGTATCAAAGGCATTGAACGTCCAGCCATCCTGACACCGATTCCAAATCAAAAAGGTGGTTACACCTATCTGATTGATTCTGGCGCCAGTGCACAGCCTAAAGTAGAAACCTATGTACAAAATGCTCTTCTGGGCTATATCTATGCCACCAAAGTGGCAGGCATTGCACAGCCGAAAATCGGTCTTTTGAACATTGGCGAAGAAGTGACCAAAGGGAGCCCTTTGGTAGCCGAAGCCAATGAAATTCTCCGCAATCAGAAAATCATTCCTTTTGCAGGCAATGCAGAAGGCAGAGATGTGATGAGCGGCGAATTTGACGTCATTGTCACCGATGGCTTTACAGGCAATGTGGTTTTGAAATTTGGAGAAGGGGCTGGCAAACTGGTGGCTTCTCTCTTAAAAGATGCGGTCTATAAAGGGGGCATTCTGGCAAAAATCGGAGGTCTCCTTTTGAAACCAGCATTGAAGAAATACATGGTGAAGCGTTTGGACTACGCCGAATACGGCGGTGCTCCGCTTTTGGGCATCAAAGGCGGCCTTCTGATTTGCCACGGCGCATCTAAAGCCAAGGCCATCAAAAATGCCATCCATATGGCGGAAGGGGTATGCCGTGAACATCTGGACCAAATTGTCATGGATACTTTGAAGCAGATGAAAACAGAATAGTTAACAGTTAACCGTTAACTGTTAACTGTTACAAGAAAGGACACATTATATATATGAGTGAATTACGTTCTGCCGGAATCTTGGGTACCGGGCATTATGCACCGGAGAAGATTCTGACCAATGCAGATCTTGAAAAAATGGTAGAAACCAGCGATGAATGGATTCGTACCCGTACAGGCATCGAAACCAGACACATTGCGGCAAAGAATCAGACCACATCTGACCTTTGTGTGGAAGCGGCTAAAAATGCCATGGAAATGGCGAAAGTAACACCCGATGACATCGATTACATCATTGTTGCTACCGCTTCTCCTGATTATGTGGTGCCATCCACCGCTTGCATGGTACAGGATAAACTGGGATGCAAACATGCAGGGGCTATGGATATTTCTGCTGGTTGCTCTGGCTATATTTATGCGGTCGCTTTGGCATCCAACCTGGTAAAAGCCGGTATGTACAAACACATCCTCATCATCGGCGCAGAAATTCTGTCTCGCCTGGTGAACTGGGAAGACCGTGGCACCTGCATCCTCTTTGGTGATGGAGCGGGTGCAGCTGTCATTGGGGAAGTGGATGAAGGCTATGGCCTTCTGGCATCGGACCTGGGCAGCGATGGCAGCTTAGGAAAGATTCTGAACATTCCAGCTAGCGGCGTGGCAGAACCGGTGACCCACAGAGCCATCGATTCCGGTCGTATTTATATCCACATGGAAGGACCGGAAGTATTCAAAGCCGCTGTTCGCCATATGGGCGCTACCACGTTGAAGACTTTGGATATGGCAGGTATCACCAAAGAAGATATCAATATGTTCATTGCCCACCAGGCCAATAACCGTATCATTCAGGCCATCGCTAAACGCTTAGGCCTTCCGGCGGACCATATGTATGTCAATGTGGATCGCTACGGCAATACATCTGCCGCTTCTGTAGGCATTGCTCTGGACGAAGTGGTCAGAGCAGGCCGTGTGAAACGGGGCGATTACGTAGTCCTCACTGGCTTCGGCGCTGGTCTCACCTGGGGCTGCGATGTCATGAAATGGTTTTAAAGGCAATGAGAAATTAGGAATGAGAAATGGTGGTAGGCTTTGCACAACTTATAAAGCAAAGCCATAATTAAATTATATAATTGGCGGTGCTATATAAGTTGATGCGCCGCACCAGAATTACTCATTACTCATTTTATTTAAATGATATGTAAGATACATTTGACATAGGAGTGTGAAAGTTATGAAAACAGCATTTCTCTTCCCTGGGCAGGGTTCCCAGAAGGTAGGAATGGTACAGGATCTGTATGAAAAATATGATTCTGTCAAAAAATTGATTCATGAAGCAGATGACACTTTGGGATTCTCTATTTCCCAGATGATGTTTGAAGGTCCAGATACCGAACTGATGAAGACTGAATTCACACAGCCGGCCATTCTGACAGCCAGTGTCTGCGTATGGCAGGTGTTGAAGGAACATGGTCTCACTCCAGACATCGCTGCTGGTCACAGCTTGGGTGAATATTCCGCGCTGGTAGCTGCTGGTGCTATTTCCTTTGCGGATGCGGTACATACGGTTCATCTCCGCGGCAAATTCATGCAGGAAGCGGTACCGTTGGGAGAAGGTGGCATGGCGGCTGTCATTGGCCTCGCTCCAGAAAAAATCGTAGAAGTATGCGCGGCTGTATCCACGGAAGATCTCCCCGTACAGGCTGTAAACTTCAACTGCCCTGGACAGGTGGTCATCGCTGGTGCTACCGCTGCGGTAGAAAAAGCATGCGTAGGAATGAAAGAAGCCGGCGCTCGTCGTGCCATTATGCTGAAAGTCAGCGCTCCATTCCATTCCACACTGATGGAACCAGCTGCAGCTCGCTTGAAAGAAGTACTGGATAAGATTGATATCCATGACACCACCATTCCGGTTGTGGCAAACGTCAATGCCAAAGAAGAAACCAAAGCAGACGAAATCAGAAAGAACCTGGTAGAACAGGCAGCTCACGCCGTTCATTGGGATGACTCTATCCGCAACATGATTGCTGGCGGCGTAGATTGCACCGTAGAAGCTGGCCCTGGCACCGTTCTCTCTGGCTTCATGAGAAAGATAGACCGCTCCGTACCGAGCCACCATGCAGAAGATGTGGCAACCATTGACGAAGTTGTCAAAGCTCTGAAAGGAGAATAATCCATGGAAAACGTAACAAAAACCGCTCTTGTCACCGGAGCTTCCCGTGGCATTGGTAAGGCCATTGCTTTGGCATTGGCAGCCAAAGGCTATGCGGTAGCTGTCAACTATGCAGGCAGCCAGGCGGCTGCAGAAGCAGTGAAAGATGAAATCATTGCTGCTGGGGGACAGGCTTTCACCATCCAGGGCGATGTATCCAAGTCGGAAGATGTGGATCGCATTTTCAAGACCATTAAAGAAGAATTTGGTCAGCTGGACGTTTTGGTCAATAACGCTGGTATCACCCGTGATGGCCTTCTTCTTCGTATGAAAGAAGAAAACTGGGATGCCGTTATTTCTACAGACCTGAAGAGTGACTTCCTCACCACCAAAGCAGCCGCACAGATGATGATGCGTAAGAAAAAAGGCGCTATCATCAATATCGCTTCTGTAGTAGGTATCATGGGGAACGCTGGTCAGGCCAACTATGCCGCTGCTAAAGCAGGCGTTATCGGTCTCACCAAAGCCACCGCAAAAGAATTGGCTGGTAGAAATATTCGCGTCAATGCCGTAGCTCCTGGCTTCATTGCTACCGACATGACCGATGTGATTCCAGAAAAGAATAAAGAAATGATGCTTCAGTCCATTCCGCTGGGTCGTATGGGCCTGGCTGAAGACGTTGCCAATGCAGTGTGCTTCCTCGCATCAGAAGATGCAAGTTATATCACTGGACAAGTTTTAAAGGTAGACGGCGGAATGGTTATGTAATATAATCTATAGGGTACAAATCATATAGAAAGGTGGTGAAACTAGAGATGAGCACTTTTGACAGAGTAAAGAAAATCGTTGTTGACCAGCTGGGCGTTAGCGAAGCTGATGTTACCATCGACTCCACTTTTATCGACGACCTGGGCGCTGATTCCCTCGACATCGTTGAACTGATCATGGCATTCGAAGAAGAATTCGATATCGAAATTCCGGACGATGCTGCTGAAAAGATCAAAACTGTAAAGAACGCTGTAGACTACATCGACAGCCAGCAGTAATTTCTAAATCCATTAGAAATCATAAGGGAAAGCCGGAGGGGAATTTCCTCTCCGGCAAAACCATATGAATGAAATGAAAAAGTGAATGGTAAGAGTCAGTAGACTCCGAGCCCTTAGGTTAATGAAGGGTAGCCCTTCGGGCGGGGTATAAAAGGTTATTCATTGAACCAAAGGGAATATTTATTTCCTAGTCACTAGTCACTAGTTACCAAATTCCTAGGTCCTAGTTACTAATCCCTAATCCCTAAATAATGGAAAATATTTCAAAAAAGCGGACTACATTGGTTATCTGTTTTTTTGAGGTATTATCCAGGAAAAACATGTTGTTAGTTCTTGGTTGTTCGTTGTTGGTATAGCGATTCCAAACAACATACAACCAACAACTAACAACAAAAATTTTACTTATAAAACCTAACATATATAGATGAATGTTTCAAAAGATTTTAATTAAGAGAGGTGCTCCTTTAATGGAAAGAAGAAGAGTTGTAGTCACTGGTATGGGCGTTGTTTCCCCAGTAGGTATTGGCGTAGATGCATTCTGGGATGCTCTGCTGGCAGGCAAATCCGGCGTAGGTCCGATTACTGAATTTGATGCCACTGATTTCCCTGTTAAAATTGCAGGGGAAGTGAAAGATTTCGACCCAGTGAAATATGTAGGGGATAGAAAGACCGTCCGTCATATGGATAGAAATGCCCAGTTTGCTGTAGCTGCTGCTAGAATGGCTGTAGAAGATGCAAAACTGGATATGACCCAGGAAGATCCGAATCGTGTCGGCACCATCATTGGTACCGGTATCGGCGGTATTGCTACCATGGAAGATACAGTAGAACGTATCGAAAAACGTGGCCCAGGCAAAGTCAATCCATTTGCTGTGCCGATGATGATTGCCAACATGGCTTCCGGTATGGTTTCCATTACCTTTGGTCTCCAGGGACCGGTTCTCACCGATGTGACCGCTTGCGCATCTGGTAACAATGCACTGGGCCGTGCTACCCGCATGATTCAGTGGGGCGACGCCGATGTGATGTTTGCTGGCGGTACCGAAGCTGCTGTAGCGAAGACCCCAATGGCTGGATTTGCCGCTATGCATGCCCTGTCTTCCCGTGATTGCCCACCGGAAGAAGCATCCTGCCCATTTGATGTCCGTCGTGATGGCTTCGTCCTCGGCGAAGGCTCCGGCGTTCTCATTTTGGAAGAACTGGAACACGCAAAGAAACGTGGCGCTCATATCTATGCAGAAGTCATTGGTTATGGTACCAATGGCGATGCCTACCACATCACCGCTCCAAGACCGGGCGGAGAACTGGCTGCTCGTTGCATGAAAAATGCCATCCAGGACGCTGGTATTTCCCCAGAAGACATTGATTACATCAATGCCCATGGTACCTCCACTGGCCTCAATGATAAGAACGAAACCAAGGCCATCAAAGAAGTACTGGGACAGCATGCTTATGATATCGTAGTGAACTCCACCAAATCCATGACCGGCCACCTGCTGGGCGCTGCTGGTGCTATCGAAGCGGTCGTTTGCGTTCTCTCCATCGAACACAACAAAGTTCATCAGACCCTGAACCTGCAGACTCCAGATCCGGAATGTGACCTGAACTATGCTAAGGAAGGTCCACTGGATATGAAAGTGGATGTCACCATGTCCAATGCTTTCGGTTTCGGCGGTCACAATGCAGTTGTTATTATGAGGCGCTATGAAGAATGAGTCATTCTGAAATGAGACGGAGAGACCGTCTGGCAGAAGTAGAAAAATTTGCTGCGGAAAACGAAATTCCAGTGCAGAATGCCCAGCTTCTGAATACGGCTCTGACTCATACTTCCTATGCCAATGAACATAAGAACGAAGTCATCCATGACAACGAACGATTGGAATTTCTAGGCGATGCCATTCTCGACCTGGTTATCGGGGAATACCTTTTCCTCCGATTTCCGACCTGGCCGGAAGGAGAACTCACTCGGGCGAAAGCCAGCGTGGTGTGCAAACCTTCCTGTGCGGAATGTGCTGCTAAGTTTAACGTAGGAAAATATATGCGCCTTGGGAAAGGGGAAGAAATGTCCGGCGGACGGACCCGAATCTCCATCCTAGGCGATGCCTTTGAAGCTGTCATCGGTGCCATTTACTTGGATAATAACTATGACGTGGCTGCCCGCTTCATCCTGGGTCATATGAAAAAATTCCTGGACCTGATCGACCAGGGAGACTATGACCATGACTATAAGTCCGATTTGCAGGAACTGGTGCAGTGCCACGGCGATGTAGATATCCGCTACACCGTCACCCATGACGAAGGACCTGACCATGATAAAACCATTTGGATGGATATCACCATTAATGGCAAATACATGGGAAGCGGCATTGGTAAGAACAAAAAAGAAGCCGCTCAGAAAGCGGCTAAAGAAGCCATTGCACGGATTCAAAAAGGGGAAAAAGTATAATTCGACTAACAAGGAGAGCTATCGAAAGATAGCTCTTTTTTGTATGCTCTTTTGGTGACTGGTGACTGGTGACTGGTGACTGGTGACTAGGGATTAGGAGTTAGAAGTTAGAAATGGTGGTGGCGGCGCATAAATTTTGAAAGCGCCGCAATTATAATTTATTGGTTGACTGGTGGCTGGTGACTTGGGGCTAGGGATTAGTAGCTAGGCCCTAGGGATTAGGAAATAAAAGGGAATTCGCTATCGTCATTTCGACCGATGGGATTTGTGCTTTATGCTTATGCAGAGTAGTTCGGTACTATGTTAGACAGAAGTGGAGAAATCTCAAAGCAGTAGCGGTAAAGGTACCAGCTGAGATATCCCATTACGGCTCGGATCAGCTGGATAGATTTCCGCTAGAGGTTTAAGATTTCTCCACTTCTGTTCAACATAGTACCAGACTACACGGTAGTGACATTACGCACAAATCCCATCGGTCGAAATGACGGTTATGGGTAGCGACAGTTGGTATAGAACCCTGTGAGAGCGTTATATACACCCGTAGACACAAATCAACCTATCACACACAGAACCTTTCGAGAGCGGTATGCATACCAGTAGCCTCAAACCGACTTCGTCACACACAGAACCTTATGACAGCGATATACATACTAAGTTGTCTCAAACCAATCCGCCACGTACAGAACCCCAGAAACAAAAAAGACCGCTTTTCTCAAGCGGTCTTTTTTCATACAGAAATATTATTCCCAAGCTGGTTCGATGGTGCCTTTGTATTTTTCAGCGATGAATTTCTTGACAGATTCAGACTGGTAGTACTGTACGAATTTTTTGTAAGCAGCCTGGTCTTTATCTTTGTCACGGGAAGCGATGATCATCACAGCCAATGGGGTGTCTTTGGCTTCCAGGAAGATGCCCTGGTCTTTCGGGGAGAGGCCGGAGCTCATGACGTAGTTCATGGTGATGACGGAAGCGTCTACATCGTCCAGGCTTCTTGGGAGCTGTGCGGCTTCCAGTTCGTTGAATTTCAGGTTCTTTGGATTTTCTACCACGTCAGCCGGGGTGGCTTTCATGCCTACGCCTTCTTTGAGTTTAATCAGTCCTGCTTTTTCGAGGAGCTGCAGGCCACGGCCTTCGTTGGTGGGGTCATTCGGGATGGAAATGGTAGCGCCGTCCGGGATGTCTTTCACATCTTTGTACTTGTTGGAGTAGATGCCCATGCGCATCAGGATGGCTTTGCCGATGGATACCAGGTTGGTGTTGTGCTGTTTGTTGAAGTTCTTCAGGAACGGTTCATGCTGGTAAACAACCAGGTCCAGGTCGCCGTCAGCCAGTGCCTGGTCTGGGGTGACATAGTCGGAGAATTCTTTTACATTGACTTTGAGGCCGTTCTTTTCAGCTTCTTTAGCAGCAGCTTCTACCACTTCTGCGTGAGGACCGGCGGTAGCACCGACGGTGATTTCTTTCTTTTCCTGTGGAGCAGCGGCAGCGGAGGAGGCAGGTTTTGCATCGGAACCGCAACCGGAGATGATTGCTGCTGCGGAGAGGGCGCAAAGACCGGCGATAACAAATTTCTTTAACATAGTTAAAACTTCCCTTCTTTTATAAAATGCCAGTACCTGTGTAGAAACAGATCTGGGGTGAAACCTATTTTTATAGTGAGGAGTTAGGAATTAGGAGGGAGGAATGGTGGTAGCGCCGCATAAAATTTAGAAGCGGCGCCAATTTTAATTTTTATAATCAGTAGGCCTGACTATATGAATTGTGTCAGGCCCACCTTCACTCCTAACTCCTCATTCCTCACTCCTCACTTATAAAAAGTGAAAGCGGCAAAATGATTCTTACTTTTTATTGGCCTTTTTAGCCAAGTTGCTGCCGATGAACTGGATGAGCTGAACCACTACGATGAGGACCAGGATGGTGGCTACCATGACGTCTGCCTGGAAGCGCTGGTATCCATAGCGAATGGCCAGGTCACCTAAGCCGCCGCCACCGATGGTGCCAGCCATAGCGGAGGAGCCAATCAAGGTGACCACTACGACGGTGATATTTTCAATAATGGAAGGCAGGGCTTCCGGGATGAGTACTTTCTTAATAATCTGGAATGGAGATGCACCCATGGATTCGGCGGCTTCGATAAGGCCGAAAGGCACTTCACGGATGGAGGTTTCTACCATGCGGGCGGTGTAAGGAATGGCAGCGATGGTCAAAGGAACAATGGCTGCGGTGGTGCCGATGGAAGTCCCAGCGATGATTCTTGTCAGTGGGATGATGGCTACCATCAAAATGATGAATGGAATGGAGCGAATCATATTGATGAGAAATGCCAGCGGCTTGTTCAGCATGGGGCAGGAGAGAATCCCGTTCTTTTCTGTGACGACCAGGAGAATCCCCAAAGGAATGCCCACAACGGCGGCAATGAGAGCGGACACGCCGAGCATGTACATGGTTTCGGCGGTGCTTTTGAGAAGAAGATTAGTTATTACTGGAGACATATCCGATCACCTCGCTTGTAATTGGTAAAGATTGTAAATGGTCGAGTGCTTCTTTCATGTCTGCTTCATGACCGATGATGGTGATGATGAGGCGACCGAAGGAAACATTTTGAATGTAATCGATAGAACCGTAGAGGATGGAAACGTCCAGGTTGTATTTCTTAATCAAGTTGGCAATAATCGGTTCGTTGGCTACATCGCCGCGGAAGGACAGGGAAAGCACGGTTTGGTCGGTGGATTTTTCCTTGGTGGGATGGATATCCATGTGAGACAGCTGTTCCGGTACTTCGGAGGACATGACAGAACCGACGAATTTCTTCAGTGTTTCTGTCTGTGGGTTGGTGAAGAGGTCTACCACAGAACCTTCTTCAATGATGTGACCATGTTCGATAACGGCCACGCGTTCTGCGATTTCCTTGATGACTTCCATCTGGTGGGTGATCATGATGATGGTGATACCCAGTTTCTTATTGATGTCTTTCAGAAGTTGCAGGATGGATTTGACCGTTTCTGGGTCCAACGCACTGGTGGCTTCATCGGAGAGAAGAACTGACGGATTGGAAACGATGGCTCTAGCGATACCGACACGCTGTTTCTGGCCGCCGGAAAGCTGGGCCGGGTATTTGTCTTTGTATTCCGTAAGGCCTACCATTTCCAGAATGTCATCGATCCGCTTTTTCTGTTCTGCCTTCGGTACGTTAGCCAGTTCCAAAGGAAATGCGACGTTGCCCGCTACAGTACGGCTGGAGAGCAGGTTGAAATGCTGGAAAATCATGCCGATGTTTTTGCGCTCTGCACGAAGTTCTGTTTTGGATAATTTGGTCAAGTCTTTGCCATTAATGAGGACTTCACCGGAAGTCGGAGGTTCGAGCATGTTGATGCAGCGAACCAAAGTAGATTTGCCGGCACCGGACTGGCCTACGATGCCAAAGATTTCTCCGTCTTTGATGGTGAGGCTGATATCGTCCAGTGCTTTGAATTCGCCATATATTTTTGTTATATGCTTCAGTTCAATCATTGGGGGCTCCTTTTCTCTTTTGGTACATTGTGACTGGGTTCATGCAATTCTATTCGACAAAGTGCGTAGTGAGCAGTGCGTAGTGGTGGAAGGGGCGCACAGTTCATATAGCACCCCAATACCCCTATTATATAATCGCACTTATACAGCAGATAAATATACGAATATTTCTTTTGAGGTAAAGGTTCTAAGGGTTCTCAAGGGGCTAAAGGTTTCTCGAACGACAGGATGACCCTAGCGTCTATTGGCACATTCGAGAAACCTGAGTACCCTTAGAAACTTGAGAACCCTGAGTAACCTGTAATCGATATGGTACGCGAATTACAAGAATCTTTTTGAAAAATCGTCACTTAAACTAAAAAACTTTCATCTGAAAGATGAAAGTGAAGGTCACATCATCTTTCGAGTTTACACTCGCTGGAATTGGCACCGTTTCAAATAAGATGGTTGCCGTGGTTTCGCCGGGCCAGTCCCTCCGCCACTCATGATGAATTGGGTTATGAATTTGGGCACCATAAAATTATAGTGCGATTGAAACTATAGTACTCTGTATGAGAAAGAATGTCAAGAGAAATACAGTGAGGAGTTAGGAATTAGGAGTGAGGAGTGGTGGTGCGGCGCATAAAATTGGGAAGCACCGCAGATTTAGAAAGGTTATTATTCTGCCGTGAACTTTTATTTCATGTATCAAAATGCCGCTAGTTTCAAGGTTATAAAGGGTTATAAAAGGTTATGGGATACACATATCGTCATAACCTTTTATAACCTTGATGAAAGCGGTATTTTATATATGGAATCAAACGTAAAACGTACATGGTAGAATGATAACCTTGAGCAAAGCGAAATCTGCTCTATGATTGCCAACGAAATCAGCACAATAATACCCTTTCTTCACAAGGTTTCAGCAGAATGATTACTAATGCTTTACGGCATGTTATCTCTAATGTTATAATATGCTAAAGTAAATATATAAATAAGTAACAGGCGACTTGTGATGGGATGCCTGTATTTCCTAGTCACCAGTCACCATGCACGAAGGAGGAAAATATATGAGCGTAAATCAGAGATTGGTGAATCCTTTGACAGATCGTCTTTTTGATGGGATTCTGCAATTAAAAAATAGAGAAGAATGTTACGAATTTTTTGAAGACCTGTGCACCATCAACGAACTGCGGGATATGTCCCAGCGGTTGGAAGTGGCGCGGATGCTGCAGTGTGGGGAGAAGTATGACCGCATCGAAGAAGCCACCGGTGCCAGCACGGCCACGATTTCTCGTGTGAAACGGTGCTTGAAATACGGTGCCGATGGGTATGTGAATGTATTGTCTCGTCTGGCTGAAAAAGAGGAGAAGAAATAATGGAATCTTTGCAGCTTTCTCATGAAGGGTTCAAAGCCTATGATATCCGTGGCGTGGTGCCCACCGAAGTCAATGAAGATTTGGCCTATCGGGTGGGGCGGGCTTATGGGGATTTGTACCATCCGAAAACCATGTGTATTGGGTACGATATCCGTCCCAGTTCGCAGGCCATTGCCCAGGCGGTGATGGAAGGTCTCATGGATAGTGGTAGCGATGTGTACGATATCGGCCTTTGTGGGACTGAAATGATGTATTTCGGGACGTTCTACTATGGTATGGATGGGGGCATGATGATTACCGCTAGCCACAATCCGTCCAATTACAATGGTATCAAAATCGTTCGCCAAGGCGGCGTTCCGGTCAGTGCCGATACGGGTCTCAAAGATATCGAAGCACTGGCTTTTTCTGGCCATTTCCAGGAAGGAAATACGAAGGGGACGCAGCACAGCAAAGAGATTTTACAGGACTACGTGCAGCACATTCTGAGTTTCGTGGATGTAAAGCGAATGAAACCGTTCCATATCGCTGTGGATGCAGGCAATGGTTGCGCCAATGTGGTATTTAAAAAATTAAAGAAATACTTGCCCTTCACCTTTACAGAACTGTACATGGATCCCGATGGCAGCTTCCCCCATGGTGTGCCCAATCCTATGCTGGAAGAATGTAGAAAACCGCTGGTCAATGCGGTGCTAAAAGAGAAAGCGGACCTGGGAATTTCCTGGGACGGCGATTTCGACCGGTGTTTCTTTATCGATGAAAATGGGAAATTTGTAGAAGGCTACTACATGGTGGGCCTTCTGGCGGAATATTTCCTGAAGCAGCACCCGGGAGAAACCATCATCCATGATCCACGGGTCTTCTGGTGCACCCAGAAAATCTGTCATGATTTGGGCGGCCATCCGGTGGAATCCAAAGGTGGCCATGCGTTCATGAAAGAAACCATGCGCCGGGTGAAAGGCATCTATGGGGCTGAAAACAGTGCTCACCATTTCTTCAGAGAATTTTCCTATTGCGATTCCGGTATGATTCCCTGGCTCATTGTGGCACAGCTCATGAGCGAAAAAGGAAAGCACTTGGGCGAATTGGTGGCAGACATGGAAAAAGAATTCCCATGCAGCGGCGAAATCAACCTGCCAGCCAAAAAGGTGAAAGAAACCTTGGAAGCTGTGAAAGCCGCCTATGCACCGAAAGCCACCCACGTGGATGATACCGATGGGGTAGGGCTGGAATTTGAAAATTGGCGTTTCAACCTCCGCCCGTCCAACACAGAACCGCTGATTCGCTTCAACATGGAAACACGGGGAGATCGAGCTTTACTGGAAGAAAAGAAAGCAGAAATCATGAAATTGGTAGAAGAAGTGAATAGGTAATAAAAAGGGTATTATTCTACTGATTCCGTGTATACAACATTGTAGTGATACCGCTTGCGATAGGGTTATGATTGTGCCTTGTACGTGTGGTGTTACATGGTGAAGATACCGCTAGTGATAGGGGTATAAAAGGTTATGGGATGATGGATTTCCTCATAACCATTTATAACTTTATCGCTGGCGGTATTTTTTATGTTTTGGATAGGCGAAGTCAAAAAATAACCCTTTATAACCTTTTGACGAAGGAAATCTTTTCTATGTTCGTTAGAAGAAGCCAAAGAGGTATAAGTTGGAACGTTGGACGATGAGTCTTTTGGTACTGATATCGTTGGAGAAAAGGTTATTATTCTACTGTAAACGTTGCAGTGTCATGGGATAAAGAAATCCGCCAGCGATGGGGTTATAAATGGTTATGTAAAAACATAGAATCCCATAACCATTTATAACCCTATTGCTGGCGGTATTTTTGCGTGATTATTAGAAGAAATCAGTATAATCAATAACCTTGTCGCTGGTGGTATGTTGAAGTGTTAAGCAGATGAAATTAGTAGAATAATAACCTTTTGCAATAGCAAAATAATGAAAATTGACTCTTGCATTTTTATGCTCAAAGATGTATATTATCTACATAAAAATTCACGGTGAGTGAATAAGATGAATATTTATGTAAAGAAAATAACCTGTTAAGTTGAATAATTATGGAATGATTTTTAGCGAAGAGAGCATTTCCCTGGTGTTCATTGGCAGATTCGAGGACCTGAGAACCTTGAGCAACCTGAGAAACCTGTAAGCACTATGAAATCATACCTACTTACTCAAGTTCTTAACGGGACAATCACACAGAGAAGGGGTCTTTATTATGAAGAAAATGATGAAACTTGCTATTTTGGGGATGGCAGCTGCCAGTGTATTTGCTTTGGCTGGATGCGGGGACGATAAGAAAGCCGATTCTGCAGCTTCTTCTGCCCAGGCTGGACAGAGCGCACTGATGCAGAAAATCAAGAAAGATGGAAAACTGGTCGTGGGTACCGCTCCGGGATTCCCGCCTTATGAATTCCTGGACACTTCCGTGAAAGACAAGAAAGTCGTCACTGGCATCGACGTGAAGATCGCCGAAGCCATTGCGAAGAAACTGGGCGTGAAGCTGGAAGTACAGGACATGACCTTCCAGTCTCTCCTGTCCTCTATCACCACCGGAAAAGTGGATATCGCTATTTCCGCCATCACACCGACCGATGAAAGGAAGAAAACTGTCGATTTCTCTGACAGCTACCTGGTAGGGAAACAGACCTTGCTGGTTCGCAAAGACGATGCAGGGAAATATAAGACCCTGGCCGATTTCAATGGCAAGAAAATCGCTGTGCAGAAATCCACGCTGCAGGAAAAACTGACCACAGAACAAATCAAAGATGCCCAGATTGTGGCATTGGCGAAAGTACCGGACGCTTTGATGGAACTGAAACAGGGCAAAGTGGACGCCGTACCGGTACAAAGCATCGTTGGCGGTCAGTACCTGGTCACCAATCCAGACCTGGCTCCGACGGAAGTATACTTTGACATCAATTCCCAGGGCTCCGCTGTAGCCGTACCAAAAGGCAGCGATGACATGATTAAACTGATCAATGAAGTCATCAAAGAAAACCAGGAAAATGGAAATATCGACAAATGGGTTGATGAAATGACGAAGAAAGCGGTAGAAAATGCACAGAAGTAACCACTAGCGGATAAGCCTGTAGCGTCAGTGGTGAAATTTTGGTAAGTGGAATAGGTTATTATTCTACAGAAAGACCGTTGAGGACAATGGTGCTATTTCGCTAAGCCACAAGGTTATCATTTCTACCAGGTGTGGTTTGGGACAATTGGATACATGATGATAGCGACGGGGTTATAAAAGGTTATTCAATAGAGTGGTATAACCTTTTATAACCTTTTTATTTGAAATCTTGCTCATTGAGAATCGCGGAATCAGAGAGCTATAACCTGCCCGAAGGGCTAACCTGTAAAACACGTGATGATTTCGGCAGAAATGAGGATATTCTCATTCTTGACAACCACATTTCCATCATGCTACTATTTCGACAGTTATATCAAGGTATTAGGAAAATTTCACACTAATCTCCAATCCCTAGTCATATATTATATGTATTATATTATTGAAAGAGAGGTCTTTCTTATGAAGAAATCCGTCAAATTTGCACTTCTCGGACTGGCTGCGGCTGGTGCTTTCCTGATGGCTGGCTGTGGTGATGACAAAGGGGCTGCCAAACCAGCTGCTTCTGGCGACCAGGCCCAGGGTGAACTGATGCAGACCATTAAAAAGAGAGGCAAACTCATCGTAGGTACCTCCTCCGGTTACCCGCCATATGTATTCGTTGACGCCACTTCTGCTGATAAGAAAGTCATCGGCTTGGATATGGAACTGTGCCAGCAGATTGCTGACAAACTGGGCGTGCAGATGGAAGTACAGGATATGGGATTCTCCGCTCTTCTCTCTTCTGTTACCGCTGGTAAAGTGGATATTGCCGTCGGCGGCGTAGCTCCTACACCAGAACGTGAAAAAGCTATGGCTTTCTCTGATGTATATCTTCCTACAGAACAGAAACTGTTGGTATTGAAAAAGAACCAGCACGTTTTTAAAACAGCAGCAGACCTGAAAGGCAAGACCATCGGTGCTGAAAAATCCACCACACAGGAAGCTACCGCACAGAAAGTCGAAGGTGCTAAAGCGATGGGCCTCTCCAGCGTGCCTGATGCGATCCTGCAGCTGAAAAATGGCAAACTGGACGGCATCGTACTGGAAGGGGTCGTTTCCAAACAGTATCTGATTTTTAATGATGACCTGGCACTGGCTGATGTACAGTTTGACGGCGCAAAGAAGATCTCTGCTGTAGCTCTCAAAAAAGGCAACGACGACCTGGTGAAGATTATCAACGAAATCATCAAACAGGACACCGAATCCGGTCAGTTTGAAAAATGGGTCGATGAATACAGCAAACTGGCTGTAGAAAAAGCAAAGTAAGCGGTCATATCGTTTGCGGCAGTAGTGGCAAATCGATTCGCATAGTAAGGTTATAAAAGGTTAAAAGGGGTATGAAAGGTTATGAGAGTGACCTTTTGTGCCTCTTTTTTGCTGGTGACTAGGGGTAATGCTGTTAAGTAGAGCGAAAATATGGGGGTGCACTTAAGCCTCTAAGGTTTCTCAAATGTGTCGATGCTTGTCCTTATTGGATGTATGTGGTCATGGGATATACTATGAATTATTTTTTTAAAAGAGGGTCACAAAATCGTCCCTTGTTACGATACTAGTATTGGAAGCGGGAAAGTTTCCCGGACATTTTAAACCCAATGACTTCCATTCCTTTCTATCCTAGGCGGAGGGGGAGAGAAGAAATGGGAATGAAATATGCGACTGTAACCGCTTCCCTTTTCCAGGGGTTCTGCCCGGGAGGAATCTATTGGAAAAGTAGCAAGACAAAAATAAAAAGCAGAAAAGCAAATCTGAAAGTAAGGAACTCTCATTGCTCTGACGACTAGTTCTGGGCCACCTCTGTGTGAGTAAGACATATTGTCCGGAAACGTCACGTTCTCGACCAGGCGCCTGATTCATTGGATGAGACTACTTCAGAAAAGGAAATGCTTTTCTGCTTTTTTGCGTGGGAGACGGCCTTGTACGGTATGTCATTAAGTTTAGGATTTACGTTGGTAGGTATGATCCCGTTAGTGATGGCAGGTTGCTCAGGTCCTTCGAATGTGCCAATAGATGCTAGCGTTATTAGCATATTCTAGAAACGTGAGAAACCTTAGCATCCTGAGCAACCTGAGTAACCTTTGCATCAGCAGGAATCATCGCATATTTTCCTTAACTTAATAGCCATGCTCTTGTATGGTACTGTAACTGATAAAAGGTATGGATATGAATTTTTTTATCAAAATGTTCCGAATGGAGAAGATGAGTCTACTATATTGATGGAGAGGGAAAAAGGAATCTTTCCGGAATACCAAACCCAGTCTTTGCTATCCAGAAGTACGAACCTTAAGGACTGGCCAGTAAAGAATGGGTATGGTATAAATTTAAGATTTCCTATTCTCTATCCCAGCCAATCAGCGGGCCCGCAGAGAGACTGAAAATGAAATAACTACATAGTGGATGCTCGTTAATTATTTAAGCTAAATTTCAATCGATTACTACTGTATTTTTCATGTATATTATACTATAA
>CAKQBK010000031.1 GCA_934216155.1 uncultured Dialister sp.
GAAACCTGAGTAACCTATAATCACAAACCAAATCATGCTTACTGGCGCAAATCCTTAACTTAACAGCATTACCCCGAAGGGGAGAGGCCCGATGGGCCTATCATTTGTATGTAGTATCGCTAGTGTCTCTATTCTATATCCCGTAAGCCCTATGCTATAATACAACCAATACAATGTAGCTATCCCCTAATCCCTAGCTACCAGTCACGAGTCACTAGTCACAAAAACGAAAGAAGGAAACAGACCATGCACATTGCCATTTCTGCACCGATCAAGAAAGAGTTTCAGAAGGAAGTAGAATCCCTATTTCCGGATTGCCAGATTTCCTGGATGGAAGAGATGAGTGAGGAGGAACGGAAACAGGCGATTTTGGCTGCCCAGGTTCTTTTATCCCATAACTTGGTAGGCGATTTATCGGCTGATGAATTGACGCTCCTGGACCATCCTCAAATGGTACAGACTACCAGAACTGGGGTGGACCATTTGAGAATGGACCAGCTGCCTAAGGGCATGCATCTCTATTGCAATGCCGGCGGTTGGGCGCGGGGCATTGCGGAGTCTACCGTGGGGATGATTATTGCCTTGAATCGGTGTCTCCGCGAGCAGCTTAGCGATTTGCGAAAAGGTGATTTTCATATCTTGGGATACCATCAGAAAAGTCTGATGGAACAGACCGTGCTGATTGCTGGTTTCGGTGGAATCGGTGAAGCGGTGGCGAAGGCGCTGATTCCTTTTGGCTGTCGATTGGAAGCTATTTCTCGGCATAAGCCGCAGTCTCCTTTGCTGGCCGCTGCCTATGAAATGAACCAATGGGAACAGGCCGTTTCCCAAGCGGACGTGTTGGTACTGGCGCTGCCTCATTCTAAGGAAACGGACAAAATCGTAGATGCCCATGTGCTATCTCTCATGAAAGATGATGCCATGATTGTGGATGTATCTCGGGCGGGGCTCATCGACCATGAAGCTCTCGTGGAACGGGTGAAGAAGTATCCGAATTTCCACGTCGCTATGGATGTGTGGTGGGGCGAACATGACCAGTATCCGAAACAGGGGGATCCTCTCTTGGCATATCCCAATGTGATTGGTAGTGCTCATAATGCGGAAATGAATAGTCGGTGCAACGAAGAAGCCATCCGAAATGCCCTGCAGAATATCCGCCATTTCCTGGATGGGAAACCGGCGAAGGGATATATCCATAAAGAAGAATATCTCTGGAACGGCGGGCTCACACTTGGGGGAGATGCGGAAGGACATTAAGGGCAGTGAGGAGTTAGAAGTGAGAAGTGGTTGTGGGCTGGCACAGTTCATATAGCCAGCCAGATTTTATAATGATTTGGTGACTGGTGGGGATTAGTGGCTAGGTCCTGGGGGCATATGATTCTATCCGTAGAGGCTTTAGCATCTCGTCTCCCCCGTCGGGGGGAGAATAAAAGAGGGGGAGGCACTGGCGGTATACTTCACTATGAGCATATCAAGCGCGTTAGGTGATATCCGCTCCTATCAGTATAATGGATAAATACTACGCGTTTATGGCTAGGAGCGGGAAGCACCAAGTGTGATAGGAGTAACATAGTATTTCATACCGCTAGAGCTGCCATCTTCGCTTTGCTCGAAATGGCGTCTCACTGCATCCTTGCGTCGCTACGCTCCTAACGATGCAGTTCGCTTGCACACCTTTTGGTAGCCAAGGCTACCACCTTCCCCCCGATGGGGCAATGCCGTTAAGTTAAGCGAAATATGCGATGATTTCTGCTGATGCAAAGGTTACTTAGGTTTCTCAGGCTCCTTAGGTTTCTCACGTTTCTCGAATGAGCTAATGACGCTAGCGTCTATCGACACATTCGGAGAACCTGAGCAACCTGAGAAACCTTAGCAACTTGAGCAACCTATCACCACTAGCAGAATCATACCTACCAACGCAAATCCTTAACTTAACAGCATTACCCGATGGGGGGACTAAATAAGGTGTAAACTTACTTATACAGGAGGTGTCATATGTCAGATATCCATGATTTACAAGATGGTTTATACGAGAAAGTGTTGTCCACTGGTTTTGCCAAGAAGTTGGAGAAGGCCTTGGCGGAGAAGGAAGTGTGGGCGGAGCGGGAAGAGGTGGATGCCCAGGAGGCGGTGGGATATCTGTCGGCTTATTTGGAGAAGCTCATTCGTCTATCTTTGAAGGACATTGCGGACCAGGATTTGGATGACGGGAAGGACCGGGAGGTGCAGTTGGCCAATCTGCTGGTCCGAAATCTGGCTAGTCACATCCAGGATTTGGGTGAGGACCATCAGGTAGAAAAAGACCAATTTCTTTTGAAGTCTCTGGAGCACCAAAGAAATAAAATCGAACCGAGAAAGTGGCAGCGGCCAGCCACGTCTTTGACGAAGTCTTTTTTATTTACCAATTCTCACAATGATGTTTCTATGGTGCACGAGCTGCAGAAGGAAATCGCCTCTTCGGACCGGATGGATATGTTGATTTCTTTTATTCGCTTTTCAGGGCTTTCCCTGATTTTGCCGTACCTTCGAGAGTTTACTGCCCGGGGCGGAAAGCTGCGGGTGGTGACTACCACGTACATGGGGGCCACGGACCCGAAGGCGGTTCTGACTTTGGCGGAGCTGCCAAACACAGAGGTCCGTATTTCCTACAATGTAAAGGAAACCAGGCTCCATGCGAAGTCCTATATGTTCCATCGAAATAGTGGCTATTCCACGGCCTATGTGGGGTCGTCCAATTTGTCCCATGCGGCCATTGCGGAGGGCATGGAGTGGAATATGAAGGTCACCGAGCAGGATTTGCCGAATATCATCGAGAAAATGATCGCCACCTTTTCGACCTATTGGCATTCAGACGATTTTGTGCCTTTCCTGCCAGCAGATATAGATAAATTGCGGCATGCCATTGACCGGGAGCGGGGCCGAAAAACGGAACCTGCAGAAACGTCCTATTCATTTACCATTTCGCCCTATCCGTACCAGCAGGCCATTTTGGATGCTCTCCGCACGGAGCGACTGGGGAAAGATCGGTGGCACAATTTGGTGGTGGCCGCCACGGGGACGGGAAAGACCGCTATTTCTGCTTTTGATTATCGGGAATTTGCCAAAAGTCGCAAAGGGGAAACGAAACTTCTTTTTATTGCCCACCGAGAGGAAATACTGAAACAGAGTCGTGACTGTTTCCGGCAGGTGATGAAAAATCCGCAGTTTGGCGATTTGGCGGTGGGAACTTACAAAGCCCATCAGCCGGAGCACCTTTTCATGTCCATCCAGACCTTTAACAGCCAGCGATTTTGGGAAAAGGTGGACCCTGATTATTACGATATGATTATTGTGGATGAATTTCATCATGCAGCGGCGAAGTCTTATCAGCGGCTGCTCCAATATTTCCATCCGAAAATTCTTCTGGGCCTCACCGCCACACCGGAGCGTATGGATGGGGCGGATATTTTGAAATATTTCGGCGGGCATATGGCGGCAGAAATTCGTCTCCCCGATGCCATTGAGCGGCGCCTTCTTTGCCCGTTCCATTATTTTGGCGTCGAAGACCCGATCAGCTTGAAAGATATCAAGTGGAGCCGGGGGCAGTATGACACGGAAGAATTGACCCGGGTGTACACCGCAGATGGCACGCTGGCTAAGCAGCGCGCCCAGGCCATTGGTGCGGCTTTGGAACGATACACCGCAGATGTGCGGGATGTGAAAGGATTGGGATTCTGTGTTTCTAAGAAACACGCCCATTACATGGCGGACTATTTCAATCAAGTGGGGATTGCTTCCCAGGCGCTGGATGCGGATTCGCCGAAAGATGTGCGACACGCGGTGCGGCAACAATTGGAACGAGGGGACATTCATTTCATTTTCACTGTGGACCTTTTCAATGAAGGAGTGGACATCCCGTCGATCAATACGGTGCTATTTCTGCGGCCCACCCAAAGTATGACCATTTTCTTGCAGCAGCTAGGCCGTGGGCTTCGTCTGGCAGAAGGGAAAGATTGTCTCACCGTGCTGGATTTCGTGGCCCAGGCCAATCGGAAATATGACTTCGCCAGTCGCTATGCGGCCCTTTTGGGGAAAAGCCATGTGGTGATGAAAGGCGAAATCCAGCAGGGGTTCCCTCATGTGCCCAAAGGTTGCTCTATCCAAATGGAAGAAATGGCACAGAAGTGGGTATTGGAAAATATCAACAGCCGCCTTCGGAAAAACGAATACTATATCGAATTGGTGAAAGAATTGGCCAGCGTCACCGGTCATGTGCCGAGTTTGTCGGAATTTTTCCAAGCTGCAGGCATCGATCCTCATAGTTTCTACAATGGTACCCATAGCTATGCTAGGCTTTTGGCCGATGCGGAGCTGATTTCCGATTTCCCTGTCACCGATGAAGAACTGGCGCTCCGCAAAGCCTACCCGCGGCTCCTTTCCATGGATTCGCCAAAGTGGATTTCCTTCATCAAAGGATGTTATGAGAAACTTCCGGCGGCTATGAGCCAACTGGAACGGTCCTACCTTCGGATGTGGTCTATTACGCTATTTCCTGATGGGCAGGCTTGTACGCCCAAGGATCCGGTAGAAGCCATTACTCGATTGAATGTGCAGAAGGAACTGAAACAGGAAATCGTGGAATTGCTGTCATACCAGTATGACCAGATGAATCTCATTCCCGAAGAGGCGAACCTGCCTTATCCTTGCGGATTGGAAGTGTATTGCAACTATACCAGAGACCAGATTTTTTCCGCCTTGGGGCTCTCGAAACCTGCTAGCGTTCGGGAAGGTGTGAAATATTTGCATCCTGGAAATAGCGAGATGGTCACCATTGATACGGATGTTTTCCTGGTGACTCTCAATAAATCAGAAAAAGAATTTTCCGATACCACCTTGTATGAAGATTATTCCATTGATAAAAATCTGTTTCATTGGCAGAGCCAAAGTACCACCACACCGGAATCCAAAACCGGGCAGCGGTATATCCATCAGAGAGAAAAGGGAAATATAGTGCTCCTTTTCGTCCGTGCTGCCAAGAAAGATTCCTATAAAAATGCCATGGCCTTCACCTTCCTGGGAACCGCTCAAATTGTTTCCTGGCAGGGCTCCCAGCCGATGACCATCCTGTACCGTTTGGATCATCCCATTCCAGCGAAATATATCGTCAAGACTGATACCAGCGGGGTACTGTAATGCAATTAGGAATGAGGAATTAGAAATGAGGAATGGTGGTGGCGGCGCACAGCTTATAAAGCGCCGCAATATCACACAATGTCATTATGTTAAGGATTGGCGTTGGTAGGTATGATTCCGCTAGTGGGCAAAAGGTTCTGAAGGTTCTAAGGGTACAAAGGGTTCTCACGTTCCTTGAATGAGCTGATAGTCACTAGCGTTGTCATCTCATTCGGGGTCCCTTAGAACCTTTAGTACCCTTAGAACCTTTTGCCACAATGAAATCATCGTATATTTTGCTTAACGTAAGGGCATTGTCGATTCACGAGGGTCATCCTTATGGGAAATAAGCGAGCCATGCTTCTTTGTAATGCATAAAAGGTAAAAAATATTTTTTGTGAAACGTGTAAAAAGGAACGCTTTTCCGATACTATTACCAGAAGGAAAAAATTTGAAATGCATGTCATCAGATGTGTAATGAGAATCTTTCCTTCCTTAGTACGTATCGGAAAGGAAAATAGGACTTCCTTCGCGAACCGAAACTTTTGAAACGACCTATGGGCTTCTTTATATTTTATCCATGGAGAAGGAGATCATAGGGAGGGATAAAAGGGACGGGGGATATCCGAAGTCTTATTTTGACTTTCCACTTGCCGAACCGGCCGGAGGCAAGAAGGTACATTGGTGACTGGTAGACTAGTGACTGGTGACTGGAAAAAGATTATCTAGTCACGAGTCACCAGTCACTAGTCACTAAAAAACAAAATAGGTACAGTGACCGCTTTTTAGAAGCACTTGCTATACGAGACTCTCTTGGACGACAAACCGTAGCACGAAGTTTAGCCGCATTGCGACATGAACCGTGAAATGTGCTGGTGCCAGATTCCATAGCTTCTCCAGATAGAAGTCAAAAACGAAGCGGAAGCTGTGCCTTTTTGTAGTGGGATAAAGGCAGTTAGAAGTTAGAAGTGAGAAATGGTGGTGGCGGCACACAAATTATAAAGTGCCGCATGTAAGGAAAGGGGTTCTTAGATTACTCGAGTGAGCGGTGACAGTCGGGGGATGGTCGATGGGTAATGTCATTAAGTTAAGAATTTGCGTTAGTAGGTATGATTCCGCTAGTAGTAACAGGTTGCTAAGTTTCTAAGGGTTCTCAGGTTGCTCAGGTTCCCCGAATGTGCCGATAGGCACTAGCGTCATTAGCTCATTCGAGAAACGTGAGAAACCTCAGTATCCTGAGAAACCTGAGCAACCTTTGTATCAGCAGAAATCATCGCATATCTCGCTTAACTTAACAGCATTGGGTTGATGGGGTGGTTTATAGTAAAAATTATAAATAAAATACGAGAAAATTTAAAATATATGCATTGTGAGTTATTGTTAACTGTCACCCGACCGTCACCCGACTGTCACCTTTTTCTTTTTTTCAGGGGAAAATTTTTTATATAAAAATTGAATTTTGGGTAATAAAAAGAAGGAATATTCATCGATAGGATCGAGTATATTCCTTCTTTTTGCTTTCTTGAAAATATAGAACGAGTTATTAATAAATAATAAGGTGACAGTCGATGACAGTCAATACCATAAAGTCCTATAGGAAATCATAAAAAGTATTTTCCTTAGGGGAGTTTATGAAATGACCGTCATCGACTGTCACCCGGCGGTGAAAAGAATTTTTCTTCCCGTTTCCGCTTATAAAGATGTTTCAATTTTATCTAGCAGTTTGGATAAAGTCTGGCTTTCTTCTGCTGTGAAGGTTTGCAGGAAAGCCAGGTTCGCTTTTTCATCCAGGAAAGCCAATTCTTTTGCTATTTGTTGTCCTGCTTCTGTTAGTGTAAGAAGTTGGTTCCGTTTATCCGATGGATCCATATTTCTTGTAATCCATCCTTTATCAATCAGATGATCGATGAGGGATTTCACGGTGTTTTGATTTTTTTCCAAGCTGTCAGCCAATTGCTTTTGCGAAAGGGGGGCTTTCTCTTCTATGGTTTTCAAAGCCGCCCATTGTTCGACCGTGATGCCATAGGGCTTGAATGTTTCATCCACTTGGTAATGAATTTTCCTGGCAATGCGGCAGATGGTATAGCCAGTGGTTTCAGATAGTTTCATAGATGATCCTTTGTGGTGTAGGCAGTGACAGGTTACTCAGGTAGCTCAGGTTGCTTAGGTTACTCAGGGTTCTAAGAGTACTCAAGGTTCTTAGGGGCTTCGAATGAGATGATAACGCTAGTGTTCATCAGCTCGTTCGAGAAACCTTCAGAATCTTCAGAACCTTTAGAACCTATCACTTCTAGCGAAATCATACTTACTGTCACAAATCTTAACATAACAACTTTCCCTAATCTCTAGCTACTAATCCCTAGTTACCAGTCACGAGTTACCCAATTATTTCAAATACTGGTCAAAGAACTGGGTAATAATGGAGAGGACTTCTTCCTGGTTCCAGTAGATGCCACCGTGGGCAGCGCCTTCTACCAGGTAGCGGCGGGAGGGGATGCCTTTTTCCTGAAGGGCCTGGAAGAGCAGGTCGGTCTGGCTAGGGGAGACTACGAAGTCTTTGGTGCCGTGCATGAGGAGCATGGGGGCACTGGTTTTGGAAATATAGTTGATGGGGTTCGCGGCATTGGCTGCTTTGGGATCGGCCAGGATACCGCCGTCTTTTCCGCCGAATACAGCAGAGCCATTGACCCAGAGGGCTTCGGTAGCACCGGCAGATTTGTGCGCTTCTTTTACAGCATCGGAGTAGTCATCGCCGATGCGGGTCAGGTCGGAAAGGCCGTAAAGGTCCACAGCGGCTTTGACGTCGCTGGTGACGGACAGGTTTTCTCCTTTATCAAAGGTGGTGGTACCACTGGTGGTGCCAGCCATGGCAGTCAGATAACCACCGGCACTACCGCCAACGATACCCACTCTTTCCGGATCAATGCCATAGGAATCAGCATGGGCTTTCAGATAGCGGATGGCCGATTTCACATCTTCCAGGGGCTGGGGGAATTTCGCAGTCGGTGCGACGCGGTACTGGATGGAAGCTACTACATAGCCTGCTTCGGCCAGGTGCATCCGGAGCTGGATGCCATTGTCTTTGTTGGCATTGATGAATCCACCACCGGTGACATAGACGATGGCTGGCAGTTTTTCCTGACTCTTTGGTTGCAGGATGTCCATTTTCATAGCCACGTTCGGGTAGCCTCTCATGGGGACTTGCTCATAGACCACGTCGGAAATCTGCTGGATCACCGGGGTTTTCACCGGTACAGAAATGGTCTGGCTGGCTACTTTATGGGACATGCCTTCTGTGGATGCATCCACGTGAATGACCGGTTCTTCCGCAAAGGCACTGCTGCCTGCCAGAAGAGAAGTGGTTAATGCGAGAGAAAATAACCATTTTTTGTTCATTTGAATCGCTCCTTTGGGGAAATAGGTTGCTCAGGTTGCTCAGGGTTCTCAAGGTTCTTAGGGTTCTTCGAATGTGCCTATCAACGCAAGAGGTATCATTGGTACAATGGGTTTAAGGTTTGCTTCCCGAGTACACTGATTGGAAGTGGTAAGTTTTGAAAGTGTCATTGGTTTCAGGTTTCAATAAAATCCACATCCTAAACTATAACTCTAATCCTATGTAATAGATGCTACGATGTCGTAGCATTTATTTTCTGCATTATACTACGACATCGTATTATTTACAAGGTAGCGTTTACAACAAAGATTGGGGCGCTTTATGAATTGCGCGCCCCTTCCAACACTTCGCACTTCTCACTGCATTATCCCAGTCACAAAAATTTCCTATGGAAATCATTCATCCTGTGATACAATCAAAGAAAAGTATATTTCTGAAGGAGAAGCAAATGGAAAATTTGAAAAAAGTCGTCATTAGTAAGCGGGCGGAGTTGGCTGCCAAGGGGGGACATCCCTGGATTTATGGTTCGGAAATTGAAAAAGCGGAGGATGGTATCGCACCGGGGGATATTGTCCGGGTGGAATCGAAGAAGGGGAAGTTTGTGGGAAGTGGTTTCTACAATCCCCATTCCAAGATTACGGTTCGTATTTTTTCCACCAATGCCAACGATCGATTTGATGCGGCTTTTTGGAAGCGCCGGGCAGCTTATGCGGTGGATTACCGCATGCAGGTGATGCGCCCAGAGGATTATGATTGCATGCGCTTGGTGTTCGGCGAAGCGGACCAGTTACCGGGACTTACGGTGGATCGGTTTGGCGATGTGCTGTCTGTGCAGGTTCTTTCTTTAGGGATGGAACGACACAAGAAAGAATTCCTGGATGGACTCATCGAAGTGCTGCGGGAACGGAATTTGTCTGTTTCCTGCGTTTATGAACGAAATGATGTGAAGATTCGGGAATTGGAAGGTATGGAGCAGTACAAAGGTTTTTACAAGTCGCCGCTGCTGGATGTTTCTCAGGAAAAAATATTGGTGGATATCGTAGAAAATGGCATCCGCTATACGGTTGACGTGGAAAACGGGCAGAAGACAGGCTTTTTCCTGGACCAGAAATACAATCGTCTGGCAGCTGCTCAGATTGCAAAGGGGTGCCATGTGCTGGATTGTTTCACCCACACCGGAGCGTTTGCGCTGAACATCGCCAAAGGCGGTGCTGCGTCTGTGACCGCTTTGGATATTTCCAAAGAAGCGGTGGAAATGACGACCCACAATGCGGAAATCAATCAGCTGCCTGTGAAAGCTCAGCAGGCGGATGTATTTGATTTCTTGACCGAATTGGATAAAAAGAAAGATCATACCTATGATTACATTGTGCTGGACCCGCCGGCTTTCACCAAGTCTGCCATGACGGTTCATGAAGCATTCCGGGGATACAAGGAAATTAATTATCGGGCCATGAAAATTCTTCCCCGCGGCGGCTACTTGGCTACCTGCTCCTGTTCGCATTTCATGGGAGAAGAACTTTTTATGAAAATGGTGAAAGAAGCTGCTAGAGATGCGGGGGTCACCCTTCGTCAAATCGAATTCCGCCAGCAGGCCCCGGATCATCCGATTCTGATGACCGTGCCGGAAACCTATTATTTGAAGTTCTTCCTGTTTCAGATAATATAGCGGGGATGTGGAAGTTGTCATTTAGTGTTTTTTAGGACTGGTGAAAAGGGTATTATTCTGCCTTTTTCGTGGAAGAAACTAAGCACAAATGCCGCTACTATCAAGGTTATAATTCTACTGATTTCGATGTAGAAACAATGCAAAATACCGCTACCAGCAAGGTTATAAAAGGTTATGCCAATAACAATAACCCTTTATAACCTTGCTGGTAGCGGTATTTTTTCTATGTGACTGAACTGAATGGTGCAGAATGATAACCTTTGGCTAAGCCTACTAAAAGACAAGTGATATTAGCCGTTATCATAGAGTATAACCTTTTTATAGAGCATTTTTCCGCTCTTCCAAATACTCGCGTAGATTCAATATCCGTACAGCTGTCCAGTTTCCATTGACATCTTTTTCCAGTTCCACATCCCAGGTGAAGTGTTTGTTTAAGTCTTTGTCGTGAAGCTTCACATGGGCGATGGCGTGGCCGTCTTTTTCTTCCACTTGGAAAATGTCGGTCAGGGAAAGGGCGGAGGAGCCTACGTAGGCGGTCAAGGTCTGGATGGGTTTATCCAGCATGGATTTGGAGACCGGTGCTTTTTCCTGGAATTTGATTTCCGTCTGGCGAATCAGTTCTTTCACCACTTCTTTTTTGATACTTTTCAGAAGTGACGCTGCCAGGCGATCCTGGGGCTTGCCATCGATTTGAAGCTCTGCCAGTACATCATCCAAAGCATATCCATACACTTTGTTCAGGTCCACTCGCTTTTGAAATACATCCCAATCCTTTTTCTGTATGGACTGCTGGATTTCCCCTGCCGCATAGGCCGGTGTTTTCTGCCAATACAGGAAATACCATCCGGCGGCACCGATGATAATGAGGAGAAGGCATAATAGTATTTTTTTCAGTATGTGGTTCATGGAAAATCCTCCTTTTCTTATCATTATAGCATGATTTTGGGGGACTGGAAAAAGTGAGGAATGAGGAATTAGGAGTGGTGGTGGCGACGCCTAATCATTTGGAAGCGTCGCATTTTTTATAGGTAGTGGGTGCTCGTTAATTCGTTTTTTGAAATGATGCAAAGGTTTTAGTTTGTAATGAATAAAATGGCATTCGCACTAGCGTGTGGCCCCTTGGAGAAGGGGCGGCAAAGCCGGGGATAGAGTGGCCTTAAGGGCCACAATCAGCACTGGTGGATAATTATTCTTTGTTTGGCTATCGAACAAAATGATTTATTCCGCTAGGAGCGTCTATCCCCCTTTAATTCCCCCTTCTCCAAGGGGGAACGCATCTTACCGTTTATTTTTCATCCTTTCATGGGGAAAGAAAAAGAGCTGGCCTTCCTACATTGCCAGCTCTTTTTCTATGACAATAGCAAAAGGCAGAGACACTTCCTACGACGCTCTGCCCCAATTGCTACTGATAATTTTATATAAAATGGGTATTGGCAATGCCGTTAAGTTAAGAGAAATATGCGATGATTTCTGCTGATGCAAAGGTTACTCAGGTTTCTCAGGCTACTTAGGTTTCTCACGTTTCTTGAATGAGCTAATGACGCTAGCGTCTATCAGCTCATTCGGAAAACCTGAGCAGCCTGAGAAACCTGAGAATCTTGAGAAACCTATTACCACTAGCGGAATCATACCTGCTAACGCAAATCCTTAACATAACAGCATTAGGGGGATTGGGGCGCTTTATAAGTTGTGCGCCCCTTCCAACACTCCTCACTCCTAACTCCTAATTCCTCACTATTTTTATTCTCCCGTATCAAACAGTGCTTTCTGCTGGGTGAATTCGATCATGCCGTACACGCCACCTTCTCGACCGAGGCCGCTTTCTTTATAGCCGCCGAAGGGGGCTGCGGTGTCTCTTGGGCTGCTATTGATATACACGTTGCCGGCCTGGATATGGTGAGCCACGTCGATGGCTTCTGTTTTCGGTCCGTAGACGCCAGCGTTCAGACCATAGCGGGTATCGTTGGCAATGGCGATGGCATCGGCCACGTCTTTGTAGGTGATGACGCAGAGCACTGGTCCAAATATTTCATCCTGAGCGATGGACATACTATTTTTCACATCGGTGAAAATGGTGGGCTGGATGTAGTATCCATGGTCAGGGGAAGCAGGAAGGCCGCCCATAAGGAGGGTGGCTCCTTCATCGATTCCTTTCTGGATATATTCAGAAATTTTCTTGTACTGTGCCATAGAAGAAACCGGTCCCAGTTTGACATCGTGGTCTGTGGGATCACCGACGGTGTATTCTTTGGCGATTTCTACCAGCTGCTTTTCGATGGTTTCCTTTTCACTTTCTGGAATCAGAAGGCGAGAGAAGGCGGTGCAGGTCTGCCCGGAGTTGAGGAAAATGCTATTGAAGCATAGCTTGATGGGGTTAGTGTAATCGTGGGTGTCCGATTTCAGAATTACATAGGGAGACTTGCCGCCCAGTTCCAAGCTGATGTGTTTCACGCTTTCCAGTGCTTTCTTGCCTACGGTGATACCACCGGAAGTAGAACCGGTGAAGGAAATCATATCCACTAGTGGATGAGAGGACAGGGCATTGCCTACTTCGCCGCCGCGACCGGTGACAAGGTTGAATACCCCTTTCGGGAAGCCTGCTTTTTCAAAAGCATCGGCCAGGAAATAAGACGATAACGGGGTATGCTGGCTTGGTTTCAGAATCACCGTATTTCCCATAAGCATAGCTGGGATGATTTTCTGAATCACCTGTCCTAGTGGATAATTCCACGGGGTGATGCAGCCAATGACGCCCACCGGTTCTCTGTAAGTGGTGGAAGCGGCCATTTTTTCAACCATCGGGACATCGGGGGCCAAGTCGATGTAAGAACGGGTACGGACGTACTGGTATTCGACCTGGGACGCTTTGGTGAATGTATAAGGGGAGCCCAGTTCCTTGATGGTGATATCGATCAGGTCATCTTCCTGGCTTTTGAAAATGGTCAGAAATTTCTCCATCAAAGCGATACGTTCAACCAGTGGAGTGGCAGCCCAGGCAGGAAATGCAGCATGGGCCGCTTTGGCAGCTTTGTCCACATCGACGGCATTGCCGGCCGGAACCTTAGCAAATTTCTGAAGGGTGGCTGGATTTTCTACTTCAATGAAATCTCCAGAAGCACCGGGAATCCATTCTCCGTTGATATACAATTTCGTGTAGTCCATAAGAAACACCTTCCTTTTGTGTGTATGATACACGGTATGTATCATTATCGATAAAATGGCTAGTGCTAACAGGTTTCTCGAGGTTCTAAGGTTTCTCAGGTTTCTTAGGTTCGTCGAATGTGCTGATAAACGATAGAGAAACTTAGATTGATTCATAGGAAAAGAAAATCCATATCGCCACAATTTATATAATGACAGGATGTATTCATAACGATATTGACACTTGCGGTACATGTCGATATCTATCCTGAGAATCCTGAGGAACCTTAGCAACTTGAGAATCATGTTCACTAAACAAAAGAGCTGTCTCGTGACCGGAGAAGGTCATCGTAGACAGCTCTTTCTGCTAGAAAATGAATTTGAGTAGACAGGCTTCGCTGTCTATGGGTATTATAGTACATAGCATGCGATGTGGCAAGATAAATAATGAGGAGTTAGGAATGAGGAATGATGGTGGCGGCGCATCATATTTGGAAGCGCAGCAAAATAATAAAAGCTTATTATTCTGCTGCATACGATTTCTAACATAGAACACTAAAGGTGAGTGGTTGGCTTAAAAAAGGTTATAAAAGGTTATGCGATGACCGTAGTCTCATAACCTTTTATAATTCAAACTTCCCACCTTAAAACATTGTAAATTAATCGATAGAACCTAAGAAAGTATGGTCATTTGATGTAATTCTTAACGGAAAGTCTCATTTCACACCGCCAATACTCCAAAGAGCCATGAGGAATGACACAAAGATTTCTCCACGTTGGTCGAAATGACAATAGCGTTGAGCAACGCTGGAGATAGTAAAAGAACGCTGGAAATACATATAAGGCTAATTAGTGGCTGCTCGTTAATTCAAATTTCAACTAGAATAAAATCGGATTAGCAATTGTTGCTGGTTGTTAGTTGTTTGTTGTTGGGGCCAAACAACCGACAACTAACAACCAACAACAGTAAGTGCACAGAAATCTGCACAATAGCCCGTATTCCTATGCACCTCCATGACAATATTTCACTGCATATATTCAGTAAATATCGGGCGTATGAATTATCGAGCATTCACTAATTAATAGGCGGCATTATACGTTAAAGCATAAAGCCGTAGCAACAGAGTCATTCCGACCGTAGTGGAGGAATCTTTGTTGTATTCCTAAAGGCAATATGAAAGGAAAGCGGTATGAAATGAGACAAAGCGTCTGGGGCGTTTACATACAAGGCTAACAGACAAGCACTATTAACTGTATGTTATAGCACCCGATATTAGATAATATCAGTGTAAAATGATATTTTTAGGTGGAAGTTTGAGTTAATAAAAACATAAAAATGCGGCGCTTCCAAATATTATGCGCCGCCACCACCACTCCTCACTCCGAATTCCTCGCTTTTCCCAATCACTAGGGCCTAGCTACTAATCCCTAGCCATCATCCCCCCTCTTCCCTATCCATGTTATAATGAAAATAGTATTTTGATTTCAAATATTCAAAAATTGTGATACAATAATTAATATATAATTAGGAGGGATCATGGGCTTATTGGATGAAACGCTAAATGAGATTCAGCCGCTGGATCAAGGTGCCATGGAAGTTGCCGGGAAGCGGTGGCGTGATTTATATCTGGGGATGGGAAATCTGGGAAAAATGGAAGACATGGTGACCCAGTATATCGGTGTCACCGGCGAAACTATGCCAGATATTCCTAAGGGCTGCATGGTCATTGCTTGTGCGGACCACGGGGTATATAAGCAGGGTGTATCTGCTTATCCGCAGGCCACCACGGTGGGAATGACCAAAGCTTATGTGGTTGCCAAAGGGGCATCGGCCAATGCCATGGCGTATTATTCCAAGATGGATATGGTGGTGGTGGACATGGGCATCAACTATGACATGTCTGGCACGCCCAATCTGCTGGATCGCAAAATTGCCTGGGGTACAAAGGATATTTCCAAAGGGCCAGCTATGACTCGCGGGGAAGCCATTCGTTCCATTGAGACAGGCATTGAAATTGCCAATGAGAAAGCCAGAGAAGGGTACAAGGTCTTTACCATCGGCGAAATGGGTATTTCCAATACTACTTCTTCCGCTTGTATCCTGGGAACGTTCAATCACTGGAATGCCGTAGAAGTGACAGGCCGCGGAACCAATATTTCCGATGAACGACTGATGCACAAAATTGAAGTGGTGCAGAAGGCTCTTGATGTGAACCATCCGGACCCCACTGACGGCTTGGACGTGCTGGCTAAAGTGGGGGGCTTTGAATTTGGCTGCCTCACTGGGGTGATTCTCGGTGCCGCTGCGAACCATGCTCTGACCATCATTGATGGGTTCAATACCACCGCCAGTGCTTTTATTGCCAAAGCACTGAATCCAGAAGTGGCCCATTACTTGATGGCGTCCCATTTGTCTTTGGAACAGGCCCACAAGAAATCTTTGGCTGCACTGGGACTTACCGAATATATTGATTTGGATTTCCGTTTGGGCGAATCCATCGGTGCAGGAATTCAGAAAAAGATGCTCGACATGGCACTGTCGGTGTATAAAGAATGTGCCACCAAAGAAGAAGCGGGGGTGAAGGCATAATGAAAGATATTCCAGCATTAGACAAGAACGTCATGGAAGCTTGCCAGCTCTATGTGGATAATTTGATTAAGCCTCTCCATTCGTTGGGGCAATTGGAAGAAATGGCCGTCCGCATCGCTGGCATTACGAAAGAAGTGAAACCGGCCTATCTCAGCAAAGCGCTGGTCATTTTCGGCGGGGATACGGCGGTCGATGGGGTGAACAAGACCAAAGGGCAGCTCTCTCATGATGAAATGAAATTGGTGGCCCAGGGCTATGGGCCGGTCAATGTGCTGGCTCGGCAGCTGGAAGCACCGGTATACCTGATTGATGTGGGTCTGGAAAAAGATACCTCTGACATTGAAGACGTACTTTCACATAAACTGATTCATGGGACCCATCAGGGTCATCCCGCTATGGATGATGAAGTGGTGGCAGGGGCTATTTCTATTGGCATGTCCGTAGGAAAGACTTTGGCTTCGCAAGGTATCCAGGCGGTGGGTCTTGGAAATATCGGAGAACGGTCTATGCTCTCTGCGCTGGCGGTCACTACGGCGGTCATGAAAGATGATTTGCAAAAAGCATCTGCCAAAAGCGGTTTTTCTATCCGCCTTTCTGATGTAGGCGATTTCGCCAAGGACCCGGTGGGCACATTGGCCCAGGTGGGATCCACAGAAATTGCGGCTCTCTTCGGCTTGGTGGTACAGGCTGCTAGAGAAGGCATTATGGTTGTCTTTGATAATGCGGTGACCGGCGCTGCCGTATTGGCTGCCGTAACCGTGTATCCTGAAATCAAAAATTATATTTTTCCATCAGTATATTATGAAGAACCGGTTCATCAGATGCAGCTGTCCAAATTGGGCATGAAATCGTTCCTGCACTATGATTTCACAGAAGCAGAAGGCTATGGTTCGGCCCTGGGGTTATCCATTCTGGATGCCGCCATTGACATGCTGAACCAGATGAAAACCTTCGGCAGTGCTGGCGTGGCCGTGGCAGAAGATGGTCCGGGGAAAGGTCGTCAAAGAGAGGACGTGAAGTAATGAAAGCACTTTTTGTACGGTGTTATGTGAAACTCACGGTGGATATGATGATTGGTGGTCTCATCGACATGGGTGTGCCACCGGTGTATTTGAAATCCAAGCTCCAGGATGCGGGGCTTTCCTGTGATTTCATTGAAAAGCCCAATCCGAAAGCACAGATTTCCGCCCATTATTTCCATATCCCGCCCTATGGAGACAAGCCGCTTCTTTTGAAAGAAGCAGACCTCTTCAAAGACTGGAAACAGATTTGTGAGAAAGGCGCACCGGAGTGGGAAGACACCGGATGGAAAGTGTTCTCCGCTTTGACAAGAGGTGCCTCCGATGCGGTGGATGAAATCGCAGCCAATGTGATTGACCTCCGGCGGGTCGGTGTCAGTGAAGAAAACTTGGTGTCACTCTACCTTTTCCTGGCTTGCTTGGATTATCTGGAAGTGGAAAGTCTCTTCGTGATTCCTTTCTCCTTGAAAGCAGGGAAAACAGAATCAGCGCGGGCTACCATGCAGATTCTGACCGACGCCGGTTCTACGGTGGGAGAACCGATTGATGCAGAGGATATTCATCCCTTTGCAGCAGCTCTCTTAGAAGGATTGTCTGCCGGCTTCATGCCCATGGATAGCCGCTTCTTGGCCGATAAAACCGCCTACGGTAGTGCTAGCGCGGAAAAACCAACCGGCGACACCACCGTGGCAGAATACCTGGGCTATTTCCAGGACCGTAGTGATTCCATTTTCAGCCGCCATTTGAAAGTATTTGGTATGAATACTGGATTGGAACTCTAATATGATGTGATAGGGAAAGAGTCTTCTCGCAGGGGGAAGGCTCTTTTATTTATAGTGAGGAGTGAGGGGTTAGGAGTGAGGAGTGAAGGTGGCGGCGCATAATATTTGAAAGCGCCGCAAAATAATAAAAGCTTATTATTCTGCTACATACGATTTCTAACATAGAACTATAAAGGTGAGTGATGGGCTTAAAAGGTTATGGATGTACCGTTCTCGCATAACCTTTTATAACCCTTTATAACCTTGTCGCTGGCGAGGGGATGTCATGTTACGCAGAAGAAATTAGCAGAATGATAACCTTATATAAAATGCGGTGCTTTCAAATATTATGCGCCGCCACCACCACTCCTAACTCCTCATTCCTCACTCCTAACTTTTTCGAATTCCTAGGGCCTAGCTACCAATCCCTAGCTACTAGTCAAGCATTTCCCTATTGCCCCTTTTCATCCTCTCTTATATAATTAAGTAAAGAAATGATGATATTTTTTTATTGCAAGTAAAACTATAAGAAAATAAAAAGGGGGGCGCTTCCTTACATTATGCGCCCCTTCAACCACTCCTCACTCCTAATTCCTAACTATACAAAGAGAGGTCTTTATGAATACCCTAAGAGCTGTCTGCTCGAGAAAACATATATTATATACCTTATATGCCACATTGTTTTTACTTCCGCTGGATCCCTATTTCTTTTACATCACGTTGATTCCAGCGGTCTTTTTATGGGGACTCAACCGATGGAAAGTGGGGGACGTGTCCCTGTCTCTCCCGCCCTGGTGGGGACTTCCCTTGGGATTTCTCCTCTGTGCGGCGGCCTCGGCTTTCGTGTCCCATGATATGGCTTTTTCTTTAGCCAATTGGGCGTTTCAACCGTTGTTGTATGCGGTGCTCTATGTGCTTATTTATTCCACTGTGTCCTCTACCGCAGAAAAGGAAAAAGCCTTATATGCTTTCTTGGCAGGGGCCATCTGTGTGGCGGCCTATGGATTCTTTCAATACGCCAATGCGGCTCACATGGCGGCGGACATGGAAGCCCAAAGCTGGGTGGACCCGGAGCGGTTTCCTCTTTTGCGCAGACGGATGTATTCCACCTTGGAAAATCCGAATCTCCTGGGAGCTTACCTATTAATGATGATTAGCATCCTCACTGCCTTTTTCTTGCGAGAAGGGGAGAAACGGCGGAAATATGCTTTTGCGGCGATTCTTGTGGTACTCCTTTTATGTTTGGCTTTGACCTATTGCCGCGGCGCATGGGTGAGTCTGGCCGCTATTGTATTGGGACTGACCTTATTTTATGATAAACGATTCGGATTTCTATTTCTTTTGGTGCCTGTGGTGCTGGCAGTCTATCATGGTCAGATTGCGGAACGTTTTCTGTCACTTTTTTCTGGAGAGGATACGTCCGTGGGGCTTCGATTTGCCCTGTGGGAAAGTACCCGGGCCATGATTGAAGAACATCCCCTTCTGGGCATTGGCTGGGGAACCTATTTCCTAGCTTACCCAGAGTACAATTTCTTTATCCAAGATGAACATGTACTCATATTTCATGCACACAATATGTATTTAAATATGTTGGCCGAAGTGGGAATCCCTGGAGGCCTTTGCTTCCTAGGGACCTTCTTTGCCCAAGGTATTTTCTGCTGGTATATATATAAGAAAGGAAATAATTCCTTCTTGAAATCCATGGGCCTAGGAGGCCTCCTCATGGTGATGGCCATGGCGGTGATCAGCATGGGGGACCATGTCCTATTTTCCCGTTCCGTTTCCTTCTGCTTCTGGAGCCTCTCTGCGTTGTGTGTATCTTGCTATAGGGGGATTAGGTGACTAGTGACTGGTGACTAGTGACTGGTAGCTAGGGATTAGGATTTGGAAAAGTGAGAAATTAGGAGTGAGGAGTGGTGGTGGCGGCGCAAAATATTTGAAAGCGCCGCATTTTTATTTAAGGTTATATTCTGCTAATTTCTTATGCGTAACATGACATGCTATCGCAAATGACAAGGTTATAAAGGGTTATAAAAGGTTATGCGAGAACGGTACCTCCATAACCTTTTATAACCTTTTAAAGCCCATCACTCACCTTTAGTGTTCTATGTTAGAAATCCTATGCAGCAGAATAATAAGCTTTATCACCAGTCACCAGTCACGAGTTACCATCAACCACATAAATGTAAGATCCACACAAAGAATACATTTATATAAAGAAATACTCTGTTATAGGAATGTATGAACAGAGCCAAATGTAAAGAATTGGTTATGAGTCACAAAATTCATATTTTGTCTAATAGGAAAAATCTATAACACCCTTAATGGATTTTTAGAAACAAAAGGTGCATTTTTGTCGATACAATCTGAAAAAGTGTGGTATAATATATCAGGTAGTCAGGGATGACTACATAATTCAGTCACAAACCTTAGAAAAGGAGGAGTTTTCTTATAGATTATAAAACATGCAAAACATGAAGTAATCCATAAGTGAACTCCTTTTTTGTGAGAGAATGAAATCAGTTAAAAAGTTCTATAGCAATGGCGAAAACTACATATTGATGCTGTAGACTTTTAATATTTTTATTATTTTGGGAGGATGATAGTAATGATCGACACCAATGATAGTGAATTCCTTAGCAGAATTGAAAGCGCAGATCTGAAAGCAAAAATTTGTGATGCTAAAACTGCAGCAGCTATGATTCAGCCAGGAGACATCCTTGGTATTTCCGGATTCACGCCATGCGGCTATCCGAAGATCACCATGCATGAACTCGCAGAACGTATGAAAGAAACCCCATTCCAGGTAGATATCTGGACTGGCGCTTCCACTGGTTCCCAGATCGATGGCGAACTGGTAGCTGTTAACGGCATCAGAAACCGTATGCCATACCAGACCAATGGTAACCTGAGAAAAGCAATCAACGCTGGCGCTATCAACTATTATGATCTTCACCTGTCTCATGTAGCTCAGCAGATTCGCGCTGGCTTCTTCACCAATGTGAAAGGCGAACGCGTAACAGGCCCAGATTTCGCAGTAGTTGAAGTCTGCAAAATCGGACCGAACGGCGAACTCTACACCACCACCGCAATCGGCAACTCCCCGGTATTTGTAGACACCGCTAAGAAAGTCATCGTAGAAGTAAACACCACCCAGCCGCTGGAATTGGTAGGCATGGCTGATATTTACATGCGTAAGAACCCACCGCACTGTGAACCGATTCCGATCAAAACCGCTGGCGACCGCGTAGGTACTCCATACATCCCATGCGATCCGGCTAAGATCGTAGCAATCGTTCCATGCGATCTGCCAGATGTTACCCGTGCACTGGCTCCACTGGATGATGATGCAGAAGCTATGGGCAATAACCTGATTGACTTCCTGAAAAATGAAGTTAAACATGGTAGACTGCCGGAAAACCTGCTCCCACTGCAGTCCGGTGTAGGCAACGTTGCTAACGCAGTTATCCACGGCCTCGTAGAATCCGATTTCAAGAACCTCTCCGTATACACTGAAGTTATTCAGGATGGTATGTTCGACCTGATCGATAAAGATAAGATCGACATGATTTCTGGTACTTCCTTGTCCCCATCCCCAGACGGACTGAAACGCTTCTATGCTAACATTGAAAAATACAACAAGAAGATTATTCTTCGTCCACAGGAAATTTCCAACAACGGCGAAGTTGCTCGTCGTCTCGGCGTAATCGCTATGAACACCGCTCTGGAAATGGATATCTATGGTCATGTAAACTCCACCCATGTAAGTGGTACCAAGCTGATGAACGGTATCGGTGGCTCCGGCGACTTTGCTCGTAACGGCTTCCTGTCCTGCTTCTTCTGCCACAGCACCGCTAAGGGTGGCAAGATTTCTGCAGTAGTTCCGATGTGCTCTCATGTTGACCACACCGAACATGATACCCATGTATTCATTTCTGAACAGGGTGTTGCAGATGTTCGTGGCCTGTCCCCGAAAGAAAGAGCAAAGGTTATCATCAACAACGTTGCTCATCCGTCCTTCAGAGATCAGCTCATGGATTACTATGAAAGAGCATGTGCAGCATGCGGCGAAAGCCAGACTCCACATCTTCTCCAGGAAGCTTTCAAATTCCATGAAAGCCTGGCTGAAAATGGCGATATGCACTTCAAGAAATAATTTAATTATTCAAGAAGCTTGCTAGTAAAGCAGTTAATGCTTTACAAATACAGAATTTATTGTATAATAACCTATGGTGATGACTGCCATATAGGCAGTATCAATACATGGGCTTGCAAGAGTCCAAAGCTGCTATAAGAAGACTCGAATGAGCACTGTAGCAGCCAAGGCTTTGTAAGTCCTGAATAGGAAGAAAATTCCAAAGTAAGTGGTAAGAAGAACACAAAGTCGCGGCCACCAAAATGAAGGAAGACGCTTCCTAGAGTTTTACATACTTACTTTTTTAGGAGGAAGATGAACTCATGTCTAACGAATCCCTGAAAGCTAAACTTGATGCTTACAATGAAACCTATGCGAAACAGTGCGCAAAACATCCGGAAAGAGTTGGTCTGAAACACAAGAACCTGTACACACCACTCGATCTCGAAGGTTTTGATTATGAAAGAGACCTCGGTTTCCCGGGCGAATACCCATACACCCGTGGCGTACAGCCGACCATGTATCGCGGCAAACTGTGGACCATGCGTATGTACGCTGGCTTCTCCACCGCTGAAGAATCCAACAAACGTTATAAATACCTGATCGCTAACGGCGGCACCGGCCTGTCCTGCGCATTCGACCTGCCAACCCAGATCGGCTACGACTCCGACGACAAGATGTCCGAAGGCGAAGTTGGTAAAGTAGGCGTTGCTATCGACTCTCTGTACGATATGGAAAGACTGTTCGACGGAATCGACCTCGGCAAAGTTTCCACCTCCATGACCATCAATGCACCGGCTTCCGTACTGCTGGCTATGTACATCGCAGTTGCTGAAAAACAGGGCGTTCCGGCTACCGCTCTTCGCGGCACCATTCAGAACGATATCCTGAAGGAATACGCAGCTCGCGGCACCTACATTTTCCCAGTTAAACCGTCCATGCGTCTGATCACCGATATCTTCGAATACTGCTCTGCAAACGTACCGAAGTGGAACACCATTTCCATTTCCGGCTACCACATCCGTGAAGCTGGTTCCACCGCTGCTCAGGAAATCGCATTCACCATCGCTGATGGTATTGCATACATCGAAGCAGCTCTGAAAGCTGGCATGAAGATCGATGAATTCGCAGGCCGTCTGTCCTTCTTCTGGAACGCTCACAACAACGTACTCGAAGAAGTTGCTAAATTCCGTGCATCCCGTCGTCTGTGGGCTACCATTCTGAAGGAAAGATTCCATGCAGAATCTGCTAAGTCCATGAAACTCCGTTTCCACACCCAGACCGCAGGTTCCATGCTGACCGCTCAGCAGCCAAACAACAACATCATCCGTGTTGCTCTCCAGACCGCTGCAGCAGTTATGGGCGGAACCCAGTCCCTGCACACCAACTCCCGCGATGAAGCTCTGGCTCTGCCAACCACTGAATCCGTAACCATCGCTCTGCGTACCCAACAGATCGTAGCTTACGAATCCGGCCTGGCTGACGTAGTAGATCCACTCGGCGGTTCCTACTATGTAGAAGCTATGACCAATGCTATCGAAGCAGAAGCTAAAGAATACATCCGTAAGATCGATGAAATGGGCGGCGCTGTAGAAGCTATTGATAAAGGCTACATCCAGAAAGAAATTCAGGACGCTGCTTATGCTTGGCAGATGTCTGTTGAATCCGGCGAAAGAACCATCGTTGGCGTCAACAAATTCACCATGGAAGAACCACCGGTTACCGGCCTGCTGAAGATTGATGCATCCGTTGGCGAAAAGAAGAAAGCTCAGCTCGCTCAGGATAAAGCAAACCGTGACCAGGCTAAAGTTGCTGAAGAACTGGCTAAACTTGAAAAAGCAGCTCAGACTCCAGCTGAAGGCCCAGATCATATCAACCTTATGCCAGTCATCCTCGACTGCGTACGTGCATACTGCACCGAAGGCGAAATCTGCGGCGTTCTCCGTAAAGTATACGGCGAATACAAACCACACAACACCCTTTAATTTTAGGGCAGCCTGAATAAGAGAATACATAATATACTCAATATATTTCTGGAGGTAATTTACAATGGCAGACAAACGTATCAGAGTACTGGTAGCTAAACCAGGTCTTGATGGACATGATCGTGGCGCAAAAGTTATTGCTCGTGCACTTCGTGATGCAGGTATGGAAGTAATTTACACCGGTCTTCGTCAGACCGTTGCTCAGATTGTTGAAGCAGCAGACGCAGAAGACGTTAACGTAGTAGCACTGTCCCTGCTCTCCGGCGCTCACAACACCCTCTTCCCGGAAGTTGTTGAAGCACTGAAAGCTAAAGGAATGGGCGACGTTCTCGTTATCGGCGGCGGCGTAATTCCGGAATCCGATATCCCAGGCCTGAAAGCAGCTGGCGTAAAAGCTATCTTCACACCTGGCACACCAACCAAAGAAGTTATTGACTTCATTAAAGAAAACGCATAATTGGCTATTAGACTGACTTGCTTGACAGTTTATTAGTTTAGAATGTAGCTGCATGGGGCTGGGGGCATACTCAGTCCCATTGCAACTATATTTATTTACTCTTCGAAAAGGCGGTGCACACCTATGGAATTTTCTATGAAAGATTTTTGGGGTGGTTCCAAACGTGCCTTAGCGAGAGCAATTACCATCGTTGAAGACGAACGGGATGGTTATGAAGATATCATGAAAGAGATCTATCACCATACCGGTCGTGCACAGGTCATCGGTATTACTGGTGCGCCTGGTGCGGGTAAGAGCACACTGTCAGATGCCTTGATTAAGCAATTCCGCAAACAGGGCAAAACCGTAGGTATTGCAGCAATCGATCCTACCAGTCCATTCTCTGGCGGCGCCATTCTTGGTGACCGTATCAGAATGAACGACCTGACCTTGGATAAGGGTGTTTATATCCGTAGTATGGGTACACGCGGCAGCCTTGGTGGACTTTCCCGTAAGACTGCAGATGCGGTCAAACTGATGGATGCTTTCGGTCTCGATGTCATTCTCATCGAAACAGTAGGCGTAGGTCAATCAGAAGTTGATATCGTCAAAAATGCGGATACGACACTTGTTGTGCTCGTACCTGGACTAGGCGACGATATTCAAGCAATCAAAGCAGGTATCCTTGAAATTGGTGATGTATTCTGCATCAACAAATGTGATCGCGATGGCGCAGATCGTTTGAATGTTGAAATCGAAATGATGCTTGATTTGGGCGAAGCTCAGAATTGGCGTCCTCCGATTGAAAGAACGATTGCGAACAAGGACCAGGGAGTAGAAGATGTAGTAGCATCCCTGGCGGAACATAGAAAGTATCTCGAGGAGTCCGGTATTCTTGAAGAAAGAAGACGCGAACGGGCTAAGAGCGAAATGCTGGAAATGATCCACGATCGCATTTCTCGTCATATCGAAGAAAATATCGTTAAGACGAGTGAATTTAGTGACTGCGTGGAAGACGTCTTTGAACGGAAGACAGATCCGTTTACTGTCGTTGATTCCATTGTAGGCAAAATATTCAAATAATTTTAAAGGAGGAGTTATTATGGCATTCAAAGTACTTTGTGTCGATCATGTAGGCGTAGCTGTTAAAGATCTTCAGCTGATCAAACAGCAGATGAAAGACATCCTCGGACTGGATCCATCCCTTCCGGATGAAACCGTTGAAGAACAGCATGTAACAACAAGCTTCTTCAAACCATCCGCTCAGACCGAAGCTTGCGAACTCGAATTCTTGGGTTCCACCACTCCGGACGGCCCGATTGCTCGTTTCATTGAAAAAGCAAACGGTGGCAAGAACGGCTTCCAGCATGTTGCACTTCGTGTAGATGACATCGAAGCTTGCCTCGCTGATCTGCAGGCTAAAGAAGTTCCGCTCATCGATAAGAAATATCGTATCGGTGCTGGCGGCTGTCATATCGCATTCTTGCATCCAAAGGCTACTGGCCTTCTGCTTGAACTGACAGAACGCCCAGGCGGCCCATCTTTCAAAGCTTAATTGACTGAGACTGATGGCAAATGCTTTACCCAGGTGGGTAAAGCATCCCCCTCACGGGGGTCCCTAAAATTTTTGGAGGTGTAAGAATGGCAACTGTTGCAGAAAGAATTGAACTTCTTCACAAAAACCTCGCTCACGTTGAGGCTATGGGTGGAGAAAAGAAAGTTGAAAAACAGCATGCAAAAGGCAAACTGACTGCTCGTGAAAGACTGGCTCTTCTGTTTGATGAAGGCACTTTCGTAGAAGTCAATGCTCTTGTTAAATCCCGCTGCCACAACTTCGGCCAGGAAAAGAAAGATCTTCCAGGCGAAGGCGTAGTAACTGGTTATGGTACTGTTGATGGCAGACTCGTATTTGCATTCGCTCAGGACTTCACCGTTGAAGGTGGTTCCCTTGGTGAAATGCATGCAGCTAAAATCGTTCACGTAAATGAACTGGCTCTCAAAGTCGGTGCACCTTGCGTAGGCCTGAACGATTCTGGCGGAGCTCGTATCCAGGAAGCTGTAGACGCACTGTGCGGCTATGGTAAGATTTTCTGGTGCAACACCATCGCATCCGGCGTAATTCCACAGATTTCCGCAATCATGGGACCATCCGCTGGCGGCGCTGTATACTCCCCAGCTCTGACCGACTTCATTTACATGGTTAAGAAAACATCCCAGATGTTCCTGACCGGACCGGCAGTAGTAGAATCCGTAACAGGTGAAAAGATTACCGCTGAAGCACTTGGTGGCGCTATGACCCACAATCGTACTTCCGGCGTTGCTCAGTTCGCTTGCGAAAACGACGAAGACTGCATTAAACAGATTCGTTACCTGCTCTCCTTCCTGCCAAGCAACAACATGGAAGATGCTCCTATCGTTGAAACCGGTGATGATCCGACCAGAACCGATCCGGCTCTCGATACCCTCATGCCAGACAACTCCAATGCACCATACAACATGTATGATGTCATTAAATCCGTTGTCGATAATGGCGAATACTACGATGTAGCTAAAGAATTTGCAAAGAACATCATCACCTGCTTCGCTCGTTTCGACGGACAGACTGTTGGTATCATTGCAAACCAGCCAGCATTCATGGCAGGCTGCCTTGACTACAACGCATCCGATAAATCCGCTCGTTTCATTCGCTTCTGCGATTGCTTCAATATCCCGGTTGTCAACCTTGTCGACGTACCAGGATTCCTGCCAGGCAAACAGCAGGAATATGCCGGCGTAATTCGTCACGGCGCTAAGATGCTGTTCGCTTACTGCGAAGCTACTGTACCGAAGATCACCATGATTCTCCGTAAAGCATACGGCGGTTCTTACATCGCTATGTGCTCCCGTGAACAGGGCGCTGACCAGGTATTCGCTTGGCCAACCGCTGAAATCGCTGTTATGGGACCTGCAGGCGCTGCAAACATTATCTTCAGAAAAGATCCAAACAAAGAACAGCGTACAAAGGAATATGTTGATGAATTCGCTACTCCATACAAAGCTGCTGAACGTGGCTATGTAGACGCAGTTATCGATCCAAGAAACACTCGTCCAACAATCATCAATGCACTGAAGATGCTTGCTTCCAAGCACGAAGTACATCCAGCAAAGAAACACGGAAACATTCCGCTCTAATATTTGCTGCAAGAAATACTCTAATTGAAAGGATGGGTACAGATGGATAACAACACAGTTATGTATATCGCGGTATTTGCTGCTATCGTTGCAGTAATTGCCCTGATCATGATCTGGCAGGTACGTTCATCTCTCAATCAGTCCGCAGCACCGGCACCGGCCGCAGCTCCTAAGAAAGCTGCAGCTCCTGCTCGTCAGGCAGCTCCTGCCGCAGCAAACAATGGTGCAGTTGTAGCAGCTATCGCTGCTGCAATCGTTGCTATGGGTGGCGGCGAAATCGTCTCCATCCGCCCGGCAGCTAGATCTGGCTGGACCTCTGCAGCTCGCATTGCAGGCGTAGCTAGCAACCAGCAGTTCTAATTGAAAGTTGAAAGTACAATCATTTAGGAGGAAAGACAATGAGAAAATTTACTGTAACAGTTAACGGCCAGGATTACGATGTAGTAGTTAAAGATGGCGGCGCTGCAGCAGCAGCTCCGGCTCCGGCAGCAGCTCCAGCTCCTGTAGCAGCAGCTCCGGCTCCGGCAGCAGCTCCAGCTCCGGCACCGGCTCCAGCTCCGGCTCCAGCACCGGCTCCGGCTCCAGCAGCAGCTCCTGCAGGCGCAGGCGAATCCGTTGAAGCTCCAATGCCGGGCAAAGTTATCCGCATCAACAAAAACGTTGGTGATGCAGTTGCTTCCGGCGACGAAGTTCTCGTACTCGAAGCTATGAAGATGGGCAACCCGATCATGGCTCCATGCGATGGCAAGATCACCGGTATGCCGGTATCCGTTGGCCAGTCCGTACAGGGCGGCGACGTTCTCTTCACCGTTGGCTAATATCAGCTTGATATATGCATAGAAAAAAGCAGTGCCGAAGCACTGCTTTTTTTGGTGCGCCCGGCATGAGCGTATTCTCATGGGTGAAAGTCCCTAGACCACCTAGTAGTGGGAAGGTCATAGCTGAA
>CAKQBK010000032.1 GCA_934216155.1 uncultured Dialister sp.
GTCTACATCATAGAGTTTCCGACTGCCTTCTGCCATTTGTTTTGCTACTTCTTGGCTAACGGCGGTGTATTTCGCAAGTGTATCCCCATGGACGCCCAGCACCGCCTCTTTGGCTTCGTTCCAATAGGTGACGGCGCTTCCTTTGAAATAGGAGGAACTGCCTGGCAGGTCGGTCATGAGTTTTCCAATGAGACCACCGGTACAAGATTCTGCAGCACTCATGGTGAGATGTTTCTCTTCCAACAGGGCTACCAGGTCTTTTCGCACGTTCTGTTCGATGTGATAGTCTGATACGGGCAAGCGTTTTTTGATTTCTTCTATCAGTGGAGAGAGCAAATCTAGTGCTTTTTCTCCATTTTCTGCTTTAGCTGTTACGCGAAGGGCAATATAACCCGGTCTTGCTAGCATGGCCAAGGTAGGATTGGTTTGAGCATTAATGAGGTCCATGATTTTTTCTTCGATTTCCGCTTCTGTCATATTTGGGATGGGACAAATAACGGAGCGAATCACCCCTTGTGTGCCTAACTCTTTTTCTAAATAGGGCATCATATACGTTTCTGCCATGGTTTTCATTTCAAAAGGCGGCCCCGGCAAATGGACCATCCATTGACCACCTTTGTGAATCACGGCCCCGGACGCGGAGCCAGCGTCATTGGGAAGTAAATGGGAACCTTTTGCAAACCAGGCTTGCCGTTCCAAGGATGGTAGATAGGTTCTTCCCTTTTCTTTATAGTACGCTACCAGTCGATGGGATTCTTCTTTGTTCAGCAGAAAGGGAAGGCCCAGCGTTTCAGCGCCTGCTTTCTTGGTGATGTCTCCCTGTGTGGAGCCCAATCCGCCAGAGGTAATCACCAGGTCTGCTCTATGAAGGGCTGTTTCAAAGGCTTCTTTCAATCGGGTCGGATTGTCCCCTACGGTGGTCATGTAGGCTACGGTAAATCCGTGTTCGTTCAAAAATTTTGCCAGCCATTGGCTATTTTCATTGCTGATTTCACCCAGAAGCAACTCCGTGCCGGTGGTGATGATTTCTGTGATCATATTTTCAGCTCCTTTGGATTATGTTATGAGAATTTGTGTCAGTTGATAAAAAATCGTTTGAAGTGACAGGTTACTAAGGGTTCTCAGGTTGCTCGAACGTGCTGAAAAGCATTAAGAAAACATTGACAATTAAATGAATCCGTAACGAGATGTCTCAGCTGGTACCTTTACCGCTACTGCCTTGAGATTTCTCCACTTCTGTCCAACATAGTACCGAACTACTCTACAGTGTCAATTCGCACAAATCCCATCGGTCGAAATGACGTTTGTGGATAGAATCATTCCTTATTAATCCTTTATTTAAAAAAGGTTATACATGATAATTCCACATCACCATGTATAACCTTATGATACTCCTAAAACCATATATCGTACAAGCGGATATGTCCCAAAGTACCAACTAGTCCTTAATCCCTAGGGCCTAGTAACTAATCCCTAGTCACCAGTCACTAGTCGTCAATTCTTTCTGCAATCAAATCATAGGCATAGCCATCTACGATGTGAACTTTCACGAAGTCCCCTGGCTGCAGGTCTCCTGGGTTATCGATGTACACATTGCCATCCACTTCTGGTGCCTGGAAGGAGGCGCGGCCTTTGGCTTGCAGATGGCCTTCTCCATCATCGATGATTTCTTCTACCAGGACTTCTGCATCAGTATCGATAAGGTTTTCGTTATTTTCTTCAGAAATACCTGCCTGAATGGCCATGAGCTGATGGTACCGGTCTTCTTTGACGTCTTCGTCAATCTGGTCTGGCATACGAGCTGCCGGGGTGCCGTCCTGGGGTGAGAATTTGAAAGCCCCCATGTCATCGAATTTGATTTCTTCAATGAAATCACAAAGCTGCTGGAAATCATCAGCTGTTTCTCCCGGGAAGCCCACCATGAGGGTGGTACGGATGGTCATTCTCGGGCTAGCGGCACGAAGTTTTCTAAGCAGTGTCTTGATGCTTTCGGAAGAATCCCGGCGATGCATGCGCTGCAGGACACTATCACTGATGTGCTGCAGCGGGATATCTACATATTTACAAATCTTATCTTCTGTAAGAATCACATGAAGCAGTTCATCATCGAAATAGGTCGGATAGAGATAGAAGAGACGAATCCATTTCACTCCCTCAATTTTCACTAATTCACGGAGCAGGGCCGCCAAGGTGGTGCCATTTTTCAAATCTCTTCCGTAACAGGAAAGGTCCTGGGCAATGAGATTAAATTCCCGTACTCCTTCGGAAGCCAAACGACGCACTTCATGAACCACCGACGGAATCGGGCGGCTTCTCATAGGACCGCGCACATAGGGAATGTAGCAGAACGTACAGCCATTGCTGCAACCTTCAGCGATTTTCACATAGGCCATGTACTTCGGTGTCAAGGTCTGGCGCGGAACCAATTCTTCATTGGCACAAGGTGTGGTATCAAAACGATACACTTTTTCCCCTTCATTTTTGTAGGATTCTTCTACGGCGTCCAAGATATCCTGCCAGGAATCGGTGCCCAGGAAAATATCAATTTCCGGGATTTCTTTTCCCAACGCCTGCTTGTACTGCTGGGTCAAGCAACCTGCCGCTACGAGGCGTTCACATTTACCGGTCTTTTTGTATTCTGCTGCTTCCAAAATGGTCTGGATCGATTCATCCTTAGCGGGATCAATGAATGTGCAGGTATTGATAATAATTACCTGCGCTTCCGACAGGTCTTCTGTGATTTCATAACCTGCTTTTTCCAGGATACCTACCATCATTTCTGTATCCACCAAGTTTTTGGAACATCCCAAACTGATAAATCCTAATTTTTTTGCACTCAACTTCCTGTACCTCCAAATCGTACTTTTTCTCCCCATTGATTAAGCAAATCTTTTTTGCCTTCATCAAAATATTTCTTTTCTAAATCCCACAGCATGAGCCCATTGCCTGCTGCATCAGGCACCTGCCCTTGATCATTGACATACATGAAATAGCAATGGTTCTTCTCCATCACCGCTTTATATTTTTCCGGCGTCAAAAACCAGTCAATCAACATTTCTCCTCGATCTGGATGCGGGCTATCCGCAGAAAGTCCTATCCCATAGAGATACCACGGTGACCCATCTTCTGGATAAATAATAGCCACAGGCATTTTTTCCTCTTTGGTCCGAAGGGCTTCATTGAAACCGGAAATCCCCACATCACATTTCCCCATGGCAGCCATACGGGACGGCGTGGATAAATATTTCCCATATTGGACCAAGTGCTGCTGGGCCTTGGCTAGCATGCGGAACGTGTCTTCGATACCAAAATGTTCCGCCAGGCACATGAGCATATCCTTCGCCATATCAGCGGCAATGAAATCGGTCATAGATAGTCGCACAGACTGCCGGTTCAATACCTCATCCCAAGTATACGCAAAAGCGGGATGCTTCGCAATGAAATCCTGATTCACCGCGAAAATGATGGGGTCTACCCATAACCCGGTCCAGTAAGAATCTTCGTCTCGAAGCAATGCCAATGCCGTATCCGTCTGCGAAGAAGAATAGGCCGCCAGAGCTTCGTTGTCTTTCAACCGAATCAGTGTATCCTGTGAAGTAAGAAATACATCGGCCGGTTTGTCTGTCGCTACTTTTTTCTTTAGCAGTTGGTCAGTGGTGACATAGGAAATATCAAACTGAATCCCTGTCTCTTCATAAAATAAAGGATTCAACTCTTCCAAAATTCCCGATTGCATATCGGTGTAGATCACCACCTTTTGCACCGGATGGGCTTCCTGCTGTTTCATTTCTTCATGCTTCTTTGCATAGTGAAGAATGCCAGCAAAAGCACTGGCGGCCAGCAAAAGAAATAACAGCACCGCCATAAGTCGCTTCATAGGATACACCTCCCTTTTTATAGGTTATTATTCTGCTACTTTCGATAGTAAACATATTTCTATATACCAAAGATGCCAAGGTTATAAAGGGTATAAAAGGTTACGCGATTTCGATAGTTTCATAACCCTTTATAACCCTTTTAAGCAGGCCACAAACCTATTGTCCATTTGTTAGGACAAAGTGATTCATAAAAATAATAACCTTATACGCTAAGCGGTTCTAGAAAAGGTATGACAACACTAATTTCCTTCCGTCTGATTACTTTTCTCTTCCGTTGGATTGAGCAAGGCCAGAAGGGCTGCCTTGGACATCAGAATATCTCTTGGCTTCGCCCCTTCTGCAGGTCCTACGATACCCATCCGTTCCATGGTATCCATAAGTCGCCCCGCACGGGTGTAGCCGATGCGGAAGCGACGCTGCAGGGCCGATACGGACGCTCGTTTCGTATCCAGCACCCATTCGGCGGCTTCCGGAAGCAGGTCATCCTGTTCTTCTTCCACCGGATCATGAGATTCTTCTTTATCTGGCACAGACAAATCGATAGGCTCGTACACCACGGGCTGCTGTTCCTGTTTCAGGCACTCATTCTTCACGTATTCTACCACAGATTCCACTTCTTCATCAGAAATAAAGGCCCCTTGGATACGAACTGTGCTAAGAGCCCCGGCCTGTTTGAACAGCATGTCCCCTTTCCCCAGAAGCGATTCGGCACCGCCTTCGTCCAAAATGATACGGGAATTGAGTCCCGATTCTACCATGAAGGCAATGCGGCTCGGGATATTGGATTTGATAACCCCGGTGATGACATCCGCCGATGGACGCTGGGTGGCCAGAATCAGATGGATACCAGCGGCTCTGGCTTTCTGGGTCAAACGCTGGATCAAGACTTCCACTTCTTTGGCTGCTACATTCATCAGATCCGCAAATTCATCTACAATAATCAGAATGTAAGGCATCTTTTTATCTGGATTAGCCTTATTGTATCCTTCAATATTTCGTACCTTGGCCCCGGCAAAGAGCTGGTAGCGAGCTTCCATTTCTCGTACCGCCCAATTCAATGTACCCTGGGCCTTTCTCATATCGGTCACCACTTCGGTGCGAAGATGGGGAATGCCATTGTACACAGAAAGTTCAACCACTTTCGGGTCAATGAGCATCAGCTTCACTTCGTCAGGACGGCTGTGGTAAATGATACTAGTGATAATGGAATTGATGCACACACTCTTCCCACTGCCGGTGGAACCAGCAATCAGAAGATGTGGCGCTTTGGCCAAATCGGTCACCACGGTTTTACCGGTGATATCCTTCCCCAATGCCACCAGGATGTGTCCTTTGCCGTGCTGGAATTCATCGCTGGCCAGCACATCATGGAGCGGCACCGACAGGGCTTTTGTATTCGGTATTTCAATGCCCACCGCCGATTTCCCTGGAATGGGTGCTTCGATACGAATATGGGTGGCCTCCAGGGCCATGGCCAATTCATTGGAGAGCCCTTCAATTTTGCTGACTCGAACGCCCATTTCTGGTTTCAATTCAAAGCGGGTCACCGTTGGACCCATGCTGAAATGAACCACTTTGGCTTTCACGCCAAAACTGTGCAGCGTAGATTCAATCAATGCAGCTTTCTGCCGTACATCACTTTGCCCGGTGGCTTGGTTCGTTCCTGCATGAAGCAGTGACAACGGTGGGAATTGGTAAGCCGGTGGCATCGGTGCAGGCGGTACCATTGGCTTTTCAGCAGTCACTGCAGCCGTAGATACTACCACACTCGGTGTTTCCACCTTGGCAGGCACCGGAGGATCTTCGGGAAGAGGCGGTTCTTCTTCTGGCATAGGTTCTTCTATTTCTTCTGGCATAGGTGGCTCTTCTGGCGGGAGCTCCTCTTCCGGCAATGGAATTGGTTCTTCCGGCACATCTTCTACCGTTACCTCTGTCCTATCACTGTCTTCATTCAAATCGGATGGCTCTTCCACAAAAACTTCCTCATCTGGTGATTCGTCTGCGGAAGCCTCATTGTCGGCCGGTTCTTCCACAGAAGAAATAGTCGTTTCTTCCCCGACTTCTCCCTGAATTTCCTCGTTTTTCTCTTCTTCCGGTGTAACTTCTGTTTCTAATTCCTCACTAGAAGCCTCTTTAGCATCGGTATTCTTTTTATAAATAAATTCGGTAGGCTTGTCTTCCAACGTTTCTAATCGAGCTGCCGAACGAGCTGCATCGAGCGCAGCCTTCTTCTCGCGAATCTTTTGAGCCGCATCTTCTAACTTTTGTCCCGTTTTCTTTCCGATCACCTGGGCCTTGTCCCCCACTCTCTGGGCGCCCGCAGAAAGAGACCAGTGGGTCAAAAGCAGTACATCAATCACAAGGGCCCCAATTAAGAACAAGGTAGTCCCCAAATCCCCAATGGCATCGTGCATGAAGGAACACAATGAAGCCCCGATAATGCCGCCGTAGGTCAAAATGCCCTGGATTTCCATTTCATGACCATAGGGCACACAGAAATGATGAATGGCCATCAAAACAAGAAGCACCAAAAGAATAATCAGAATGAGCCGCCGAGATAAAGAAATCCCTTTGGAAGTCACCGCATAGCGTCCACCGAAAAACATCATCAAGAGCGCGCCAAAAGGAGCTCCCATTCCTAACAAAAAATGGGTGCCCTTATTACAAATATCTCCTATGAATCCTGTATTTCCATGGAACAGGCTGAACAGAACAAATACACTGAAAAGAAATAAAATCACACCGGTGATTTCATAATTCTTCCCCTGTCCTCCTGTTTTCTTCACCGGCTGCCGTTTGGTAGCCTTCCGCTTTGTGGTTCGTTTTTGCATAATTCGTCTTTCACAACCTAATTTTATGTCAATTTGCTATTCAATATTTAGTCCCCCCTCTGGGTAATGCTGTTAAGTTAAGGATTTGCGTTAGTAGGTATGATTCCACTAGTAGTGACAGGTTACTCAAGTTTCTAAGGCTTCTCAGGTTGCTCAGGTTCTCCGAATGTGCCGATAGACGCTAGCGTCATTAGCTCATTCGAGAAACGTGAGAAACCTGAGAAACCTGAGTAACCTTGCATCAGCAGAAATCACCGCATATTTCGCTTAACTTAACAGCATTGCTCCGATGAGGGGAAGGTGGTAGACTTGTCTACCAAAGGGGCTACTCTAGGGAAACGCTGATTTAATCAAAGCATCTGAAATTATATGAATTTTTATCCAAAGCATCGTCAAGAAAATCCTTAAATAGCTCGCTATTCGCGGATTTCCTTTCCTCGCTTTGAATAAAAATTCAAGAATAATTCCAAATAATGATTAAATCAGTGTTTCCCTAGCGAGATGAAGCACTATGTTTCTCCTACCATACTCGGTGATACCCGCTCCTAGCAGTAAACGAGTATCACTAACGTTTTTTACCGCTAGGAGCAGGTATCACCGGGTGCGCTTGAGATGTTCATGGCGAGGTATACCGCCAGAACTGCCCCCTCTTGTATTCTCCCCCGACGGGGGAGATAAAACGCTAAAGATGATACCGCTAGCTACACAATTTCCTAATCACCAGTCACCAGTCATTATGACACATTTCCTGCCTTTCCATCAACTATTTCCGCTTTTTCCTCATTTCTTGCCATCTTTGGGCAATAACGGCTTCGGCGCCATTCATAATCGGGCGGTAATACACGTGACCTTTGAGTTCATCTGGCAGGTATTGCTGGTCAACCCAACCGCCGTAGGCATGGGGGTATTGATAGCCAATGCCCAGTCCCATTTTGGCGGCTCCGCTATAGTGCGAATCCTGCAGATAGGATGGAATCGACCAATCTCTTCTCATTTTGGCTTCCCGTTCAGCCGCAAAAATGCCTTCACAGGAGCTATTGCTTTTCGGGGCCAAGCAAATATAAAGCACCGCTTCTGAGAGAATGATTTGCGCTTCCGGGAAGCCCACCATTTCTGCCGCCTGGGCAGCGGCTACTGCCACTTGAAGAGCTCGTGGATCAGCCAAGCCCACATCTTCTGCCGCGCATATCATAATACGCCGGGAAATAAAAGATGGTTTTTCTCCCCCTTGAATCATTCGGGCCAAGTAGTGAAGCGCAGCATCGGGGTCGCTGCCACGCATACTTTTGATGAAAGCAGAAACAATATTATAGTGGTAATCCCTATTTTTATCATACACAGAAAGCCGCTCCCCTGCCACTTCCTGTATTTCCTTTTCCGTCAATGTCCCGCCATCTTCCAGCATAGCCGTGGCCTGTTCTAATAGGTTCAGTGCCACCCGGGTATCTCCTGCGGCATAAGAAGCAATAATGGAAAGCACTTGGGGACTGGCATGAAATCCATGATTTCCAAGCCCCTGGCTTCTATCTGCCAAAGCTCGTTGCAAGACAGCTATAACTGCTCGATCATCCAAAGCTTTCAAATGAATGAGACGCATCCTGGAAAGAAGCGGGCCATTGATTTCGAAATAAGGATTTTCTGTGGTAGCACCAATAAGGATGAAAGTCCCATCTTCTACATAGGGAAGCAGCACATCCTGTTGTCCTTTATTGAACCGATGAATTTCGTCGATAAACACAATGGTACGCCGGCGATAATAGGACAGTTCTTCCTTCGCCTTTTCCACCACTTCACGAATTTCTTTGATACCACTGGCAGTGGCATTGACTTTCACGAAATGGCTTTTCGTCATTTCTGCAATGACAGAAGCAATGGTGGTCTTCCCGCACCCAGGAGGCCCAAATAGAAGCAAGGACGGAATGGTATCTTTTTCCACCATGCGACGCAAAAAGGATTGCCTGCCAATGGCCCCTTCCTGCCCCACAATATCATCTAACCGACGGGGCCGCATCCGATCCGCCAATGGCGCATAGCTGTGTTGCTCTTCGCTGGTCATGTCAAATAATGAGTTCATAATTGTATTCCTCAAATAGGTATTAGTTAGCAGTTAACCGTCAACCGTTAACAGTTAACTGCTAACTGCCAACTGCTAGCTAATACCTATTGTAATAAAAACGGCTTATAAAGGAAAGTAGCCATATTAAAAGCCGCCAAGTGAACTTAGCGGCTTACCATTCAATTGCCCCACCATGTCGTTAAAGCCGGATTTTGAGTCTGCGTATGTGCAGGTGGGTGTCCTCGTGAAAGATTTCATCAGTCCCCGCGAAGGGGCATGGACTACGTCAGCCAACCCTGGACTCCCTTTCAAAAAAGTATCGGTTCAAAATATGAAGCCGCACGTGCACAGCAGGGTTTCTATGAATAATATAGCAAAAAACACACTGATTTACAAGGGATTGACAAAACTTTTTTATTTGTTCCAAATGATTGAGGACTCGTAACTGGGATTTTAGGGATTAGTAGCTAGGTCCTAGGGATTAGGTTTCAGAACACTAGAGTCATATTTCAGGTGAAACATTTGAAAAAGGGTTATTATTCTACCAAGGAACGCTTTGCCAACAAATAGATGACTTCGCTTATCCAAAGCTTAAAAAGGTTATAAAAGGTTATATCATTAGCAGAATCATAACCTTCTGCGGAAACGTTTCACATAAAATATTACTAAGGAAACTTCAGCAAATATAGTCATAAAGCATAATACTCAACGAAAAGTCTCATTTCACACCGCAAACCTTACAAGGAATGGCAAAGAATAACACAAAGATTTCTCCACATTGGTCGAAATGACGATAGGGCCAAGCACCGCTAGAAATATAAAAACAACGTTAGTAAATACGCACATGATGAATTGGCAGGTGAAAGCTTTTCGTTTATACAAACTCTGCGGCCCTATATAAGTTGTGGGCCGCCACCACCACTCCTCACTCCTCATTCCTAACTCCTCACTGCATCTAAAAAAGCGGCTTGCAACGAAAATGTCGCAAGCCGTTTTTAGTAGAATCAAAGATTAGTCAACAGTGACGAAAAGGTCTTTTTCTTTCTTTTCTTTCAGAGCTGTCTTGATGTGCAGTTCTTTCAGCTGTTTGTCAGCTACGGTAGACGGAGCCTGGGTCAGTGGATCGATAGCACTCTGGGTCTTCGGGAAGGCGATGACGTCACGGATGGAATCCAGGTGGAGCATCAGCATAACCAGACGGTCCAGACCGAGGGCGATACCTGCATGAGGCGGAGCACCGTATTTGAATGCGTCCAGCAGGAAACCAAATTTCTGTTCAGCTTCTTCCTGAGAAATGCCGATAGCTTCAAATACTTTTTCCTGCAGGTCCTGCTGGTAAATACGGAGGGAACCGCCGCCAGCTTCTACGCCATTCAGTACCATGTCGTATGCTTTAGCATAGACTTTGGACGGATCGGTCAGGAGATACTGTACGTCTTCGTCTCTTGGAGCGGTGAATGGATGATGTTCAGCTACATAGCGTTTTTCTTCTTCGCTGTATTCGAACATCGGGAAGTCAGTAACCCAACGGAAGCAGAATTCGTTCGGATCGATGAGGTTCATGCGGCGAGCCATTTCCAGACGGAGTTCGCCAAGAGCCTGTGCGACAACTTTCGGTTTGTCAGCGATGATGAGAACCAGGTCGCCTTTTTCTGCTTCGCAGACTTTGCCAATTTCTCTGATTTTATCTTCGCCCAGGAATTTGGTGATCTGACATTTCAGGGTGCCATCTTCGTTGAAGCCAATCCAAGCCAGACCTTTAGCACCATAATGGCCAACGTATTCTACGAGACCATCCAGTTCACGACGAGGAATACCTGCATCGCCTTTAACGGTGATGGCTTTTACTACGCCGCCGTTATCCAAAACGGAACGGAATACTTTGAAGCCGGTATCACGGAGCAGGTCAGAAATGTTATAGAAATGCATATCAAAACGGAGATCCGGTTTGTCGGAACCGTAGAGATTCATAGCGTCATCCCATTTGATTCTCTTGAATGGAATCTGGATATCTACGTTGAGAACCTTCTTGAAGACTCTCTGCATCATGTGTTCCATCAGGTCAAGGATGAAATCCTGGTCTTCAAAGGACAGTTCCATATCCAGCTGGGTGAATTCTGGCTGACGGTCTGCACGGAGGTCTTCATCACGGAAGCAACGAGCAACCTGGAAATATCTTTCCATGCCAGAAACCATGAGCAGCTGTTTGAACAGCTGTGGAGACTGTGGCAGTGCATAGAATTTGCCTGGGTTGACACGGCTCGGTACCAAGTAGTCACGAGCACCTTCTGGGGTACTCTTGGTGAGCATCGGGGTTTCAATTTCCAGGAAATCATGTTCATCCAGGAATGTTCTCATTTCATGAACAATCTTATGTCTCATAATGAGGTGGTTCTGCATTTCCGGACGACGCAGGTCGATATAACGATATTTCAGTCTTACATTTTCATCTACATCGATGCCATCTTCTACATAGAATGGCGGGGTCTTTGCTTTGTTCAGAATGCGAAGTTCAGAAACGACAACTTCTACTTTGCCGGTCTTCATTTTCGGATTGACGGTATCTTCGCTTCTTTCTCTTACTTTCCCTTTGACAGCCAGAACAAATTCACTTCTTACATCTTCTGCTTTGTGGAAAGCTTCTTCGCCATACTGTGGACTCATAACCAGCTGTACAATACCACTTCTATCACGAAGGTCGATGAAAATCAAGCCACCGTGGTCACGACGGGTATTGACCCAACCAGCCAGTGTAAGTTCTTTGCCGCAGTCATTTTCAGTGACATGACCGCATCCGCAGGATCTGTGCATCCCTGCCATTGTTTCCATATTAGAGCACCTCTTTAAAAATAATTATGATACGCCATTGGGATAATTCTCAAAAGCGATAGTCAACGTATATAGTAGTTAGGAATTAGGGATTGGGGATTAGAAAATCCATGACATTAGCTAAAGTGGGATACCTAATCCCTAGGGCCTAGCTACTAGTCCCTATTTTCTATAGAAACGGGGTATTGGGGCCCTATATGAATTGTGGGCACCTTCCACCATTCCTCACTCCTCATTCCTAATTCCTCATTAAATATTATGTTCTTTATTAGAAATATAATCTGCCACATCGGCAAATGCGATTTCTTCCTGGCTGCCTTCAGCCATATTCTTCACCATGGCTTTGCCTGATTCCAGTTCATTGCTACCAATGATAACGGTGAAGTCTGCTTTGATTTTACCAGCCTGTTTCATCTGGCCTTTCAGAGATCTTCCCTGCAGGTCCATGTCAGTGATGACACCCTCCTGACGGAGAGCTGCCTGGATTTTTACTCCTTCCGCAGCGGCTTCTTCCCCCAAAGCAGCAATGTATACTTTTTTAGCTGTCTTTGGTTCTGGAATGAGATTCTGCATTTCCAATGCCAAAAGGAGACGTTCCAGCCCAATAGCAAAACCAATGCCAGGGGTAGATGGACCACCGATTTCTTCTACCAGTCCATCATAACGTCCCCCACCACAAACGGCACTCTGTGCGCCCAGTGGGGTGTACTGAATTTCAAAAGCAGTATTGGTATAGTAATCCAAACCACGAACCAGTTTCGGGTCCAAGGTGAATGGAATACCGAGAGCGGTCAGGTAAGATTTCAGGGCTTCAAATTTCTTATGGCAATCTTCGCAAAGGTAATCAGTAATCACCGGTGCGCCTACGGCAGCAGCTTTGCAGCCTTCTTCTTTGCAATCCAACAGGCGAAGCGGATTCTTGTGCAGTCTTTCCTTGCAATCTTCGCAGAGCTGGTCTACTTTTGGTTCAAAGAAATCAATCAACTTCTGGCGATATACAGGACGGCATTTCTGACAACCGATGGAATTCAGATGAAGGTCTAGGTCTTTCAGGCCCAGTTTGTGGAAAATTTCACAAGCCATGGAAATGACTTCTGCATCAGCCAGTGGAGAAGAAGCACCCAGTACTTCCAAACCAAACTGGTGGAATTCTCTATAACGGCCAGCCTGTGGACGGTCATAACGGAACATGGACCCGATGTAGAACATCTTGTGGACCTGCTGGTCACCATACATTTTATGTTCCAGGTACGCACGAACTGCAGAGGCTGTATTTTCTGGACGCAAAGTGACAGACCGATTGCCTCTATCTTTGAAGGTATACATTTCCTTCGTCACTACGTCAGTGGTATCGCCGATACCACGCTGGAATAATTCTGTTGCTTCAATGATAGGCGTTCTGATTTCTTTGTAACCGTAACGGCGACAAACATCACGAATCACGCCTTCCATATAATCCCACTTATAAACTTCGCTAGGCAGGATATCATGGGTTCCTTTCAATGCCTGCATTGTGACACCTCTTTTGTAGTTGTTGGTGACTAGTGACTGGTGACTGGTGACTAGGAAAAATCTCCCAGCCACCAATCACTAGTCACTAGCTACCAGTAATTAGACATTAACAAAATTAATTGTACCATCTTTTCATGTCAATTGGCAAGAAATTCAATAAATTAGGTGACTGGTGATTAGGAAAAATCCCCTAGTCACTAGTCACCAGCTACCAATTACTGTTTTTTCGCACAATCCTTACAATAGCCGTAGAACTTCAGCTGATAATCTACGATATTGAAGCCATTTTCTTTTTTGATTTTTTCTTTGATATCGTTCATGAAATCGTAGGAAAATTCTACTACTTTGCCACATCCGAGACAAATCAGATGATGATGGGAATGGCTCATAGAATGATCATTCAGTTCATAGCGACTGCGACCATCACCAAAGTCCAATTTTTTCAAAAGTTCCAGCGATGTGAATAATTCCAAAGACCGATACACCGTAGCCAGACCAATTTCTGGATTTTCGTCACGCACCAGTTCATACACATCTTCGGCGCTCATATGATTTTCCTTACTGTCCAGGAACGCCTGCAAAATCACCTGCCGCTGGGTAGTAAATTTATATTTATGTTCACGAATCTTTTTCTTCAAAGTATTCATGACCGTTGACTTTTTCATATTTCCTCCAAATATAATAAGCCTATACCTGTTTTTTATCATCGGTATATCAATGCGCACCAATAAATTAGGAATGAGGAATTAGAAATGAGGAATGGTGGAAGGGGCACACAATTCATATAGTGCCCCAATATCCCTTTTTATACATTGAATTAACAAGCAATCACTACACATATAAACTCTGCGGCGCTTCTAATTTTTTGCGCCGCCACCTTCATTCCTAATTCCTCATTCCTAATTTCTAATTGCTTTTCTTGTATCTATTATAAAACCACATATGTCGCAAGATGACTTGCAGCACCGCCACCAGGGGCACGGAAATCATCATGCCTACCACGCCGAAAAGTTGTCCGCCAATGAGGACGCCGGCGATGATTGCCACGGGATGGACGTCGATAATACTGCCCATCAGTTTTGGCATGAAGAAATGGCCGTCCAGCTGCTGTACGATGATATAGAAAACGATAACTTTCACCATGACGCTGCTACCCTGCAGGAGCCCTAAGAGCACCGGCGGAATGGCCCCAATGATAGGCCCGATCAGTGGCACCATTTCCACCAAGCCTGCCAAAAGGCCAATCACCAAGGGATAGGGAATATCCATGGACCACATGCCTACAAAAACAACCAGTGCCATAATGACCGATAGAATCAGCTGACCGCGAATATAGGCGTTCAGCACGAAATGGATTTCTTTGAAAAGATTTTCCAAATGGTCATGGAATCGATCTGGGAAGAGTCCAATGAAGACTTGGACGAAGTAGCCCCCTTTTTTCATCATATAGAAAGTGATGAAAGGCACCACGATGAGTTCCACCACGGTGCTGGCAAAGGAGAAAATAGCAGACAGACTGAACTGTGCCAGTTTCAGCGTATACTCCCCTACATCCTGGATGATGCGGGCCACAAAATTCTTCGCTTCCGGCGGCATAAGAGAGAGCTGGTATTGCCGTTCCAATTCCGGAATGGCCTGCTGCACTGCCACCATCATGGCTGGAATGCCTTTGATAAATTCTCTGAATTCCGATACAAATGGCACAAAGATATGAACGATAATCAAGTAAATCACGGATACGAAGATAGCGAAAGAAATTAAAATCGCCACATCGTAGGGCAATTTCTTCAGTCCGCCAAAAAGTTTCACGTGGTCATGAATCCAGTGTGCCAAAGGATTCAGCAAAATGGCAATAATCAAAGAAACCGTAAAGGGAAATAGAACCATGGGAGCCGCAACGACCAGTATCACAAAGAAAAGGACAATGGCAATCCTCATCCAAAGTTCAGCGCCCCATTTCATAGGCCGCCTCCCACTAAGAACGGATTGGTTTTCTTTTCTACCCCAATGGATGTGGGATTTCCATGACCGGAAAGAACCACCACATCATCGGGCAAGCAGAAAAGATGGTCCCGGATGCCTTCTACCAGCTGGGTCATACTGCCACCAGGAAAATCAGTCCGTCCGATGGACCCTTGAAATAGGGAATCACCGGTGAAAACAATCTTTTCCTTTTCTTCATAAAAAGAAATACCACCCGGTGTGTGTCCCGGTGTATCAATCACGGTGAAATCCAGGCCGCAAGTCTTTATGTGGTCTCCCCCTTTCACCCAATGCTCCGGATCCTCCACCAGCACATGGGTAGGAAATTCATAGGATAAATTTTTGGCCGGATCTCTCAAGTAAGGCGCATCCCCGCGGCTCATATACAATTCCGCTTCCGGAAATTTCGCCCGCAGTTCATTCATGCCCGCCATATGATCCACATGGGCATGGGTGAGAAATATGGATTTCAACGTAATTTTGGATTCTACGATGGCATTGATATAGTGCTCCGGCGTAAAAGACGGATCCACCACCAATCCTTCCATGGTCTTTTCGTTGTACACAATATAAGTATTCGTCATAAAAGGCCCGAGAACCGTGTATTTGATTTTCATGCTAGACCCCCTTTTATTAATTAGGAATGAGGAATGAGAAATTAGGAATGGTGGAAAGGGCGCATCAAATTATATGGCGCCCCAATAATAAAGGTTATTATTGGACATTTTTTTGATAGCAAACATAGCCATATATACCGCTGCACTCCAGGTTATAAAGCTTATAAAGGGTTATGGGATGACCTTGATTTCATAACCCTTTTAACCTTTTCTCAAGCCATATTTTTTCAATGTAAAATATAGCAAGTCAGCAGAATAATAACCTTATAAAAATCTGCGGCGCCTCCAAATTTTTATGCGCCCCTTCCATCACTCCTCACTCCTAATTCCTAACTCCTCATTATTTCGTTTTTCTGCACAAATGAATTAGAAGTTTTTCTCGCTATCTAAAAGCAAAGTCACCGGTCCGTCATTTTCCAGTGCCACTTTCATATGGGTACGGAAGCGACCGGTGCCGACGGTGATGCCGGCTTGGCGGCAGGTGTCCACCACCCGTTCGTACAGTTCATTGGCCCGCTCCGGCAGTTCCGCTTGCGAGAAGCTGGGACGCCGCCCTTTTCTGGCATCGCCGTAGAGGGTGAACTGGGAAACAATGGCCAGCTCGCCGCCTACGTCTAAGAGAGACAAGTTGAGCTTATCATTTTCATCTTCAAAAATACGAAGATGAAGAATCTTATCGGCGATGTAGTCCGCATCTTTTTCCGTATCGCCTCGCTTGACGCCTAGAAGTACCATGAATCCTTTCTGGATAGAAGCGGTTTCTTCTCCTTCAGAATCCACTTTGCACCAATTGCATTTTTGAATCACTGCCCGCATATTATTCTCCTTTGGATGAACGCATACGACGTACGGAATGAACGCCTTTGATGCGACGAATCTTTGTCATAATGAAATCCAGCTGCTGCAGGTCTTTGATCTGAATGCCCAGATTCATCACAGCCATGCCATTATTTCCTACTTTGGCATTGGCCGCAGAAATAGACAATTTCAGTTCTGTCAAAGCGGCCAGGATATCTGCCATGAGGCCTGTCCGGTCATAGCAAACCACTTCAATAGTGACAAGGAAGACGCCGCCGGACGTTTCTTCCCACGCCACGTCAATCATGCGGTCTTTATCGGGGAAATTGATGGCGTTTGGACAATCAGCCGTATGGACAGACACGCCGCGGCCGCGGGTGACAAATCCCACAATCGGATCGCCCGGTACCGGGTTACAGCACTTGGACAAATGGACCACCAAGCCTTCTTCCCCTTTGACCAAAATGCCGCTGGAAGAGCGGGCTTTCATGCTCCGGACTTTCAAGTTTTCCAGGGCTTTGGTGGTTTTCGGTTCTGCCGGTTTCTGTGCATTCATTTCCTTCTTGTACCGTTCGGTCAATTTCACCATGGTACTCTTCACAGAAATACCGCCAAATCCCACAGAAGCACACAGGTCATCGGTGGAAGCGCAGTTAAAGGTTTTTGCCACTTCCAAGAGGCGATCCTTGGCAATCAGTTTCTTCCATTCATAGCCTAGGCGCGCTGCTTCTTCACTCAAAAGTTCCTGCCCGCGAGCAATATTTTCTTCTCGATTTTCCTTCTTGAACCAGTTACGAATCTTCGCTTTACTATCGGCAGCGCCTACCATATTGATCCAGTCGTAGCTGGGCTTTCCTGTCTTGGACGTGATAATGGAAACAATGTCCCCATTTTTCAGCTTCGTGTCCAAAGGCACAATTTTATTATTTACTTTAGCGCCTACGCAGCGATTGCCCACTTCTGTATGGATACGGTAAGCGAAATCTACTGGGATAGACCCTTTCGGCAGATTGATGACGTCCCCTTTTGGGGTGAAAACGAAAACTTCATCGGAGAATACATCCAATTTCAATGCATTCATGAATTCCTTCGGATTGCTGGTATCCTGCCATTCCAAAATACGGCGAAGCCAGGTGATTTTCGCATCGAAATCCTTGGAGCCTGCATTTTTTCCTTCTTTATACCGCCAGTGGGCGGCTACGCCGTATTCGGAAATATGGTGCATTTCCCAGGTACGAATCTGTATTTCTACCGGCTGCCCTTTGGTCCCAATGACCGTGGTATGAAGGGACTGGTACATATTCGGTTTCGGCACAGCGATATAGTCTTTGAAACGATTCGGCAGCGGTTTCCACAAGGAATGGGCAATGCCTAGAATCGCATAGCACTGCGGGATGGTGTCTACAATGACGCGCACCGCATATAAATCGTAAATCTGGGATAAGTCTTTATTATCCCTTTTCATCTTTTTGTAAATACTGTAGAAATGCTTCGGACGGCCTGTGATGGTGGCTTTGATTCCCGCTTCTTCGATATGGTCATGAAGAACTCGCATGGTATCATCTACAATTTCTTCCCGGGCCTTCCTCTTCTGCTTCATCTGGCGAACCAAGTCGCTATATTCTTCTGGGTGCAAGTAATGGAAACAGAGATCTTCCAGTTCCCACTTGATATTGTAAATCCCTAAGCGATGGGCCAGCGGTGCATATATTTCAATGGTTTCCTTAGCGATACGAACCTGTTTTTCCCGCCGGAAAATCCCCAAGGTACGCATGTTATGGAGTCGGTCCGCCAGTTTGATAACCACCACGCGGATATCTTTGGCCATAGCCAGGAACATTTTACGGAAATTTTCCAGCTGCTGGTCTTCCTTATCTTTGTAGTGGAACTGGGATAATTTCGTCACCCCATCGACAAGAAATGCCACTTCTTCCCCAAACATCATCTTGATGTCTTCTAGGGTATAATCGGTATCTTCCACCACATCATGAAGAAGGGCTGCAATGATGCCTTCCCGGTCCATTTCCAGCTCTGCCAGAATATATGCCACAGCCAGCGGATGGATGATGTAGGGTTCTCCGGTTTTTCTGGTCTGTCCTTCATGGGCTTTATCGGCCAATTCATAGGCTTCCCGGATGGCATCCAGATTTTTTTCATTGGGCATATAAGATTTGATTTTATCAATCAGTTTCTTATATTCCTCTTCCTTTTCGCCAGCGAAATCTTTCTTCTGTTTCTGCTTTTCTACATATTCATCCTGATGAATCAGAAATTCTGCCAGAGTGGAGGCAGATGCATCGGTGTGAATGGTTTCTTCATTGAGATTCTTGTTAAACACACTCTGCAGTCCTTCTTTTGGTGCCACTTCATTTTCTTTATTGTTATTGACCTTTTCCAAATCAGTCATGGCCCATCCCCCCTCACAGCATATGCTTTCTATAAATAGAAGAAGTTAAAAGATCCAGCTTCTTCTGTACCAGCCGCCGCTGATAGAAATCTTCCCCATTGCGGCTATATCTGGACAATATTTCCAATTCTTCGAAAACAGCCAGTGCAGTGCCTAAGCTGATTTCATCAAATCCATATTTCCGAACCAAAATCTGATGCACTTCTCGTACAGGCTTCGGTGCATTTTGCAAAATACTCATGAGCTTCCGATACACATCCACCAGGAAATCACGGGTCAAAAGATGATTCTCTTCCTGCCGCATATCTTTCAGAATGAGCTGTACATGCTCCCCATACCATTCATGGACTTCCGGCTCAAACACCAAATCCACCACATCGCCGGCATGACAGGGGTCCTCGTCTCCTACCCCCCAATAGATGGCATCCACTAGCCCTTTTTCTCCCGCTAGCTGGCACTTGAAATGCCTCCGATCGGCACCAATGCGACGGGCTGTTTCCACGAAAGCATGGGTACTGGCAAAAATTGGTTTCGGATTGTCGGCCCCGCAAGGCTCCAGCAAATCCAAAGAATGAACAAAATCAATGGACACTTCATCCAATGGAATAGATTCCTCTACCTCCAGCACAGGGATACAATCCTCCGGTGTGAGCCGTTCTCTGGCATAGGCATTGAGCCGTTTCCGGAATTCTGGGATATTTTCTTCTGAAATAGAGAAACCAGCCGCCATTTTGTGTCCCCCGAACTGGAGCAGCAAATCCTTATGGGCTGCCAGGGCTTCGTAAATATTAAATGCCCCGATGGACCGGCAAGACCCTTTACCCACACCATCTCTCACGGTGAGTACCAATACAGGACGATGGTAGGTTTCCAAAATGCGAGAGGCCACGATGCCAATCACACCGGGATGCCAATCTTTCCCATCCACCACCAGAGCCATATCATTTTCTATATGGAGCTCTGCAATACGCTGCTGGGCTTCTGCATAAATTTCTCGTTCAATCTGCTGGCGGGTCACATTGGTTTCGCACAACCGATTGGCCAGCACTTCTGCCTCTTCCATGGACGTGGTGGTCATCAGTTCCACCCCTTCCTTGGCATGGGCAATACGACCTGCTGCATTGAGGCGAGGCGCCAGTCCAAAAGAAACCTGGTCCGCCCGGGTCACTGCTTTCGTATCTTCATGGACAATGCCGGACGCACGAAGCAATGCCGCCAACCCGCGAATACGGGTGGTCATGAACCGTTTCATTCCTTCTCGCACCAAGATACGATTTTCTCCAGTAAGGGATACCACATCGGCCACGGTGCCCAAAGCAGCCAATTCCACATTGTCGGTGTAATCTTCGCCGAATTTCTTCAAATGCAAAGCCCGGCTCACCATGAACGCCACCCCGCAACCGGCCAATTCCTTATAGGGATAGGGGCAGTCCTTTTGATGGGGATTGATGACCGCCACACACTGGGGAAGAACGTCCGGCGGCGTATGGTGGTCCGTAACGATAATATCCAAAGAAGCGGGACGATTCGCAATGAGCTGGGCAGAACTGATGCCGCAGTCCACCGTAATCAGTAACGTGAATCCTCCCTCGACCAAATGGGAAAGAGCTTTTGCATTAAGCCCATACCCTTCAGTCTCCCGCTGGGGAATATAATAATCCACATCGCCACCCATGCCTTTCAGACAAAGGTAGAGAATCGATGTAGACGTGATACCATCCACATCATAATCGCCATAGACCACAATTTTTTCCCGCTTTCTAAGAGCTTCCAAAATGCGGTCTACCCCTTCGGTCATCCCTTTCATCAAAAAAGGATCACTCAAATTGGATAAATCATCATACAGGAAATGGGATAATTTCTCTTCTGTATCAATATGTCGACGCATTAAAATTCGTGCCAATCCTTCCGGAATCGAATGATTGGCAAAAAACGCGGGAGTTTCTTTCTGCACTTCCCCCTCTGCGCCCATGTGCCATTTAAACTTGCTTGTTGCTTCCATCATAGGCAAAACCTCAATTCTAGTCATAGAATGGTGACTGGTGACTGGTGACTGGAATTTTCATAATTCCCAGTCACTAGTCACGGATCACCTATCTGTATCGTATTTTTGCCTATTATTGTATCACTTTTCATTCTCAATTTCCATGTACTTAATTATCATTATCATGAATACGGCGATAGCCGTATACATGCAGTGACATTTAGCACATATGGCTAGTGGAAAAAGGGGTATTGTTCTGCCTTGGGCGTATTGTCAAACATCATAAAACGCCGCTTGTTTCAAGGTTATCATTCTGCCTTGATGGATAGGCCAACATGAGAAAATACCGCTGTCAACAAGGTTATATGAGGTTATGTTTATTCCCATAACCTCATTATAACCTTTTATAACCTTGCCACTACCGGCATTTTCTGTTTGTTAGCTTATCCATCAAAGCACAATAATAACCTTTTTCCAAAACTAAAAAAGAGCCATATGAGACCATACGTATCCGCATAACCCCATATAACCCTTTATAACCTTGCCTTTAGCGGCATTTTCAGTTTGTTACTCTATCCATCAAGGCACAATCATAACCTTTTAGACAAGCGGAATGACTACTTTGTTAGACAATCGTCCCGCTAGCGTCTTATTCCCACGCCTGTTTCATGATGTTCTTGTATTCGGTATTCAGATGGTCTACCACTACATCAAGAACAACACGAACGATTTCTGGATCGAAGCTTTCGTTGGTGCTTGGCAGGCAAGCATCGAGGAATACACTGCCGTCATCAGCAGCTACATATTTGAACACTTTGTAGCTACGGTTCAGGTTGTTCAGGTATTCTTCAAATTTCGCTTTGTTGCTGTCTTTTACAAGACCAGCGCCGACCTGAACACGAACAATAGTGTAAATGGTATTATCAGTAATGATGCCTACCGGAATGGTTTGGCCTTCTACTTTGATATTGGACTGGAAAACCACAGTATCTGCTTCATCTTTCAGTTCCTTCTTTACGAAGAAATTCATTTTGTTGTCTTCGGTGTACTTTTCAAATTTTGCAGCTTTCAGATTGACTCTTTTTTCTTCTGCCATAATAGTTCCTCCTCATTGGGAAAATATGTAACCTTGTATAATTATAACCTGTCTTGCGAATTATTTCCATATCCTTTATGATATTAAATGCAGTTAGAAGTGAGAAGTTAGAAGTGTTGGAAGGGGCGCATCAAATTATAAAGCGCCCCAATACCCCTTTATTATAAATTTAACTTTCCTGCTCGAAAAAATAGTGTCTTTCGATATAGCCTATATAAGCAGGTACTTATGTAGCACACTTGACTTTTATGGAATATATGCTAGCGTCTCGTCTCCCCCGCCGGGGCAATGTTGTTAAGTTAAGAATTTGCGTTAGTAGATATGATTCCGCTAGTTATGACAGGTTTCTCAAGTTTCTAAGGGTTCTCAGGTTGCTCAGGTTCTCCGAATGTGCCAATAAACGCTAGCGTCATTAGCTCATTCGAGAAACGTGAGAAACCTCAGTATCCGGAGAAACCTGGGTAACCTTTGCATCAGCAGAAATTATCGCATATTTCGCTTAACTTAACAGCATTGCCCGCCGGGGGAGAATAAAAGAGGGGCTGCACTAGCGGTATGCTTCTCTATATGTACGATACAAGAACACGGGATTAATAACATCTCATTTCATACCGCTTGTGTCTCCCCTTCTGCCTTCGGCATCTCCCCCGATGGGGTAATGCTGTTAAGTTAAGGATTTGCGCCAGTAAGCATGATTTGGTTTGTGATTATAGGTTACTCAGGTTTCTCAAGTTGCTAAGGCTGCTCAGGTTCTTCGAATGCGCTGATAGACGCTAGCGTTATCATCTCATTTGGGGAACCTGAGAAACCTCTGAGTCCTGAGCAACCTGAGAAACTTTGTCACAAAAGGAATCACCACATATTTCGCTTAACTTAATAGCATTACCCGATGGGGGGCGACGAGACTAAGTTGCGCCGCCACCATCATTCCTCATTCCTAATTCCTCACTGCATTTATAGTCACGTAAGGAGAATAAAACCCCATGACTGATAACCAATATATGCAAATCGCCTTAGACGAAGCACAAAAAGCGTTGACGGAAGGTGAAATTCCCATCGGGTCGGTTCTTGTCTGCCGCGATGCGGTGATTGCCACAGGACACAATCGAAGAGAGGCCACCTATGACCCTACCGCTCATGCAGAAATCGAAGTGATCCGCAGTGCATCCCAATTTCTTTCCCGCTGGCGTTTGACGGACTGCGTCCTTTATGTTACCATAGAACCATGTCCAATGTGTGCCGGTGCCATTATGAATAGCCGGATTGGAAAATTGGTCTATGGAGCACCAAACAAATTGTATGGCGGTATCGATTCCAAATTCCACATCGGGGAAACAGGAGTCGCCAACCATAGCCTGGAAGTGAAATCTGGTGTGCTGGCCAAAGAGTGCCAACATCTGATGGATGTCTTCTTTTCCCATCACAGAGACTTGGACTAATTTCATATGGAGCAGTATCGAAGTGGTCATAACGAGGCGGACTCGAAATCCGTTAGCCCTTCGGGGCCCGTGGGTTCGAATCCCACCTGCTCCGCCAAATAAAAAAACTACGCTGTTGCAGCGTAGTTTTTTATTTTGATACTATGACCAATTGCCTAACAATTAGCAAAAATCCGCTAGATGATACAGGTTTCTTAGGTTGCTAAGGATTCTCAGGTTTCTTAGGTTTCTCGAACTTGCACCTAGACGAAATCATCATTTCACCCAAAAAGTAGCTTCAAGAGTACACACCCCAGACGCTTAGGCTCAATTCATAGGGCTAGGGAAACACTGATTTAATCATGGTTTGAAATTAGTCTTGTCTATATTTTCCAGCGTTTTTTCCCTAGCATTAATCAACGCTAGCGTCTATCATCTCATTCGAGAAACCTGAGAACCCTTAGAACCTTGAGAAACCTGAGAACCCTGTATTTCTCACTTCTCACTGCCTTTACAGTACCCTTGCCAATTCCGCTTTCAGCATGTCCATATCAATTGGTTTCGTACAGAACCCATCCATGCCGGCTTCCAGGGCCAGTTTTCTATCTTCTGAAAAAGCACCGGCGGTCATCGCCAGGATCGGAATGGTGGCTTTTTCTTTATCCTCCAGGGAACGAATGGCGTGGGTTGCTTCATAGCCATTCATCACTGGCATTTGCACGTCCATGAGAATCACGTCGTAGGTACCTGCAGGTTCTTCCACCAGTTTTTCCACACACTTCTTTCCGTCGTTCGCATGGTCAATCTGGAAGCCTTCTTGTTTCAGAAGTTCCATAGCAATTTCTGCATTGAGCTCATTGTCTTCTGCCAGAAGGATTCGTTTCCCTACCAAGTGAGACAAAGATTCCACTTCTTTTTGTTCCTGTTTTTGCACCATTTTGTCATCCGCATGAACGACTTTTTTGTGAGGCAAATACACCGTAAATCGGCTGCCCCGTCCTGGCTGACTTTCTATTTCTATACGGCCACCCATGAAATCCACGTATTTCTTCACAATGGACATGCCAAGTCCCGTACCAGAAATATGCCGAGTTTCTTCTTTTTGTTCTCGTTCAAAAGGCTCAAAGATACGCTGCAAAAAGTCCTCACTCATACCGATGCCATCGTCTTCCACCACGGTCTTTATCCCTATGTATCCCTCTCGATGCAATGGATATGTACTGGTGGTGATGGAAACGTGCCCACCGGGAAGAGTATATTTCACAGCGTTACTGATGAGATTGCTGAAAATTTCACTCACTTTCGCATAGTCAAAAGAAATATACTGGACCTTCGTTTCATTGGTATAGGACAAAGTGATATTCTTTTTATCGGCTTCTGCCTTCAGCACATCCACGATCTGTGGAATGAGAAATCCGATGCTATGGGTGGTTTCGTCCAAATGCATCTTCCCGCTTTCGATGCGAGCCATATCAAGCACATTATTGATCAGTGCCAAAAGAAAATGACTGGCCAGTTCGATTTTCCCTTGATAATGCAATACCTTTTCCGCATCACTGGCATCTCTTTTGATGAGTTGGTTATACCCCATGATGGCATTCATGGGAGTCCGGATGTCATGGGACATACTGAAAAGGAAATTGGATTTCGCCACATTGGCCTTGGCTACAGCCTCATAATCAGCCCGTATGCGTTCCTCCTGCATTTGCTTCTTGTGCAGCGCCTCTCGTTCCGCGATTTCTCGATTGCGAATGAGGATATTGTGCGTATAAGTGGCCACCACGGACAGCAGCAAATGAAAATGGCAATGCTTACGAGGATTGTCCACCCCGAGAAATCCGATGATATCCCCATCCATCACCAACGGCACCGCCAAAAGGGCATCAATCCCCTGGGGTTCCAGATATTCATAAATGAAAGGATGACGTTCCGCATAGGTCTCATTGCACGACAAATAAAAACTGCCTTTGTCGCGAAATTCATCAAACCAGGGTTTGGCTAAGTGCAGCGGAATTCCTTGCAAATTTTCGATTTCCGGAGCAACGCCTTCCTTGCACCATTCCAAGGTATTGGACATGTAGCTGTCAGTCTCATCTTTTTCAAAAACATAGGACCGATCGGCATCATAAAACTCCCCTACCTCTTTCATAATCAAATCCAGCGATGGACTGATATTGTGCTTTTTCACAACCAATTCAAGAAAACTTCGTATGGCATCATTTTCCGTAGGGCCTTTGATATATCTAGCCGTCATCATTGACTCCCCTTGTTGTATCAATCTGCTCATTATTTCCAGACAAGCAAAGAAAGATAAATCCTTTACTTGCATTATATCATAATTGTAATGATTTTCGTAAAAATATTACGTTCTATAACAGTGTTACTATAGGGAAATGCTATTAAGTTAAGGATTTCCGTCAGTAGGTATGATTCCGTTAGAAGTTATAGGTTGCTCAGGTTTCTCAAGGTTCTAAAGTTTCTCACGTTTCTCGAATGTGCCAATACATGCTAGCGTTATCATCTCATTCGGGGAACCTGAGCAACTTAAGAATCCTGAGCAACCTGAGAAACTTTGCCTCAGATGGGCCGCTCTAGTAGTATATTTCACTTCATGACCCACGCAAACGCCCTTGCCGTGCGCCGTGCCGTATCTTTGAAATGTCCACCGGAGTTCCATTCTAAAGTGCAGGAAATATGACGCTCTTCCAGCCGGTTATATAACAATCGAATATGATCTCCTACGTTTTTCATGATTTGATTCTTGGTTTTTTCTTCTCGGTTCCCTAAACTGAGATACACTTTCTCCGCCTGCACAGGATGATTTTCTTCCCATTCCATCCACTGAGGAAACCACACCGAAGGCGAAGCGGCGGCGATTCCATAGAAAGCATCTGTCTTAGTAGCCGCCCATAAAGCAAACAATCCAGCCAGAGAATACCCACCTAAAATGATTTTCACATCCTCTGGCAAACCATAGTCATTTTTTAATTGCGGAACCACTTGATGGAGTAAAAAGGATAACGTTTCACTGCCGAATCCACCAAATCTCTCTTTTCCCCATACCGGTGGTGCTTTCCAGGGAGACAACTCATCATTCCAATTTTTTACTGAAACCGCGGCAAATAAACAATTTTCTTTCCTAGCGACCGTGGATGCAATTTCTGGTAATTCTGATAATTCATGCTCCCCCATCATTTGCAAAATCAAATAGGCAGCACCAGAACTTCCCTGTACATAACAAGTCCGATCTTCTATTTCTATGGTTTTCATGGTATGCTCCTTTCAGTAAAAGGTTCCGAGGGTTCCGAGGGTTCTCAGGGTTCTCAGGGTTCTCAGGGTTCTCAGGGTTCTCAGGGTTCTCAGGGTTCTCAGGGTTCTCAGGG
>CAKQBK010000033.1 GCA_934216155.1 uncultured Dialister sp.
GAAGTTAAACTGATCACCCCAATCGCTATGGAAGAAGGCCAGCGTTTCGCTATCCGTGAAGGCGGCCGTACCGTAGGTGCAGGCGTTGTAGCTAAGATTGCAAAATAATTTAGTTTTATACTAATATATATGCAAGCTGAAAAAGAGCTCTCATTCGTGAGAGCTCTTTTTTCGTGCAGTGAGAAGTGAGAAATGGTGGTGGCGGCACACAATTCATAAAGCGCCGCATAATAATGTAGGTGATTAGTGATGGGGTAAGGGATTAGGAGGGCACGTGAAATATGGTGGTAATGGTATCATAGGTTTATCGCCCCCGCCGGGGTAATGCTGTTAAGTTAAGGATTTGCGTTAGTAGGTATGCTTTCGCTATTGGTGACAGGTTGCTCAAGTTTCTCAGGGTTCTCAGGCTGCTCAGGTTCCCCGAATGTGCTACTATCCGTAAACGTCATTTCGACCGACGGGATTTGTGCGGAATGACATTGCAGGGTAGTCTGGGACTATGTTAGACAGAAGTGGAGAAATCTTGTGACACTAGCGAGATAATCGAAAGAGACACAAGATTTCTCCACTTTGGTCCAACATAGTCGCTTGAATCTTTTTGTGATATTTAGCATGAATCCCATCGGTCGAAATGACGGCTTTGGAAAGAGGCACAATCGGGAAACCCTGAGAATCCTGAGAAGCTTCAGAACCCTTAGAACCCTTTCTCGGAAAGGGAATCATCACACATTACACTTAGCTCAATGGCATTTCCCTTAATCCCTAGCCACACGTCCCCAGTTCCACAAGCGATCTTTTCTTATTTCTAGCGTTGCATGGCACTAACGTCATTTCGACCGTAGTGGAGAAATCTTTGTGTTATTCCTTGCAGCTCCTTCTGATATATATGGTATGAAAAGAGACTTTTCGTTTAGAATTACCTCTGATGGGAATATTTCCTCCTATTTCATAGGTGAATTTATGATGTTTTCAGGTAGAGGAACAGTTAGCAGTTAGCCGTCAACCGTCAACCGTCAACCGTCAACCGTCAACCGTTAACTGCCAACCGCTAACCGCTAACCGCTAACTGCTAACCGCTAACCGCTAACTGCCTACTAGAGTCCCTAATCCCTAGCGCCTAGTCATCAGTCTTCTAAAATAAAAAGGGGTATTGGGGCGCTTCCAAATATTGTGCGCCCCTTCCATCATTCCTCATTACTCATTCCTAATTCCTAATTCCTCACTATTTCCAGTGAAGCAAATTTATGCAGCAACTAATCCCTAATCCCTAATCTCTATTCCCTCATTGCCATGCCTCTGCACAAAATAACCGCCACAGTTTGCATATTCAGCATAGAAATACGTCTATTTACATGACTATGCAAAAGCGCAAAATGCCTATTTCCATAGGAAACGATATAAAATAAATGGTACTTTTGCAATTTTAGAAAAAGTTTATGAAAACTAGTACACACGTGGCGGCGTGTTCATGTGAAAAATAGGAATACCTAAACCTTAAAACGCCTGTATTTATCGTGCGTTTCAGACTTTACAAGAAAAATATAAAATTTTCATAAAGCACTTGATTTTATGCTTCCAAAATAGTATTATTAAAAAGCTGAACGTCTACGTGCCTTATTTGAGGGAACAAGGCGTGAGGCGGTTCAGAACAAACTATGAAGTGGAAGGTGGCCTGCCTAGCAGGGGAATTTCCACGGAGCAGTTCATTCATGAAATGAACGTAGGAGGTTTATCTAATGTCGAAACAGGAAAAAATCAGAATTCGTCTGAAAGGCTATGATCACAAAGCAGTTGATCAGAGCGCAGCGAAGATCGCGGAGACTGCTAAAAGAACAGGCTCCAGAGTCTCCGGTCCAATTCCGCTCCCAACCGAACGGAATGTGTACACCATTCTTCGTTCTCCACATGTCAACAAAGACAGCCGTGAACAGTTCGAAATGCGTATTCACAAGAGACTCATTGACATCCTCGATCCTTCCAAGAAGACCGCGGATGCGCTGATGAGACTGGAACTCCCAGCTGGCGTCAGCATTGAAATTAAACTGTAAGGAGGTGCAAAGATGTCTAAGGCTATTTTGGGAACAAAATTAGGAATGTCTCAGGTATTCGCTGAAAACGGCGACCTGATTCCGGTAAGTGTTATTGAAGTACTGCCAAACGTTGTTGCAGCAGTTAAAACCGTAGAAAGCGACGGATACAACGCTGTTCAGCTCGGTTATGGCGCTGTCAAAGAAAAACATTTGACAAAACCTGTAAAGGGTCAGTTTGAAAAAGCTGGTATTGACCCAGTAAAATATCTGCGTGAATACAGACTCGCTGAAAAGCCGTCTTACACAGTAGGCCAAACTCTGGCTGCTGATATCTTCGCAGCAGGCGAAGTTGTAGACGTAATTGGCACAAGCCGCGGCAAAGGATTTGCCGGCACTATTAAGCGTCACAACCACCAGCGTGGACCTGAATCCCACGGCTCCAAAAACCATCGTCAGACCGCATCCCTCGGCGCTCGTATGTCCGGCGGCGGCGGAAAAGTATTCAAAGGCAAGAAGATGCCTGGCCAGCTCGGCGGCGTACGCGTAACTGTACAGCATCTTCAGGTAGTAAGAGTTGATACTGCCCGTAATCTTATGCTTGTCAAAGGCGGGATCCCAGGTGCTAAGGGAAGCCTCGTCATGGTACAGGATACTGTAAAGCCTGTAAAATAATATTGTCTGGAACAACAGAAAATTGTTCTGATTAAGGGAGGAACATCTCAATGCCGAAAGTAAAGCTGTATAATGTAGCCGGCGAAGTTGCTGGTGAAATAGAGCTGAATGACAGCGTCTTTGGCGTAGACTATAACGAAGCTGTTATTCATCAGGCAGTTGTGCGTCAGATGGCTAATGAACGTCTTGGCACACATGCCACCAAAACCAGAGGCCTTGTTCGCGGCGGCGGCAAGAAACCTTGGAAACAGAAAGGCACCGGTCGTGCCAGAGTCGGATCCATCCGCTCCCCACTGTGGGTTGGCGGCGGTACAGTATTTGGACCGACCCCAAGAAGCCATGCAAAAGATATGCCAAGAAAGGCACGTCAGCTGGCTGTTAAATCTGCACTGTCTGAAAAACTCCGTGCAAATGAACTGGTTGTTCTCGATGCTGTAAACTTTGAAGCACCGAAGACCAAAGAAGTAGTTAAACTGCTGGCTGCATTCCAGGCAGAAGGCAAAGCTCTCATCGTTGATGGCGGCGCTGCTTCCCAGAACACCGTTCTCTCCGCTCGTAACATCCCAGGCGTAAAAGCTTATGCTCCAAGCGGACTCAACATTTATGATATCGTTAATACCGGCAAACTGTTCCTGACCCAGGAAGCCGTAAAGAAGATTGAGGAGGTACTCGCATAATGGACGCACGTGACATCCTCATTAAACCGATCGTTACAGAAAAAACTACAGCTCTCATGGAAGAACGTAAATACACCTTCCGTGTACCGCTGGCAGCAACAAAAGTTGAAATCCGCCAGGCTGTGGAACAGATCTTCAAAGTAAAAGTACAGGCTGTGAATACCATGCGTTATGAAGGCAAGATGAAACGTCTGGGCCGTACCCAGGGTCGTCGCAGTGATTGGAAGAAAGCAATTGTTACCCTTAGACCGGGCGAAACAATTGAACTCTTCGAAGCGTAAGGGAGGAGTAATCTAAATGGCATACAAATCATTTAAACCGTATACTCCAGGACGCCGTCAGATGACCGTTTCCACCTTTGAGGAAATTACAACAGACAAACCAGAAAAATCTCTGCTGGCTCCTGTTCATAATCATGGCGGCCGTAATGGCTCCGGTAAAACCACCGTTCGTCATCAGGGCGGCGGACATAAACGTCAGTACAGAATCATCGATTTCAAGAGAAATAAAGATGGCATTCCGGCAAAAGTTGCTACCATCGAATACGATCCGAACCGTACCTGCCGTATTGCACTGCTGCAGTATGCAGATGGCGAAAAACGTTACATCCTCGCTCCAAAAGGACTGAAGGTTGGCGACGTTGTTACCAGCGGTCCAGAATCCGATATCAAAGTTGGTAACTGCCTGCCATTCATCAATATTCCTCTTGGTACCATCGTTCACAACGTAGAACTGAAAATTGGCAAAGGCGGCCAGATGGTTCGCTCTGCTGGTGCCAGCGCTCAGCTGATGGCTAAAGAAGGCGACTATGCACTTCTCCGTCTCCCGTCTGGCGAACTCAGAAGAGTACACATCCGTTGCCGTGCTACCATCGGTGCTATTGGTAACGAAGACCATGAAAACATTACCCTCGGCAAAGCCGGCAGAAACCGTTGGCTCGGCGTACGTCCTGCTAACCGCGGCGTTGTAATGAACCCGAACGACCATCCACATGGCGGCGGCGAAGGTAAAGCTCCTGTTGGACGTAAGCGTCCAGTTACTCCGTGGGGTAAACCTGCTTACGGCGTGAAGACCAGACATAGCAGAAAAGCGTCTACTAAGCTGATTGTTAAGAGACGCAAGTAAGATAAGGAGGAGTAAAAGTGTCCAGATCTGTAAAGAAAGGCCCGTTCGTCGCATTCTCTCTCGTAAAGAAGATTGATGCACTGAATGCAGCTAATGATAAGAAAATTGTAAAAACCTGGTCCCGTGCTTCTACTATCCTGCCGAGCTTCGTAGGTCACACCATTGCGATTCACGACGGAAGAAAGCATGTACCGGTTTACATCACTGAAGATATGGTTGGTCATAAACTTGGTGAATTCGCTCCAACCCGTACTTTCAAGGGTCATAACAAGACCGACAAAAAATAATCAGGGAGGAATAAAATGGAAGTTCAGGCAATTTCAAGAAATATCCGCATTTCTCCCCGTAAGGTTCGCATCGTAGCAAACCTTGTCCGTGGCAAGAAAGCGGGAGAAGCAATCTCTATTCTGCGTAACACCCATAAAGCAGCTTCTATCGTAGTTGAAAAGACTCTTAGAAGTGCTATGGCAAATGCAGAAAACAACAACGACATGAACATTGACAATCTCTACATCTCCACAATTTTTGTAGATGCAGGCCCGATTATGAAGCGCGTACATCCACGTTCCCGTGGACAGGCTTTCGGGATTATGAAACGTACCAGCACACTGACGGTAAAAGTTTCTGAAAAAGAGTAATCGAAGGAGGGAAACGTTTTGGGTCAGAAAGTTAATCCGCATGGAATGCGTGTAGGCGTGATCGATGACTGGGATTCCAAATGGTTTGCAGAAAAAGATTATGCTGCACTGCTTGTGGAAGATGCCAAAATCCGCCAGTTCTTAAAGAAGCACCTGTTTGTAGCAGGAATTTCCAAAATTGGCATTAAACGTGTAGGCAATAGAGTAAAGCTTGCCATTTATACTGCTAAACCGGGTATGGTCATCGGCCGTGGCGGCACAGGCATCGAAGACATTAAAAAAGCTCTCGCTGCTGTAACCGACAAAGAAGTCGACATCGATATCCTTGAAATTAAATCCACCGACATGAGCGCCATCCTGGTTGGCGAAAACATCGCTTCCCAGCTCGAAAGACGTATCGGTTTCCGTCGTGCAGTAAAACAGGCTGTAGGCAGAACCATGCGTGCAGGCGCTAAAGGTATCAAAGTAACCGTTTCCGGTCGTCTCGGCGGCGCTGAAATCGCTCGTTCCGAAAGCTACCGTGAAGGTTCTATTCCGCTTCAGACTCTTCGTGCAAACATCGACTACGGTGTAACCACAGCTCATACCACCTATGGTGCTATCGGCATTAAAGTCTGGATTTACAAAGGCGAACTCGCTCCGGGACAGGTCGTTGATGAAAACGAAAACACCCGCACCAACAAAGACAGAAACAACCGTCATGAAGGCAACAGAAGAGGCGGCCGTCGTGGTGAACGCAGAGAACGTAGACCGAGAAACTCTGAAAGGAGTGATTCCTGATGTTAATTCCAAAGCGTACTAAATATAGAAAACAGTTCCGCGGCCGTATGAAAGGCAAAGAACATCGTGGAAACACCGTAACTTACGGTGAATTTGGTCTGGTAGCAACAGAACCATCCTGGATTACCAGCCGTCAGATTGAAGCAGCACGTATTGCCATGACCCGTTACACAAAACGTGGCGGCAAGGTTTGGATCAAGATTTTCCCAGACAAACCAGTATCTGCTAAACCAATTGGTACCCGTCAGGGTTCCGGTAAAGGCGCCGTTGAATATTGGGTAGCCGTAGTTAGACCGGGCCGTGTAATGTTCGAAATGGGCGGCATCTCCATGGAAGCTGCAAAAGAAGCAATGCGTCTTGCAGGCCACAAGCTGCCAATCAAAACAAAATTTGTAGTTAAAGGTCAAGAAGTGGCAGGTGAATAAAATGAAGGTCAATGAAATTCGTAACCTGAGCACTGCCGAATTAGATGAAAAGGTTGCCGGCTTAAAGGAAGAACTGTTTAACCTCCGTTTTCAGCTCGCTACAGGACAGCTTGAAAATCCGATGCGTATTCGCGAAGTAAAGAAAACCATCGCTCGTATCAAGACTGTACAGCGTGAAGAAGAATTGAAGGCTGCCAAGAAGGCATAACGGTTTATCCAAAGGAGGATCTCAACGTGGCAGAAGAAAGAAAGTTGCGCAAGGTGCGCCAGGGAATTGTTGTCAGCGACAAGATGGATAAAACCGTAGTTGTTGCTGTAGAACGTAAAGTTCCCCACAAGCTCTACAAAAAATCTATTAATACCACAACCAAGTTCAAAGCGCATGACGAAAACAACGAATGCCGTGTCGGTGATACCGTACGCATCGTCGAAACCCGCCCGCTGTCTCACGACAAGCGTTGGAGAGTTGAGAAAATCGTTGCCCGTCAGAACTGATATAGAAAGTATAATATAGGAGGATAGGCACGATGATTCAGCAGGAAAGCAGACTCAACGTTGCAGATAATACCGGTGCTAAGAACGTCCTGGTTATCAAAGTTCTGGGCGGTTCCTTCCGTAAAAGCGGCAATATCGGTGATATTGTAGTTGCTACGGTCAAAGATGCAACCCCCGGCGGCGTTGTTAAGAAAGGCCAGGTAGTTAAGGCTGTTGTAGTTCGTTCCGTAAGTGGTGTAAGCCGCAGCGACGGATCTCATATCCGCTTTGACGAAAACGCAGTTGTTATCATTAAAGATGATAAGAGCCCGGTAGGAACACGTATTTTTGGACCGGTAGCAAGAGAACTTCGTGAAAAAGACTTCATGAAGATCGTTTCCCTGGCTCCGGAAGTGCTCTAATAGGGAGGCAAATCAATGAGTCAGAAACTGCATGTAAAAACCGGTGATACCGTAGTAGTTATTTCCGGTAAAGATAAAGGCAAGCAGGGTAAAATTAAAGCTGCTATGCCAAAAGAAGGCCGTGTTGTCGTTGAAGGCGTCAACATGATCAAGAGACACACCAAACCGAGCCAGGCAAACCCAAAGGGTGGCATCATTGAAAAAGAAGCTCCACTGTATGCTTCCAAAGTCATGATCCTGGATCCGGAAACAAAGAAACCAACCCGCGTTAAGAAAGTTCAGCAGAAAGACGGTTCCTACGTCAGAGCAGCTGTAAAGAGCGGCGCTATTATTGACAAGGCTTAAGCGGGAAGGAGGATAACAAGTGTCCAGATTAAACGACTTATACAAAGCGCAGATTAAAAACACCATGCGCGAAAAATTCGGCTACAAGAACGACATGGAAATCCCGAAGCTGGATAAGATTGTCATCAACATCGGTGTAGGCGAAGCAACTGAAAACACCAAAGCAGTCGATGCAGCAGCATCCGACCTCGCAGCTATCACCGGCCAGCAGCCGATGATCTGCAAAGCTAAAAAATCCCTGGCTGCATGGAAAATCCGTGAAGGAATGCCACTGGGCTGCAAAGTTACCCTTCGTGGTGACAGAATGTACGAATTCCTCGATCGCCTGATCAACATTGCTCTTCCACGCGTACGTGACTTCCGTGGTATCAGCGATCAGAGCTTCGACGGCCGCGGAAACTATGCGTTCGGCGTTAAAGAACAGCTGATTTTCCCGGAAGTTGACTATGAAAAGATCGACAGAATCCGTGGCATGGATATCATTGTAGTAACAACGGCTAAAACTGATGAAGAAGCACGTGAACTTCTGAAACAGTTCGGCATGCCGTTCAAGAAATAACGGAGGACAATATGGCAAAGAAGTCTATGTTGGAACGCGAGAAGAAGAGAGAACTCGCAGTTCAGAAATATGCAGCCAAGCGTCAGGCTCTGAAAGAAGCTGGCGACTGGGAAGCTCTTTCTAAGCTCCCACGCAACGCTTCCCCAACACGTCTGCATAATCGTTGCAAACTGACTGGCCGTCCCCACGGCTTCATGCGTAAATTCGGAATTTGCCGCAACCAGTTCCGTGATTTGGCTTACCGCGGAGAAATTCCGGGCATTAAAAAAGCCAGCTGGTAAGATTTCGGGAGGAGGATTAAATAATGGTAACAACCGATCCGATTGCGGATATGCTTACCCGTATTCGTAATGCGAACGATGCATATCATGAAAAAGTAGATATGCCTGCTTCTAAAATTAAGGCAGCTGTACTTACAATTTTAAAAGATGAAGGCTTTATCAAGAGCGTTGAACAGATCGAAGTAGAAGGCCATCCGGAACTGCGCGTAGCACTGAAATACGGCGCAAACCGCGAAAAGGTTATCAAAGGTCTGAAGAGAATTTCCAAACCAGGTCTCCGTGTATACGCTGGCAAGGAAGAACTGCCGAAAGTACTCGGTGGTCTTGGTATCGCTATTATTTCCACATCCAAGGGCGTTATGACCGACAAAAAAGCTCGTAAAGCTGGTCTCGGCGGCGAAGTCCTTGCGTATGTCTGGTAATCCGTTGGAGGTATAATATGTCCAGAATTGGCAAAAAACCGATTACGGTTCCGGCAGGTGTGGAAGTCAAGATTGACGGCCATACAGTCACCGTAAAAGGTCCGAAAGGCACACTGACCCGTACACTGAACGAAGAAATCGGAATTCAGATGGAAGGCAACGAAATCCTCGTTACCCGTCCAAATGACGAAATCAAAAACCGTTCCCTGCACGGTCTGAATCGTACACTGCTCCACAACATGGTAGTTGGTGTAACTGAAGGTTTTGAAAAGAAACTGGAAATCCAGGGCGTAGGCTACAATGCTCAGATGCAGGGGCAGAACCTGAAACTGGCTCTTGGTTTCTCCCATCCGGTTATCGTAACTCCACCGGAAGGCATTACAATTACCACCCCGTCTTCTGTTGTTATCGTGGTATCTGGCTGCGATAAGGAAAAGGTTGGTCAGGTTGCAGCAGAAATCCGCGCTTGGCGTCAGCCAGAACCTTACAAAGGTAAAGGTATCCGTTATTCCGGTGAATACGTACGCCGTAAGGCTGGTAAGACCGGCGCAACAAAGTAAGACAGGAGGTAAACTAATATGCGTAAAAATGCAAGCAGAAATGCGGTTATTCGCCGTCATCTGCGTCTTCGTAAGAAAATCTCCGGTACTGCCGCTTGCCCGCGTCTCAATGTTTTCCGTTCCCTGGCTAACATCTACGCTCAGATCATCGATGATGAAGCTGGCGTAACACTGGCATCCGCAAATACCTTAGATAAAGAAATTAAAGCTGAATTCCCATACGGCGGCAACGCTGATGCTGCAAAAGCAGTAGGCGCTCTGGTAGCTAAGAGAGCCCTTGAAAAGGGAATCGAAAGCGTCGTATTCGATCGCGGCGGCTACATCTATCACGGCAGAGTAAAAGCTCTGGCTGAAGGTGCCCGTGAAGCTGGCTTGAAATTTTAAGGTAAAGGAGAAAACACATGCCAAGATTTGAAAAACAGGAATCCGACTTACAGGAAAACGTCGTTTTCATTAACCGCGTTGCTAAAGTCGTAAAAGGCGGCCGTCGTTTTTCCTTTGCTGCAGTAGTAGTAGTCGGTGATGGCAAAGGCAAAGTCGGCGCTGGCCTCGGCAAAGCTGCTGAAGTTCCGGAAGCTATCCGTAAAGGCGTTGAAGACGCTAAGAAGAATATGATCACCGTTGCTCTGAAAAACGGTACTATTCCTCATCCGATGCTCGGCGTATATGGCGCTGGCAAAGTTATCATGAAACCTGCTGCTGAAGGTACCGGCGTTAAAGCAGGCGGCCCGGTTAGAAGCGTACTGGCAATGGCTGGTATCCGCAACATTCTGACCAAGTCCCTGGGTTCTTCCAATCCAATTAACATGGTAAGAGCTACCATGGATGGTCTTGCTAAACTTGAAAATGCTGAAACTGTTGCAGCACTTCGTGGTAAGACCCTGGATGAAATTTACAACTAAGGGGGCCACTCATGAAGGTTATTATTACACTGAAGAAAAGTGTTATCGGCTCCAGACCGGAACACGTTGCTACAATTAAGGCACTGGGCCTGAAAAAGACTCATTCCTCTGTAGAAAAAGAACTTACCCCACAGATTAAGGGCATGATTCACTCTGTCCGTCATCTGGTTGACTGCAAAGAAGCAGAATAATTAAGAAGGAGGTGCACTAATGAAACTGCATGAACTGAAACCAGCTGAAGGTTCCACAAGAGTTCGTCGTCGTGTCGGCAGAGGCCTGGGCAGCGGCATGGGCAAACAGTCCACCCGCGGCGCTAAAGGTCAGAACGCTAGAACTGGCGGCGGCGTACGTCCAGGATTTGAAGGCGGCCAGATGCCTCTGTATCGTCGTCTTCCAAAACGTGGCTTCAAGAACATTTTCGCTAACGAATATGCTGAAGTTAACGTAGAACAGCTGAACCGTTTCGATGACAACGCTGTTGTTGATCCGGCTGCACTTGTTGAAGCAGGAGTTCTGAAAAACGTTCTCGATGGTGTACGTATTCTGGGAAGCGGTGAACTGACCAAGGCTCTGACTGTAAGAGCTCAGGGATTCACAAAGAGCGCTCAGCAGAAAATCGAAGCAGCAGGTGGAAAAGTAGAGGTGATCTAATATGGGGTCTGTTATCGCAAACCTTTTTGCAAACAAAGAACTCAAAGACCGCATACTTTTCACCTTCATGATGTTCGTCATCTTCCGTCTCGGGGTTCATATCCCGGTACCGGGAGTTGACGCTTCTGTCATTGAAAGCCTGTTTACATCCGGCAACCTTTTCGGTTTCCTGGATCTCTTCTCTGGTGGTGCACTGAGCAAATTCTCTATTTTTGCTATGAGTATCACACCGTACATCAACTCATCCATCATTATGCAGCTCCTGACTGCTGTTATCCCCACTCTGGAAGAATGGAGAAAAGACGGACAGGAAGGATACAAGAAAATTCAGAAGGTCACCCGATACTTCACAATTTTCCTCGCAGCTGTACAGGCATTTGGCATGACTTATGCCCTCCGCATCAACAATGCACTTGTTGATAACAGCTGGCTGTATTTTGTATTTGTTGTCGTTGTCCTCACCGCAGGCACTTGCCTTCTGATGTGGATCGGCGAAAAAATTACTGAACATGGCATTGGTAACGGCATTTCCCTTATCATTTTCTGTGGTATCGTAGCTCGCTTCCCGCAGGCTATTTCCACAGTGATTGATTATCTGAAAGTTGGAACCATTTCTCCATTCCAGTTACTGCTCTTCCTGGTTATTGCACTGGTTATGATTCTTATGGTCATCGAAGTCAATGAAGGACAGCGCAGAATTCCTATCCAGTATGCTAAGCGTGTAATTGGTCGCAAAATGTATGGCGGACATTCCACCTACCTGCCACTGAAAGTGAACCAGGCTGGCGTTATTCCGATCATCTTTGCTTCCTCTATCCTCATGCTTCCAGTCACTCTGGCACAGTTTGTCCACATTAGCTGGGTACAGGCTGTAGGCAACTTCTTCGGATGGGGTACTTGGCCAAATACCATCTGCTATGGATTCCTCATTTTTATCTTCACCTACTTCTATACAGCTATTTCTGTAAACATTAAAGATCTGGCAGATAATATGAAGAAATATGGCGGCTTCATTCCTGGCATCCGTCCTGGTCAGCCAACCATGATCTATGTAGATAAGGTATTGTCCAGAATCACCTTGACTGGTGCGGTATTCCTGGCATTCGTTGCGATTCTTCCAAACTTTATTGGAAACATCACTGGTATTCAGGGGGTATACTTCGGTGGTACATCTCTCCTCATTATCGTTGGTGTGGCACTGGATACCATGAGACAGGCACAGTCTTATATGGTGACAAGAAACTATCAGGGCTTTATTAAATAAAGCTCTTTTTCCTAAAGGAGTAAGGGATATGTACATCTTATTAATGGGACCTCCAGGTGCAGGCAAAGGCACCCAGGCAGAAAAACTCATTCGTGATTACGGCATCCCCCAGATTTCCACCGGCGACATGTTCCGTGCTGCTGTGAAATCAGGAACTGCTCTTGGTAAGGAAGCAAAAAGCTATATGGACAAGGGTGCTCTTGTTCCAGATAGTGTTACTGTTGGTATCGTTAAGGAAAGACTCGCTCAGGAAGACTGCCTGAAAGGCTGGATTCTTGACGGGTTCCCCCGTACCACAGCACAGGCATCTGCATTGGATGCCATTCTCCATGATCTCGGTATTCAGCTCACTGCTGTTATTGGTATTAAAGCCAATAAAGATGACCTGGTAAAGAGAATCAGTGGCAGACTGGTTTGCAAAAAATGCGGTGCTTCCTTCCATAAAGAATTCCGTCCACCAAAAGAAGCAGGTATCTGCGATAACTGCGGTGGCGAATTGTATCAGCGCGCTGATGATAATGAAGCAACTGTTGGCGAAAGACTTTCTGTATACGAAACCTCTACTAAGCCACTGATTGACTACTATCTGGCAAGCGGCAAATACTATGAAATTAATGGTGATCAGGCAATGGATAAAGTATATGCTGATATCCAGGATGCACTGAAGAAGGCATCTAAATGATTACTATTTACACACCGGAAGAAATAGAGAAAATTTCCGCAGCTGGGAGACTGACTGCGGATACACTCTCTATGCTTGAAAAAGCAGTCAAGCCAGGCATCAGTACATTAGAACTTGATGAAATGGCTGAAAAATTTATCAGAGACAGAGGCGGAATCCCAGCTTGCAAAGGCTATGAAGGATTCCCTGCTACCATTTGTGCATCTGTTAATGACACTGTAGTCCACGGAATTCCATCATCAAGAAAAATTTTAAAAAAAGGTGATATCATTTCTCTTGATCTTGTGGTACAATTAAATGGTTACATGGGTGACTCCTGTATCACCGTTCCGGTAGGACATACAAACAAGAAAAACCTCCAGCTGATTTCCGCCACCGAAGGTGCACTCTTCGCAGGCATTAAACAGGCAGTTGTAGGAAATACGGTAGGTGACATCGGCCATGCCGTTGAAAGCTACGTAAAACCCTATGGCTATGGAGTACTTCGGGAATATGTCGGGCACGGCATCGGAATTGGCATGCACGAAGATCCGGAAGTTCCAAATTATGGTACACCGGGCCACGGACCTCGTCTGGAAGAAGGTATGTGTATCTGCATTGAACCTATGATTACCATGGGCAGTCCAGATATCATTTCACTTCGTGATGGCTGGGGTGTAGTGACTGCAGACGGCAAACCATCTGCTCACATTGAACATACCATTACCATTACTAAAGATGGTCCGAAAATTCTGACGCTGCGCAATTGATTCCATTGTTACCGGCGGTCAGCATATGATAAGCCAAAGGAGGCTCTCATGAGCAAGGCAGACGTTATTGAAGTCGAAGGCAAAGTAGTAGAAAAACTTCCAAACGCCATGTTCCGTGTTAAATTGGAAAACGGCGGACATATTGTGCTGGCTACTATTTCCGGCAAAATGCGTATGAATTTCATCCGTATCCTGCCAGGAGATAAAGTAACAGTAGAATTGACGCCATACGATTTAGAGCACGGCAGGATTACCTATCGTTACAAGTAAGCAAGGAGGAACCAAGATGAAGGTCAGACCGTCCGTTAAAAAGATGTGCGACAAGTGCAAGATCATCAAACGCAAAGGCCGTGTAATGGTCATTTGTGAAAATCCGAAACATAAGCAGAGACAAGGTTAATTAAAAGGAGGTTAAAGAGTAGATGGCACGTATAGCTGGTGTAGACTTACCAAGAGATAAGCGCGTTGAGATCGGCTTAACTTATATTTATGGAATTGGCCCCACTCTTTCCAAAAACATTTTAAGCAAAGCAGGAATTGATCCTGACGTTCGAGTAAGAGATCTGACTGAAGATGACGTTGCAAAACTCCGCAGCGTACTCGCTGATTATAAAGTCGAAGGTGATCTCCGTAGAGAAGAATCCCTCAACATTAAACGTCTGGTAGAAATCGGTTCTTACAGAGGCAGACGTCATCGTGAAGGTCTGCCGGTTCGTGGACAGCGCACAAAGACCAATGCTCGTACACGTAAAGGTCCGAAGAAGACAATCGCAGGCAAGAAGACTGCGACAAAGAAGTAATGTTGAAGGAGGGATAAAACATGGCTACGGTAAAAAGCAAAGCTAAAAGAAAAGAAAGAAAACATGTAGAATCCGGTGCAGCTCATATTCGTTCTACTTTCAACAACACGATTGTAACGATTACTGATTCCAATGGCAACACCATTGCTTGGGCATCTGCAGGCGGACTCGGATTCAAAGGCTCCCGTAAGAGCACACCATTCGCAGCACAGATGGCAGCAGAACAGGCTGCTAAAGTAGCAATTGATCAGGGCATGCGTCAGGCTGATGTCTTTGTAAAAGGACCAGGCGCAGGCCGTGAAGCAGCAATTCGTGCACTGCAGGCAGCAGGCATCGAAGTCAGCAGCATTAAGGACGTCACCCCAATTCCGCATAATGGCTGCCGTCCTCCGAAACGCAGAAGAGTATAAGGATAATCCCTTTGCGTATCATTTTGGCGCTGCAAGGCGCAGAAGGAGGACTTTCGGATGATCGAAAATACAAGCTTCACAATTAAGACTGTGGAACTCAGTGATGACAAGCGTCATGGTAAGTTTGAATGCGAACCCCTCGAAAGAGGATATGGTATCACACTGGGAAACAGCCTCAGACGCGTGTTGCTTTCATCTTTAGACGGTGTGGCTATTACGTCTATCAAAATCGACGGCGTGCTTCATGAATTTTCCACCATTAACGGCGTCAGAGAAGATGTAACAGATATGATTCTGAATCTGAAGAAGATTCGCTTCATCGCCCACGAAGAAGCAACCTTCCCGATTACTGTTAGAATCGATATCACTAAAGAAGGTATTTTCTATGCTGGAGATATGCAACTTCCGGCAGAAATAGATGTTCTCAACAAGGACCTGGCTATTTGCACATTGGATTCCGATGCTCATTTGGGCATGGAAATGACCATCAATCGTGGACATGGCTATGTTCCTTTCACAAAGAACAAGAGAGAGGATGACGTCATTGGCGTTATTCCGATCGACTCCATTTATTCTCCTGTCATTAAATGCAACTACAACGTCAGCGATACCCGCGTAGGCAATGAAATGGACTACGATAAGCTGACCCTTGAAGTGGATACCGACGGCTCTGTAAACGCAGATGATGCTGTGTCTACTGCTGCTGATATCCTGATCAGCTGTTTCAAGAACTTTGAAAAGATCGGAAAACCTCAGGATCATGATGAGGTCGAAGACCTTAGCGCACAGGAAGGAACAGCCGATGGCGATGATGATGGTGGTCTTTCCGCTATTCGTGAATTGCCGATTGACGAATTGGAACTTTCCGTTCGTGCATATAACTGCCTGAAGAGAGCTGAGATCAATACTCTCGGTGAACTGATGGACAAGACAGAAGATGAATTGACCCGTGTACGCAACCTTGGTAAAAAATCTGTAGATGAAATTAAGGAAAAGCTTTCTAATTTCAGAAACTTGAACCTTCATCTCAATAACTAAGGATTGATATATTAATAGGAGGAAAGAAATGGCTCGTAGTAGATTGAGAAGAGTCAGCGGTGCTCGTAAAGCATTGCTGCGCAGTCTCGTAACCGCTCTTTTCCAGCATGGCCGCATCACCACCACTGAAGCAAAGGCCAAAGAACTTCGCCACGTAGCAGATAAGATGATCTCCCTCGCTAAGAGAGGCGATCTCCATGCTCGTCGTCAGGCTGAAGCTTATGTTATGGACAAAGCTGTTACAAAGAAACTGTTTGACGAAATTGCAAAGAAATATACCGAACGTAACGGTGGTTACACCCGCATCGTTAAACTGGAAGGTCGTCTTGGCGATAACGCTCCACAGGTTATCATTGCCCTGGTCGACTAATACAGAAATAAAAAAGAACTCCTTTCAGAGGAGTTCTTTTTTTATGCGTGGGAGCAAGGTATAATAGAAGATAGTTTTTAATATATTTGCTTCTGTGATATATCTGTGTTTTAAAGTTTGGGGGTTCAGGTTTATGGGGTTATATTTAAACCTTAAACCAATGACACTTTCTGGATTGTATATTGGGAATAATAGAACTTGGAAAGTAAACCTTAAACCAAACGAGAGCATATGAATGATATAAGTGTAGATGAAAAACAGGTGATAATATGGCAATGAATTTTGATATTCCAGATATTCGTGACAATGCCAGTAAGGCAGTGATTGGAAATAAGATGCGCAAGCCCAGAAAGGTGGGAAACCTTCGATTGGGGGATACCATGCGTTCTATTTCCCATCATTATACATGTACCCAGGAACGGGTGGATGAAGATGCCGGTACTTCGTTTTATTCTCTTTCCGAAGGAGAAACCAAAGCAAAATTTTATAGCATGGATGTAACGCCCATTGGTGTTTGTCTGTATCGTAAGAAAACAGCCGCTATTTATATGGAATTACCCACTTCTCAGCGTGATGCACTGTTAGAAGTTCTTAAAGAAAAGGCTGGTTCAGTGGAAATATCATCCCAAATGGATATGTTTGTGGATACGGTAACATCTATTTTTGTGACTAAGCCAGGCAAAGGGGAGAATGTTTTCACTGTGGCTTTGATGGATAGTGAAGCAGCCAAAGCGTTATCTGATCAAGCGGCTGTAGAAGCCACCGAAAAAGAACAGGCTAAAGGCCCTCTTTCTCGCTTTTTCTCTACCTTCTTTGATCCGGTGGGACGAATCAGTCGTAAATCCTATATTCCGAAAATGCTGCTCATGGGCATTCCAGCGACTATTCTTTTTAGCTTTACCTGTTTGAAACCGGAACTGTTTGTAGGAGATCTGAATTTTTATATCGTTTCTTTCTTAATTTTAGGCACCTTGTGCTTTATTTCGCTAATTAGTTTGGGCATGAGACGTCTTTCTGATTTGGGACTTTCTCATCTGTATTATTGGGGATTCTTTGCTATTCTTTTTGCCATCAATCAGTTGGGCGGAGAATTCCTTGGTTCGCAGCTCATGGCCACTCGTGTCATTGCAGTTATTTTCATGATTGCGATTATTCTATTGGCTTTCTTCCCTGGACAGAATAAGAAGAATAAATATGGACCAGTACCTAAAAACTAGTTAGGAGTGAGGAATTAGGAGTGAGGAGTGGTATTAGTCCCCAATTGGATTATCGTACTGCTAGCGAAGTATACCGCTAGAGCTGCCCCCTCAGCCTTCGGCAGCTCCCCCGACAGGGGAGCCGAGACAGCGGTGTAAACTTACTTAGGGACGCACAATTCATAAAGCACCCCAATACCCATTTTATATAAAGGAGACAGTTAGTAGTAAACAGTTGGCTGTATTTCCTAATCCATAGCTACGAACTTCCTATAACAAAAGCCCATGGCGATATAGTATCGTCATGGGCTTATTTTTTGGAGGCGGTGCCCGGAGTTGAACACGGGGATAAGGGGCTTGCAGGCCCCACGCCTTAGCGCTTGGCTACACCGCCATAAAAATGACTTCTATAGTGTATCCCATTTTTGAAGAAAAGTAAAGGGGGGAATCAGTAGGCTGTTAGCAGCCAGCGGTTAACAGTTAACAGTTAACGGTTAACCGCCAACTGCCTACTGCCTACTGCTAACTTATCCCAGTGCGTATCCTTTCCGTACCCAGATGGTATAGAGTCCTGGTAGGTGAATGGGATAGGAATTTTTATCTTCATAGGCGGTCAGAAAGGCATCGGTGGTATTTTTATTGACAATGATGATGGTATTTTTTTCTTTCACCAGTTCTTCTGCTGCTATGAAAGGCATCACATTTTTCGCATTCCAAGAGAGTGCTCCTGGTCTCATGGATTCGATTTTATCTTTCTCTTCAGCGCGATAGATGGTTTTTCCGCTGTAAAATACAGTAGAAGTTCGATAGTCATGGAGAAAGGCAATGGTGGTATTTGCGGTATCCATTTGTGCCAGCGCTTGGCCCACTTCTTTACCAGACCTCGAAAGCATAATGGAGGGGGCGAGGAACAAGGTAAGTCCTGTGTAAAGACCGATCGCACCGAGCGCTACCTTTTCTAATCGTATTTCTATATCCTTATAGAGCAAAGCTGTCAGAATCGATAGAGAAAACAAACCGGGGAAGGTGTAGGTGGTGTACTTGGTGGCGATACATTCAAAAAAGAGATTGACTACCACTGCATAGATGATCAGAAGTTGTGTTACATCCCTGGAAGAGCGAAGGTCAAGTTCTTTGTGTTTCCATTTCTTCCATAGAGAATAGGGAATCGTAAAGCTCCAGGGAGTAAAACCAAGGAAGAAAACGAGAAAATAAAAATACCATTTATTATGAGAAGGATGTTCTGACACGGTGGCTCGCAGGAAATTATGCACCCCAAGGAAATTCAAAAGGAAGTCACTTCCATGAAGATAGCACATGGTGCCATACCAGGAACCACAAAGAAGGATGAAAAGAAGGAGACCGGAAATCAAATGGACTCGTCCCATTTCTTTCAGATCTTTTTTGTACAGGAGAAATAGGAAGCAAGAAAGCCCTGGGAGAAGAAGACCAATGGGGCCTTTGGTGAGAGTGGCCAAGGCAGCAAAGACGTAGCAAAGCCAATAGTATTTCCTGTTTTCTGTATAGCCCAAGTAGAAAAATGCAATGGCGCCGCTCATGAATAGAAATAAGGTGGAGTCTGTGATGACTGCTTTGGATAAAAGCCAAAATTCGACGGAGGTTCCTAAAATAAGAGCGGAGAGCCAACCGATTTTTTCACTGTAGACTTTTCTGGCAAACCAGTAGGTGAAAAGCAAAGACAGTATACCTAGGAGCGCAGCCGGTAAGCGAGCGGCCATTTCATTGAAACCAAAGAGAGAAAATGACAGTGCCAATTCCCAATAATAGAAAATTGGTTTATCATACCAGTAGTTTCCATAGATTTGAGGAGAAATCCAATCACCGGAAAGAACCATTTCTTTGGCAGTCAATGCATAATTGGATTCCGCCGTATCGGTGATGGCCAGTAAGTGATTGCCAATCAGGTATAGAAATAAGGAAAAGAAGAGTAGTGTAAGATAAGGGTGCTTTCGTAACAACATTTGCATGAGAATCCTCCTTGGTGAAATATGTTATAGTTTCATATCAGCTATACTGTACCAAGAGGGGTTGAATGAATGTGTATGGATGTTTAAAGAAATGATAAATACTTTTATTTTATAGTTGTCAGGAAAGTGGTAGATAGATATGATATTTTTGGTGACTGGGCCCTAGGGATTAGGAAATATGATTCTAGGGAAACGCTGATTTAATCAAAGAGTTTGAAATTATATGAATTTTTATCCAAAGCATCGTCAAGAAAATCCTTAAAATAGCTCGCTATTCGCGGATTTCCTTTCCTCGCTTTGAATAAAAATCCAAGAATAATTTCAAACCATGATTAAATCAGTGTTTCCCTGGCTTCAGAACCACTGGCGTTAACCCTCTTCCTTTGGAAGGGGGGGCAGGGGGGATAGCTCACACTAGCGGATATATTGTGATGAGACGCATGGCGTTGTTGGCGTTCTGCGAAAACGGCTTATCTAACAACTCTTCTTCGTCGACCTATCCCCGACTCGCAAGCGAGCATGCCCCTTCCTGAGGAAGGGGCTCATTAAGGGAATGTAGCGATAGTAGGGATAGTGATGTATCGGCTACCAGAACCTAAAGAATAGGAAGTGATCCGATGACGATTAAGAAAAGTTTGATACTTTCTCATATTGTGGTGTGCATTTTACCAGTGATTATGACTTTGTTTGTGATGTTATCTTGTTTTACCGGTCTGTATTTGTATGCCAAAAGCGGAAACCATATCATGGCGGAGAGCAGTTTTCAGTTCAATGTGGCGTCTAATCTCATTAAAAATTGCATCTTTCACAGTTTGCGCCATGGACATACCGCAGAGGAATACCAATGGATGATTGAAATGATCGACCCTATGGAAACCTATGTGGTTTTATATCAGGGCGAGCAGCCGATTTATCGATATGGTAATGAAAAGTTCCAAGAGGAAGTTCATGAACTGCGGACGAAAAAAGTACAACAAGAATTGGATGAGAGCACATCCAAGGATAGCACCTATAGTCGGACCCATTTGGATAGATACCAATTTTTAACCAAAGCAAATATCCATGGGGAGACCTATCATCTCTATATGATGGTTCATCAGCCGGGGCCTGGTCATAGTGATGAAGCTTTTGAAAAAGCACTCAGAAATACCAATCGGTTCATTGCCATTTCCCTGGTTCTATTTGTTTTGGCCAATAGTTATTTCCTGTCTCGCTTCATTGTTCGAAAAATCATTTCTCCGCTTAAACAACTGCAAGAAGGAGCGGAGAAAATCCAAAATGGAGATTTAGATGTGCATCTCGTCCATCAGGGGCATGATGAATTTACGCCGTCTCTGCAGGCATTCAATATGATGAGCCAAAAATTGAAAGAATCGCTGCTGCAAAGGAAAGCCGATGAAGAACAGCGAAAAGAATTGATTGCCAGTATTTCCCATGATATACGGACGCCGCTCACTTCCATCAAAGCCTATGTGGAAGGCCTGTTGGACCATGTGGCCAATACACCGGAGAAACAGGAACGGTATCTCAAAGTGATTCAAAAGAAAGCCGATGGATTGGAACGATTGGTAGAGCAGTTGCTCCTGCTGACTAAAATGGATGTAGGCGAAAAGGCGTTGCCTATGAAATCCATTTCCTTGAGCCAGTTGGCAGAAGAATTCATAGATGAGAATCGTTTGAACTGGACCAAGCGAGGAGCTGCTTTTACATTGGATATAGAAAAGGATATTTCTATATCTGGCAGTTCCTTGCTGTTGGAACGGATCATTGAAAATGTAGTCACCAATAGCATCAAGTACAAAACGGAATCTATGGTGCATATCCATATTTCATTACATAAAGAAGGAAATAGGGCGGTGCTTCAAATCGCCGATGATGGACCGGGAGTACCGGAAGAATCATTACAGCGATTGCAGGAACCGTTCTATCGGACCGATAAAGCCAGAACCAAAACGGATAACGGCAGCGGGCTTGGATTGGCTATCGTCCGGCGGGCAACCGCTTTGATGCAGGGGAAAATGGAAATACAGAATGTTGAGCCTCATGGGTTGGTGGTAAGAATGATCTGGTGACTGGCGACTAGGGGCTGTAGCGGTAACCCTCTTCCTTTGGAAGGGGGCAGGGGGGATAGCTCGCACTAGCGGTATGCATGGTTATGAGATATATAGATTTGTCGGCGTCTGGCTAAAGCGGCTTGTCAAACAACTCTTCGGGGGCGGCCTATCCCCGGCTCGCAAGCGAGCCTGCCCCTTCCTGAGGAAGGGGCTCTTAGGGATTCTGTAGCGATGACATAGTTAGTGAAATATGGTGATGTACTGGATAGTAAAAGGTTCTGGCTCTGAGAAAATCGATAGATTTTCAATGAAGCCAGAACCTTGAGAACCTTGAGAACCTTTTACAAAGGAGCAATGAAGATGACGAAAAAAATACTAATCATTGAAGACGATGATGATATTGCATCTATTGAGCGGGATTATTTGGAAGTCAGTGGCTATGAAGTGTCGGTGGAGGAAAACGGCATTGATGGACTGAAGGAAGCCATGACGGGGGAATATGATTTGATTTTGCTGGACGTGATGCTGCCGGGGATGGATGGATTTGCTATTTGCCGGAACCTCAGAGATCAAATCGATATTCCGATCATGATGGTGACAGCCAAACGAACTGACATCGATAAAATCCGTGGCCTGGGATTTGGGGCTGATGATTACATTGAAAAGCCATTTTCTCCTGGCGTCCTGGTGGCAAAGGTGAAATCCCAACTGGCCCAGTATGAACGTTTGAAAGGGAAAAATCATGAAAATCACCGACTCACCATTGGAGATATTTCTTTGGAGTCCGATACGCACCGTGTCTTTGTCAGAGGGGAAGAAAAGATACTGCCCAACAAAGAATTTAAATTGCTGGAATTTCTGATGATTCATGCCGATGTGGTCTATAGCAGAGAATCGCTGTACACCCGTATCTGGGGCATGGATTCGCTGGGAAATACAGCCACCGTTCCGGTCCATATCAATCGACTAAGAGAAGCCCTGGAAGAAGATCCGTCCAATCCGAAGCATATTTTGACCATTTGGGGCGTAGGGTATAAGTTTAGACCGTAAAAGCAGTGAGAAGTGAGTAGTTAGAAGTGAGAAGTGAAGGTGGCGGTACACAAAATGTAGAAGCACCGCGAGTTTATAAAGGTTATTATTTTGCTCTATTGATTATTCTAACAAATAGAGTATACCGCTACGCAAAAGGTTAAAAAGGGTTATAAAAGGTTATGAGACTATCGGAAGTTTCATAACCTTTTATAACCCTTTTGTATTTGGTTGGATTCCAATTGTTGGATAGATGATAATAGAGAGTATAACCTGCCCGAAGGGCATAACCTTTCTCCAACTCCTAGTCACCAGTCACTAGTCACCATACGGATACATTTTCATCATCTTATCTCATACGGAACAATGTGATTGAATTGTTTATTGAAAAATAAATGATACTAGCATTAAAATAAGTAAATTAAAAATGATAAGATGGTGAATATATAAAAATGGAATATAAAAATCCAGTAGCCTATCATCCGCTGAAACGACTCCGGATGGCATTCAAATCGAAAAAGCGCAAAAGAAGCAGTATTGTTATGGGCGTAGTGACCACACTTTTGGCTTCCCTGTCTTTTGCGTTTATGTCTGCTTGTGCGAAATGGCTGCCTACTATGCCTTCGGGAGAAATGACGTTGTTCCGTGGATTGGTGGGATTGCTGTTTATTCCAATTCTCTGCTTGCAGACCAAGGAGCATTTCTTTTCTGGGAAACACATGGGCTTTCTCTGCTTACGAGGGCTATTTGGCAGTATTGCTTTATTCTTTTATTTTCTGTCCATCGAAGGATTGACACTGGGAGATGCACAGATCCTTTCTCAGTTGGCGGCTTTCTTTATGTGTCTGCTGTCACCGATATTTTTAAAAGAAAAATTACCACAGGAAGCTCTCCCTGGTATGGTGACCATTGCCATGGGCACCCTTTGTGTCATGCAGATATGGAATTTTCATGATTTTAATCTGTATACCCTCTTTGGCATTGGTGGCGGATTTTTCTCTGCGGCGGCTTATATTGTGATTAGCCATTTGGCAGAAAAAGGATTTAAGTCCAACACAGAAATTGTATTTTATTTTCAGATTTTCAGTATCTTAGTGGGACTGACATTGGCGGGCAGTGAATCTTGGATATGGCCACAGGGATGGGATTGGTTCTTTGTGGTGGGATTGGGCCTCTTTGCCCTGTCAGCCCAGATGTTTATGACCTGGGCTTTCCAGCACGTCAATTCTGTGGTGGTATCTTTTTTGATGTACAGTGAAATCCTATTTCATATTCTCTTCGGCTGGGCCTTTTGGGATGAAATCATGCCGCCTGCTTCTTGGGCAGGCGGCATGATGATAGTAGCCGGTTCGATTATGCTTATGGTTTTCAAACCCAAAGGAATGCATCAAGATACGCACCATGCAGTCAGTAAAACGCAAGGTGCCACAGTGAAAGGGGCTTAGGAAGGGGATACAAAATTCATTCACATGTCCTAAACGACTGGGTATAAAATGCGAGCGGCATAAATGACGCCTGTCATAGTCACGCAGGATAGGAGAGTACTCATCATGACCAGTTCAGTGGCAAAATCTTCACAGTTGTGAAATTCTACAGCGTAGAGCACAGAATTGACAGGTGCAGGTACAGAGGACATGATAAGAATGGTCTGTTTGATGGTAGGCGAAAAATGAAAACCCACTATATCTGATAAGGTGATCACTACCAAACCGCAAACAGGTCCCATAACCAAACGAATAAAACAACCAGCCCAGGCATCTATATCTTGAAATACAATGGTACTTTTATGGATTTGCATTCCCAAAGCAATCATAACGATAGCCACCAAAGCTTGGGCGCAGTTTTCAAATACAGGCCAAATAAATAATTGGGTCATATCAAATCCAGAAAATTTAATAGTAAAGACCAGCATCAGTGTGTAGAGTACAGGCATGTGGAAAACCACAGCAAGTGCTTCTCTAGCAGTCAATTTCCCTTTTCCTGCTTGATACAGTCCCAGAGTATTAAGGGACATATTCATTTGGACCAGCATGATGGTAGCACAGGCACTGGCTTGTGCCAGGTATGGCATTTCTCCATTGATGACATAGGGTGCATTACCAAATACAAGGGCGATAAGAGCGATGCCTACATTCCCGTTGTTGGAGAACATAGTGCCATTTTTCAAAGCCTCTGTTTTAGCTACTGTAAGTCCTCGGATTTTACCATAGAGCCAGGAAATAAATCCGACTAAAAACATTTGCACAAAAGCCAAAATGAATACATTCAGCATAGTCATATCCAAATCGGCTACGTAAATGCTATAAAAAATAAAAGAGGGAAGTACGATATAGAATGTCAGTTTATTGAGGGATAAAATATCCATCTTAAAGCGTAAATCTAGTACGTATCCAATGCCTACAAAAATCAGAAGAGGCAAGATGTTATCGAAAATGATTTGTAAAAATGCCATGACTATACCTCCTTATATACTGAATGGAAAAACAATCCGACAAAGATAAATCACTGTCGGTACAGTCAGTATACCTGCTAGGGTATTAAAGATCACAGCTTGGACCAGAAGGCCAGGCTGTTTTTGATATTCAATACCGTAAATCACAAGGGTGATGGAGGATGGAATGGCTGCATATATTAAAAATACTTGAGAAGCTACAGGACTAAAATGGCCAAATCCTATCAGGATGGCATAGGCTAATATAGGAGATACAATTAATTTCAAAAAACTAGACCCAAGTACAAAGGCATTGGGAATAAAGTGATGGGTGCGATGAAGCTGTAACCCTATGGTAATGGTAATGAGAACCAGGAAAGCACCATCAAAATGATACAATACAGGATACATGAAAGTACCTTCCAATTTTATATCGAGAAATCTGACCAGAAAAGCTAAGAGTGCAGCATACAGAGCAGGAGTTCTGCAAAGAATGCCCACCATATGAGCGGCTTTATCATGATTATGGCGTACCATAGCAGCACCTATGGTATTGACAGCTACGTTCATGCATACCATCAGTATAGACATGATGCCCATGGCTTCTGTGAGATAGGCTGGTTTGCCATCCACTAAAAATGGAGCATGAGAAAAAATCATCATGGCTAAAGCAGCGCCTAAGTGACCAGAATTGGAAAACGTAGAAACAGCACAAAAATCAAAAGCATCTTCTTTTCCAAACTTCCTGGCCGATAACATAGCAATAAGGTACATCAGTAGCATTAGCAATAGGGCTGCTGGTATCATAGCTAAATCTTGCGGAGATGGTTGGTATTTATATAAACTGAAAAAAATAAAACCTGGCAAAATCACATATACGGTGAGCTTGCTGTATGTGTCCACATCAATTTTAAATTTACTGTCTAAAAACCATCCACATGCAATGAAGGCAAATAGTGGCAAAATATCGTTCCATAAGATTTGTAAAAGTACCATGGTCATCCTTCCTTGTGATGATGTAAGAAGTAGGTTGTTAGCAGCAGGTGGGAAGTCTACCATCGACAACAGTTAATTACCAACAACTAACTGCTACCTTCTTACTCTTTATAATTTTGATACCATATAGTATACATCGATTGGAAATAGTTAGATAGGGAAGAATGCAAAATAAAAGATCCCAGTTCCGGAGGATGAAGGGAAATAGGATCTTTTACCTTTGGTGATGGTTGTTGGTTATTTAGGCGTGAAACAGTCAACAACCATTGAGAATTTAAATAATTACGTATATATTATTTTATTTAGTGCCTGCTCGATAATTCATACGTTTGATATGTACGAAACGTATGTAGTAACATTTTGATATGGAGATGCATAGACATACCAGCTATTGTGCAGATTCCTATGCATTCACGGTTGTTTGGCTCCAATAACAAACAACCGGCCACAATCGCCAATACGATTTCTTGCTATTGAAAAAATGAATTAACGAGTAATCACGAATTACCATTTCTTGAAGTTGAAAGGGAGATGAACCAAGTGGCAGATGCAATCAGCTCTGTAAATTTTCTTTTCAGCAATGTAACCCCAAAGGCCATTTGTACGAGAGAGGTCTTTGACACCCATCATAATAGCGTTAGCAATTTTCTTTTCCATAATAAATTCCTTCTTTCTATATAATGATTTTCGTTCATTTAAATTTTAAAAAATAATAAGACAAGTGATGAAATGATTCACGAATTACCATTTCTTGAAGTTGAAAGGGAGATGAACCAAGTGGCAGATGCAATCAGCTCTGTAAATTTTCTTT
>CAKQBK010000034.1 GCA_934216155.1 uncultured Dialister sp.
TAAAGAACCGCCGTGTACCGAACGGTACGCACGGTGGTGTGAGAGGTCGGTAGGGGAAACCCTACCTCCTACTCGATTTATATGAAGGGATTAGTAGTCAGTAGCCAGTATCAGGAAATACAGTTAGGAATGAAGGTGCGATAATTCAAATATTGCTACTTATTTTGTAACCAATGGTAGTATCCAGCAATACTATTATGTTAAGCAAATATGGCGATATTTTCTGCAGTTAAAAGGTTCATAGGTTCGAAGGTTCAAAGGTTCTTTTTTACTCAATAATATCTTAACTATATCAGAATATGTGAGAGCTCTCAGAATTCTCTGAGCCTTAAAAATCTGTCTGGATAAGCGGGATTTGAAAAAAGTGTATCTATTCCTTAGCTTAACAACATTGTGGTATTCAGTCTCTTGTGGGTAGAGAGACTCTTATTCTTAAATCAAATTGACCTCCTTTAGTCCATTGTAATATCTTCAGCTAGGGGGAAATGGAAATAAAAAAAGAGAGCACTTAGTAAGAAGTTCTCTCTTTTTTGAATATGGAAAAATACATAATCTTATAATGCCATTCAGCCGAAAGGATGTATAAGGAGCAATAACCAGCATCTAGTAGCTGGTAGCCTGGAAACCCTAAACCCTAAACCCAGCTGCTAATATGCACTATCGTCTTCTGGTTCTTCTTTTTCTCGAGCAATCAGAATTCTAAGCATGGTGAGGCTAGCCTGGAGGTATTCGTAATCGGATCCGAAGGCGCAGATGATGCCGTAGCGGAAGAGGGATTCTTTTTCTTCTGGTTTCACTTGGTGTACAGCGATGAGGATGTCATCTCGGCCATAGAGGCAGAGGCCCTGGGCTAGGGCAATGGATTGTTTTATTTTGGTGGGGCTTCCAGAGGTGTAGAAGACAAAGTGTACGTCATTATCAGCAGCGCCTCTGGCAGCGTCTTCTGGGGATTCCAGGGGGCTTACGTCCACATCCCAGCCGGAATCGGCAAAAGCGTTGGCTGCCAGTTTTCTTTGTTCTCTATCTTCTGGGAGGTCGTTTTCCATTTCAATCAGAAGAAGGCGAGGGCGTCTGCCATCCAACTCAGCAAATTCTTTGCTTAAACGCAGTGCTTCTTCTCTAATGGTTTCTTTTGTTTTCTGATCCAGTCCCATAATATTCTCCTTTTATTGGAATAAAATAATATGCATAAAAGAAAATGAAATTTACATGCTTATTATAATATAATAATTGGCTTATTTTCAATCAAAATATCAGAAAATATGAATACTATTAGCAATAAATACAATAAAATGAGTAAAACATTTATTGACACTTATGAAAATATGAATTATACTGAGACTGTAGTCATTTAGACAATTTCATATGGCTGACAGATGCGAAAGCATAAAAGAGAATCCGGTATAAGCCGGAGCGGTCCCGCCACTGTAAGGAGGAGCTTTGCCTAATATGTCACTGGGGTAACCTGGGAAGGCTGGCAAAAGCAAGGAATCCGAGCCAGGAGAACTATCTGTCAATGAATCACCGCTTAACCTGCGAGAGATGGGGAGGGGATTGAGATTATTTTTTAGTCTCATGTTTTCCGACTGCCCATAAAAGGACAGTCGTTTTTTTATGGAATGAATTTCCCGAGAAGCCCTAAAGGAGGTGAAACCAGTTCCGTTTTCTTGGAATTGTCTAAAGGAAGTTATTAAAGGAGGATATATTTCATGGATGAAGTAACAAAAGAAACATCCGGAGAAAGACAGCTTACCGATAAAGAATTGGAAGCGATTCTGAAACAGTCCGAAGGTAAGACTGATTTCCCGAAAGTCACATTTGATGAATTTACACCGCCGACTTATGAAGAATGGGTGGATGCCTGCAACGCTCTTCTGAAAGGCAAACCGTTTGATAAATTAATGTATACCAAGACTTATGAAGGAATCACCTTCAGTCCTATTTACACCTGGCGCACCGGTCCGGACGCACAGGACGCTATTCTTCCAACCGATGATTATCCGGGCATGGGAGATTTCATGCGTGGACAGAAAGTCAATGGTTACAAAGAAGAACCATGGGGCATTGCTCAGTCCTGTGATGAAGCACTTCCAAAGGAAAATAATGAACTCCTGAAACATGAAATTGATCGTGGCTCTACGGTCTATAATGTACGTCTTGATGAATCTACCCTTCACGGTGTAGATGTTACCGATGCAGAAAAACCAGGCGAAACTGGTGTCTGCCTGACTACTCTGGAAGATGTACATACTCTTCTGGATGGCCTTGATCTTGCTAAATATCCATTCATGATGTTTACTGGCGAATCTGCTCTGGCTCCACTGGCTCTGGTGGCTGCTGCTCTGAAAGCACAGGGAAAAGATGTGTCTAAGCTGCACGGCGTAATTGGTGCAAGCCCATTGACACAGCTGCTGACGGACGGCAAAAACAAAGAAACTCTGGACAAAGATTATGACCAGATGGCAGAATCCATTCGCTGGGCAAGCAAGAATGCACCAGGTCTGGCTACTGTATATGTTCCAAGTGATGTATTCTCTCTGGGCGGCGCGCAGGCTGTACAGGAAGTAGCATACACCTTTGGCGTCGCTGTTGAATACGTTCGTCAGATGCTGAAACGTGGTATTTCTATTCATGACATTGCACAGTCTCTGTACTTTGGCTTCAATGTAGGCGCTACATTCTTCATTGAAATTGCTAAACTCCGTGCAGCTCGTCAGGTTTGGTCCAATATCATGAAAGCTTTCGGCGCGGAAGAAGAAGACCGTGCTATGAAGATTCATGCTAAACCAGCTTTCTTCACCAAGACTATTTTCGATGTAGGCGTCAATATGCTCCGTAACACCACAGAAGCTTTCTCTGCTGTTGTTGGCGGCGTAGATACCTATACCAATGCTCCTTATGATGACACGGTTCGTAAAGGCGATGAATTCTCCCGTCGTATCGCTAGAAACCTTCAGATTATGCTGCAGGAAGAATTTGGCATGCTTCGTCCAATCGATGCAGCTGGTGGTTCCTGGGCTATTGAAGAACTGACCAAAGAAATGGCTGAAAAGATTTGGGCTGAATTCCAGAAGGTAGAAGGTTTGGGCGGCATCACCAAAGCCATCGTAGAAGGATATCCACAGGCTGAAATCAAAGCTGTTCTGGAAAAACGTTTCAAAGCACTGGATCTCAGAAAAGACCGTGCAGTTGGTAACAACATGTATCCGCTCATGGGTGAAGTTCTCCTGGAAGCAAGACCAGAAGATACCGAAGCCATTAAGAAAGAATTGGGCGATGCTGCTAAAGCTTACAGAGCTGACCAGGATCTGGCATTCCGTAGCCAGAAACTGTCTGACCTAAAAGCAGCAGGTGAAGGCGAAGCCGTAGATAAAGCTATCGCTGCTGTCGAAGCTGGCGCTACTATCGGCGAAGTCAATGAAGTGGCAGGCAATGGTGAAGGTTCCATCGCTGTAGAAGCTATCGCTGCTCATCGCTGGACCGAACGTTTCGAAGCACTTCGCTGGGATACAGAAAAATATGTCAAAGAAACTGGCAAAAATGTGGAAGTTTTCCTGGCCAACATGGGCAAGATTCCGCAGCATAAAGCAAGAGCCGATTTCTCCACTTCCTTCCTGCAGGTTGGTGAATTCAATGTTCATCTCAACAATGGCTTCCAGGATGATGAAGGAAAACCGGGTTCCCGCTGGGATAAGTGCGTAGAAGCACTGAAAGCTGGTGCAGATGATAAAGGCAATCCATATGATGTAGCTGTTATCTGCTCCACCGATGCTACCTACCCAGAAGATGTACCGGCACTGGCTCCAAGACTGAAAGAAGTTCTCGGAAATGGCACTCTGTTCTTGGCAGGTGCTGCTCCGAAAGATCTGGAAGAAACCTATCGCAAAGCTGGCGTAGATGATTTCATCAGCGTCAAAGCAAACTGCTATGAACTTCTCCGTATGCTGCAGAAAAAGAAAGGAATGATTGAATAATGGCAAACGCAAATCCTGATTTCACACAGCTCTCTCTGGGTGAACATCCCCATTGCTCTTATGATGAATGGAAGGAAAAGCTGGAAGCCAAAACCGGCAAGGACTTTGATGCCCTCTATGAACCAACCATGGAACATATCCCGGTAGCTCCCTTCTATACCAAAGATGTATATAATGATTGCAACCACCTGGATTTCATGAGTGGTATCCCGCCATTCCTTCGCGGACCATACTCCACCATGTATGTATTCCGTCCATGGACCGTTCGTCAGTATGCAGGGTTCTCCACCGCTGAAGAATCCAACGCATTCTACAAGAGAAACCTGGCTGCAGGCCAGAAAGGTCTGTCCATTGCATTCGACCTTCCAACCCACCGCGGCTACGACGCAGATAACCCTCGTGTAATCGGCGATGTTGGTAAAGCAGGCGTATCTGTATGCTCCATGCTGGATATGAACATCCTCTTTGATGGCATTCCGCTGGATCAGATGTCCGTATCCATGACCATGAACGGTGCCGTACTTCCAATTCTGGCATTCTTCATTTCCGCTGGTATCGAACAGGGCGTAGATAAGAAGATTCTGGCCGGCACCATTCAGAACGATATTCTGAAGGAATTCATGGTACGTAACACCTACATTTACCCACCGGCTATGTCCATGCGTATCATTGGTGATATTTTCGAATACACCACCAAGTACATGCCGAAGTTCAACTCCATTTCCATTTCTGGTTACCATATCCAGGAATGCGGCGCTACTTGCGATCTGGAAATTGGTTATACCCTGGCTGACGGCATGGAATACATTCGCTGCGGCGAAAAAGCAGGTCTGCCAGTCGATGCCTTTGCAAAACGTCTGTCCTTCTTCTGGGATCAGGGCAAGAACTACTTCATGGAAATTGCTAAGATGCGTGCGGCTCGTGTCCTCTGGGCTAAGATTCTTAAAGGCTTTGGCGCTAAGAACCCGAAATCCATGGCTCTCCGTACCCACTCCCAGACCTCTGGCTGGTCTCTGACAGAACAGGATCCATTCAACAACATTGGCCGTACCTGTATGGAAGCTATGTCCGCTGCTCTCGGTCATACCCAGTCCCTGCACACCAACGCACTGGATGAAGCTATCGCACTGCCGACTGACTTCTCTGCTCGTCTGGCTCGTAACACCCAGCTGTACATCCAGGATGAAACCAAGGTCTGCAAGATCATCGATCCATGGGGCGGTTCCTACTATGTAGAATACCTGACCAACGAAATCATCAAACGTGCTTGGGCACATATCCAGGAAGTCGAAGCACTGGGCGGCATGTCCAAAGCTATTTCCACCGGTCTTCCGAAAATGCGTATCGAAGAATGCGCTGCTCGTCGTCAGGCAGATATCGACTCTGGTCGCGAAACCATTGTTGGTCTGAACAAGTACAGACTGGCTAAGGAAGATCCGCTGAACGTTCTCTCTATCGATAACACCGCTGTACGTAACGCACAGATTAAACGTCTGGAAAAACTCAGAAGCATCCGTGATCCAGAAGCAGTTCGTCGCGATCTGGAAGCCATCACCAAGTGCGCTGAATCCCGTGACAACGGCAACCTTCTGGAAGCCGCAGTACAGGCAGCTCATGACCGTGCTTCCCTGGGTGAAATTTCCGATGCCGTTGAAAAAGTATCCGGTCGATTCAATGCTGTGATCCACACCATTTCCGGCGTATACTCCAGCGAATTCGATGATACTTCCGAACTGGACGAAGCTAAGAAACTGGCTAATGAATTCGAAGCACTCGAAGGTCGTCGTCCACGTATCTTCCTGGCTAAGATGGGTCAGGATGGCCACGACAGAGGTCAGAAAGTATTGGCTACTTCCTTCGCAGATATGGGCTGGGATGTCGACGTAGGTCCGCTGTTCCAGACACCAGAAGAAGCAGCACAGGATGCAGTTGATAACGACGTTCATATGGTCGGCTTCTCCTCCTTGGCAGCAGGCCATAAGACACTGCTCCCAGCTATCGTAGAAGACCTGAAGAAACTGGGACGTGAAGATATCCTGGTTGCTATCGGCGGCGTTATTCCGCCACAGGACTATGAATTCCTCTATGACCATGGCGCAGTAGCTATCTTCGGACCAGGCACCAACATTCCGAAATGCTGCATTAAGTTGCTGAAGATGCTGGTTGACCGCGCTAAGGAAGAACAGAAGGAAGGCTAAGCTAGTGACTAGTAGACTGGTGACTAGTGATTGGGAAAATTTTCCAATTTACAAATCACCGGTCATCTCACCTTAGATTTCTTGTCCTGCGAGGAACTCAAGGAAATGGAAAGGGTATCAGGCAAAAGGAAATAGTTGTTCATTTCTGCTGATACAAAGGGTTTCAGGTCGCTCAGGTTTCTCAGGATGCTTAGGCTGCTTAGGTTTCTCGAATGAGATGCTAATGTTGTCATCTCGTTCGGGGCACTTGAGAAACTTGAGTCACCTGAGTAACCTGTGCTACTTGTTCCATTTGTCCCATTCTCCTTGGGTTCCGCAGCAGGGCTTGCAATCTGTATGATTTGTGAGCATGAACATTGGATGTTCATTTCATCGTTTTTCTGAAAGAATGCGTAATGCGTAGTACGTAATGGTGGAAGGAGGTCCCCCCCACGTTATTAAGTGAAGAATTTGCGTTGATAGGCATGATTCCGCTGGTGGTAATAGGTTGCTCAAGTTTCTCAGGGTTCTCAGGCTACTCAGGTTCTCTGAATGTGCCGATAGATGCTAGCGTTATCATCTCATTCGGGAAACATGAGAAACTTGAGAATCCTGAGTAACCTGAGAAACTTTGAAAATCATCGCAAATCTCACTTAACTTAGCAGCATTACCATTCTACGCGCTATTTCATGAAAAAGAATGATTAACTAGCATACATATCATTTGGTGTTTACGGAAGGAGAAGACGAAATGCCTGAAAACAATGATGATTTGAGACCTAGCTGGGTACCGGAAGAAAAGAATCCTGAATTTGCTTGTTCGGTTATGCGTGGCATCGATACCACAGCCAACAGCATCACTGGTGCTAAGGAATATCCTGATGCACCACTTCGCAAGGTACCGCTTCGCAAAAAAATGACAGTGGAACAATACATCGATGGGGTAGCCAAAGGAGATCGTGTGGTTTTGTCCAAGGCTATCACCTTAATCGAAAGTAATGCGCCAAAAGATTTTGATAAAGCACAGCGGGTACTGCAGGGATTGCTTCCTAGAACAGGGAAAGCGCTCCGCATCGGTATCACCGGGGTACCTGGGGCTGGTAAAAGTACATTTATTGAATCTTTCGGGCAGATGCTCTGTCATCAGGGCTACAAAGTAGCGGTTCTGGCTGTAGACCCGACTTCTTCCATCACTGGCGGTTCCATTCTAGGGGATAAAACCCGTATGCAGAACCTGTCCCGTGAACCCAATTGTTTCATTCGTCCTTCTCCGTCCAAAGGCACTTTGGGTGGCGTAGCTCGTAAGAGTCGTGAAACCATGCTCCTTTGCGAAGCCGCTGGTTGTGATGTCATTCTGGTAGAAACTGTCGGTGTCGGTCAGTCTGAAACCACGGTCCGCTCTATGGTTGATTTCTTCATGCTGGTCGTTTTGACTGGGGCCGGTGATGACCTGCAGGGCATCAAAAAAGGTATCATGGAATTGGCCGATGCCATCGTGGTCAACAAAGCCGATGGGGATAACCTGGAACGCGCCAAAGTGGCCCAGGGTGAATATGAAAGAATGTGCGAATTCATTCGCCCTGCTACAGAAGGTTGGAAAACCCATGCGTACCGCTGCTCTGCTATCAAAAAGACAGGCCTTTTGGAACTGTGGGCTGTGATGCGCGAATTTGAAAAAGTCACTAAGAAATCCGGTGTCTTTGATAACCGCCGTCAGCGTCAGATCCTTGATTGGGTCAATAGCATGATTGATGAACACTTGCATAACCTCTTCTTTGAAGACCCGCTGATCAAAGGCAGACTCCCGTCTGTCAAAGCAGCCGTTCTGGCCGGTGTCATTTCTCCAAGCCAGGCTGTGACAGAACTGATCAAATCCTTCGATATGGATAGAGCGTCTATTCGACATATGGAAGAAAATAAATAATCTTGGTGACTGGTAGACTGGTGACCAGTGACTGGTAGGCTATGTCTAGTCACCAGTCACGAGTCACCAGTTACCAATCATAAAAGGAGCATAGAATGAAAGAACTATATTTAGCTGGCGGTTCTTACTATGGTTTGCAGGAAGTCTTTTCTCGCATGTATGGCGTAGTGGATACAGTGGCTGGCTTTTGTAATTGTGATGTGGAACATCCCACCAAGGAGATGCTGAAAGAAGGAAAAGCCACAGGGCAGGAGTGCGTGAAAGTCATTTACAATCCGAAAAAGATTGATATCGGCATGATGCTCAATGTGTTCTTCACGGTGATCAATCCTTATACCGACGGCATTCAGGGGAAGTTTGTGGGACCCCAGTATAGAAGTGGCGTGTACTACGTGAGCCAGGAAGATACCATGCAACTGGGGTATTTCTTTGCCTTTATTCAAAATCGTGGCATTGCTCACCAAATGACAGAAAACTCTTTGGTGGTCAATGAATTTGAAGGAGAAGGAAAAATTCGGCCCAAGGTACGGACAGAACTGAAAGAATTGGTTAATTTCTATCCGGCTCCAGAAGAACAACAACATTACCTTCGCAGCCATCCGGACGCCTATACGCCCATTGATATTCCGATGTTAGCGAAGCTGAAGATTATACAGTAGCGGTAACCAACATAGAAGTCATTTGCGTCATGATGATGGTTATAAAAGGTTATTTTTGTGCCGCTTATGTGTTGTGTTACATATAGAAAATCCCTACTGGTTTAAGGTTATAAAAGGTTATGAAAGGTTATTTCTGCTTTTGTGGAGATGCCTTTTGTAACCTTTTTTAGTGAGTGACTTAAACATCCCACCTATAAATAATGATTCTATCAGGTAACATTAATTGAATTGGATGATTTTAAATGATAATGATAGGTCCGTAGGACATCGTTTTAGCAAAGCATGTTAGTGTAAAAAGTGGCATTTTCTATAGCGTCATTTCGACCGGTCATATTTGTGCGGGATGAAAAAGTAGTAATGAAACGCAATGTGTAGAAGAGTGGAGAAATCTCAACGCACTAGCGGTAAGGGCTTTCTGATTCAAATCATAACGGTGAAACAATATTTTGAGCAAAGCGAAAAACACAGCTCTAGCGAGCTGCTATGATATGTGTCATTTAGCCCTTCCCGCTAGTGCTGCGAGATTTCTCCACTCTCCTACACATCCAGTTTCATATCATATGTTTCATTTCGCACAAATACGACCGGTCGAAATGACGTTAAAGATAAAATCGCTTTTCTTAACAATAGCATGTCTCGGATAAACGAAGTCCTACGACCTATCATTTCAATGTAATGCCATTACAACATAGAAGGCATTGAGTCAATCGTGGACAACAAAAAAAATCCGCACACAAAGAAGAGGTATCGCCGTCATACAAATTTTCATCTGTATATACCTTTTCTCCGGTGCGGATTCTTATCCGAAAGGGAACTGAATAAGCAATGTCATATTTGGTTGTACATGGAAGAAAATCGTTTTTATTTTCTTCACCTTTGGACGGGAATGTACTTCCCGGCGCGCTTATGGTATTCACCATTGGTAGGCGAACTGCAGCTTCCACTGTCCTGTGTATTTTTCTGGGATCCCTCCACAGGGGCTTCCGCTTCGCTTATTCTTAGTATAGCATAAGTTACGAAAAAAGCAAGAACATTCTGTCGCGCTTTTGAAAATGTTTTGAGACAGTTGGTTATGAAACGATAGAGGTTACAGGTTACTTAGGTTGCTCAGGTTTCTCAAGATTCTCAGGTTAGGTTGTGCTGTTGTGGCTGCTTACCTCACAATGGGATGCATTCTATTTCAAAAGGTTTTGGTTTCTATGACAGCATGGGAGCCAGAAAAGAGATTATAATAGAACCTTACGATAGCGGAATTGCAAATTAAAAGCCTCAACCGAAACCAATACACTAGAACCTACAGTAATTCATCAATTCCCTATTGACATACATATGCAATGGTGCTACTATATATTCAACCGAATATGAAAAGAGAGGTGCCCATGAGGGCTTAATAGGGAAGACCGGTGAAATGCCGGCACGGTCCCGCCACTGTAATACGGAGCGAATCCAGGGAATGTCACTGAGAAATCGGGAAGACAGGATAGCGAGGAAGTAGAGTCAGGAGAACTGCCTATCTTATATCACCGTTTGACCCACGAGCGATGGGAAGGGGATGTCTTATAGATGTCTCTTTGCGTTCGTGCAAAGAGGTTTTTTATTGGTCAAACATCGGTTATTGAGGAGCAAAATTTCATAAGAAGACAGGTGCCCACAAGGGCTTAATAGGGAAGACCGGTGAGATACCGGCACGGTCCCGCCACTGTAATGCAGAGTGAATCCAACAGAAAGTCACTGATTGAGGAGAATTGGGAAGGCTGGAGGAGCGAGGAAGCAGAGTCAGGAGAACTGCCTGTTTTGTACAACCGTTTGACCTACGAGCGATAGGAAGGTGTGTTTAGATACAAGTCTTTTTGACGTGCATTGAACCACCCTTATACTATCCTAAAGGGTGGATTTTTGTTTACTATTTCAGTCATGATGAGGATCAATGATTGAAATATCTCATCAGAGGATGGCGACAGGGAACGCTATTCTCTACTGACTGGACATATGGTTTGTGACTGGGACACCAGCCATAAATCACCGGTCATTCTATAGTTGTAAATGCCTTCGGGCTTTACATATACCTGTGGGCTCGTTCCCATGGTTCATCTCCTTTCGGTGATGACGATAACAGGGAAATATCATCATCACCTCCCTTTTTCAACTATCTTCATCTTGAAGTCACTATATATCGATGTACTCCTCCTTGTGAGGTTTACATATACCTGTGGGACTTGTTGTCTCATGGTTCATCTCCCTTCGGCGATGACGATAACAGGGAAATATCATCATCGCCTCTCTTTTTACAAATCCTTCCACTTGGAAGTTTCCTATAAAGGATGCAAATCCTTCTTCTCGACTCTGTCGGCTTGTCCGACACGGATCTACCTCCTTGGGACAAGGAATGTCTTGTCCTTCTGTCAGGATGGCGGTCTATTGCCATCCTGGCACCTCTCTTTTTTTTAGTAATAACTTTCCAGAAGGAAGTTATTATACAGGTTCTCATTATTGGAGCCCAACCAGCTCCACCCCTTTGGAAGCGGCGTAGGTCGCTTCTTTTTTTCTGCATTTTTGTTTTGCGTCTTTAGGTATTTATGACGGTTGATAAAAAAGTGAGGAGTTAGGAGTTAGGAATGAGGAGTGAGGAGTGAAGGTAGCGGCGCACAAAATTTGGAAGCGCCGCAGATTTTAAAAGGTTATTATTCCGTCGTTTACATCCTCTCTCAAATTGCCTAAACCGCTTAACAAAAGGTTATAAAAGGTTATAAAAGGTTATGAGATTACGGTACGTGCATAACCTTTTATAACCTTTTTAACCTTGAGCCAAGCGATAGATTCTGTATGTCAGAAAATCTAATTCAGTAGAATAATAACCTTTTTTTATTTTGCGGCCCTATATGAATTGTGGGCCGCCACCACCACTCCTCACTCCTAATGCCTCACTCCTCACTAAAAAAGCAGCCTTGCGGCTGCTTTTTCAAATCCATCCAAAGTGTTTACAAGCATTATAAATGCCATCTTCATCGGCGCGGGTGGTGATGTATTTCGCTTTTTCTTTCAGGTCCGGTTTGGCATTTCCCATAGCGACAGAGAACCATTCGGGGCGGAACATGGTTCTATCGTTGGTGCCGTCGCCAAAGACGACGATGTCTTTATCAGGAATGGAGAATCGTTTTTGTATTTCCTGAATGCCCCGTTCTTTATGAACCGGTTCAATCAGCATGGTGTCGGTGCGGAACCAAACGTAGGGGAGACCACCGAGGGGGATATCAGCCAGTTCTTCTTTGTGGCAGGCAATGAAGATTTTGTGAATGGCAGAGACTGTATGGAAATCAAAAGAGGGGTCTACCAGGGTTTCATAGTAGCGATCTTTGACTTTTTCTAAATAGGACGAACTGGTGGTGATACGCAGTTTCTTGTTGTAAGGCGCCACAGCCCAGGGATGTTTCTCGGTGTCTATTTCAGAAAACAGGTGGAAACAAGCATCCAATGGCAACCCTTCATCGTAAATGATTTGGCCATCCAGGGTGACCGCATTGCCACCGTCTGATACAGCAGCAGAAATACCCAGCTCTGTAGCGACTTGCCAGGCGTCGGATTGCATGCGCCCGGTGGCGATAGAAACGAAATGCCCATTTTTCTGCAGCAGCCGAATGGCTTCTCTGGTGCTTTCCGGATAATCCGCCGTGAGAGGCGTGGTCAATGTGCCGTCGATATCAAAGAAAAAATATTTTTTCATAATTTTCTCCTTTTTTCTTTTCCTTATTATACTATTTTTTCGATGGAAGAAAAAGAAGAAAAAAGGTTAGCCCTTCGGGCAGGTTATACTTTGTTATTTCGTGTTTTCAACATGTTTTTTCATGCCGCAGATGCAAGGTTATAAAAGGTTATGCATTAGCGATTGTTTCATAACCTTTTATACCCCCCCTTCATAACCTTGAACTAAGCGATATATTTGAACTTGTTAGAAAATCCAATTCAGTAGAATAATAACCTTTTTTATTTTGCGGCCCTATATGAATTGTGGGCCGCCACCACCACTCCTCACTCCTCATTCCTAACTCCTCACTGCTTTTAACGGTTCCCAAGAAATATGCCTCCCAGGATCAAGACGATGCCAATTCCTTGCATCATAGAAATGGATTCTCCCAGGACGATGAGGGAGAGGAGAAGGGCCACCGGAAGTTCAGAAGCGGCCAGGAGACTGCCCAGGCCGGGAGAAATATGGGGCATGCCAGTGGAGAGCAACAGAGGCGGCAAGGCCACACCGAAAAGTCCCAGTACGATGCCAAAAGGAGCTAAATCGAGGAAGCGAGACGTGGATTCCAAGAAAACCGGTGGCAAAAGGAAAAAGGTAAAGAGCGCTGCCGTGGTCGCCATGATGGCACTTTTCCATAAGGGCGGTACATTTTTGCCAAATGTATTGAGTCCTACAATTTCTGTGGTGTAGGAACAAGCGGCCAAAAGGCCCCACAGCATACCGATTTGAAAAGAGAACGTTTCTTGCGTGGAACATAACCCTGCTGCCAACATGGTGCCCCCCAGAGCCATCAATACCGATAGGCAGTGCAGCCCTGTGGGCCAGGTACGCTTCCGAATCATATCAACCACCGACCCCATCCAGATGGATTGGAATAGAAATACCACAGCCAACGATGCGGATAATGTTTCCAAGGATTCGTAGTAAAAAATGGTGGTCAGCGCCATGGGGATACTGAGAAAGAAAAAGGGGAGAAGCATTTTCAAAGAAATGGAATATCTGGCTTTGCAAAGAATGGCGATCCATAGCAGGGCCATGCCGTAGAAATATTGGGCACCGGATACATCGGCCAAGCCAAATCCATGGTTGTAAGCTAACTTGACGCAGGTGGATAGCACGCCATAACAGGCGCCAGCACCGAAAACGAGAGCGGCGTAGAATGTGGTATTCATGATTGATTTCTCCTTTATGGTAGACTGGGGATTAGGGATTGGAAGTTAGGAGTGAGGAGTGGTGGAAGGGGCGCACAATTCATATAGCGCCCCAATACCCCTTTTTATATAAACTGGGTTCTAACAGGATTTGCGTTAGTAGGTATGATTTCGTTAGAAGTTATAGATTACTTAGGTTTCTCAAGCTGCTAAGGCCTCTCATGTTTCCCTAGTGTTATCATCTCATTCGGAGAACCTGAGAAACTTGAGAAACCTGAGTAGCCTGAGCAACCTAACATCTATTACATAATAAAACGCACAGCCCTAAGAGCTGTGCGGCGAAAACAGAATATCTGCAAAAATCCACATCCATAGTATGGTTTTGGTGATTGTTGATGTTTATAGTATAGCACAGTTGAAAGGCGGTGACTAGTATGGTGACTATTAACTAGGCTCGGGGGATCGGGAATGTTTCACGTGAAACGCTACACTAGAAGGTTATTATTTTGCCATGTCCCATGGTACTAACAGATATAGAATACCGCTTTTCAAAAGGTTAAAAGGGTTATAAAAGGTTATGTGAATTTCGGTAGCATCATAACCTTTTATAACCCCTTTAACCTTGTCGCTTGCGGTGACAGGAAATATTTCACCGAAGAAGTCAGCAGAACAATAACCTTTTTACCTCATTGTTCACAAATGCCAAGAATACAATTGACAATCCCAACCACCATGCATACAATATGAATTGACTATATATTATAGAATTTGGTATCATAAAGTATCGTTATGAAAATGGGTGACTAGTGACTGGTGACTCGTGACTAGGGATGAATTACTAGTCTACTAGTCTACTAGTCACCAGTCACCAGTCACCAATCGTATCGTTTTCATGTAAGTGATGCACTAGCGGTGTGTCATATTTACCATAGAAAGAGGAATTATGGAACAGGATAAAAAGCCGGACACGGAGAAGAAGGAAATTCTTTTTGATATCCGGCATTTGACTCATACCTTTGAAACAGAGGATGGGAAAACCTTTGATGCATTGTCCGATGTGACAGCCACCATTGAAAAAGGATCTTTCACGGCCATCATTGGGACCAATGGAAGTGGGAAGTCCACCTTGGCCCGTCATTTGAATGCCTTGTATCTCCCTACGTCCGGCGAGGTGCTGGTGGAAGGTATGTCTACCACCGATATGAACCACATCTGGGATATTCGGCAGAAGGTGGGTATGGTATTTCAAAATCCAGACAACCAGTTGGTAGCAGCCATTGTGGAAGAAGATGTGGCTTTTGGACCGGAAAATTTGGGCGTGCCACCTGACGAAATTCGGAAACGGGTGGATTACGCGTTGGAAAAAGTGGGCATGACGTCCTATCGTACCCATTCTCCAGCCATGCTGTCCGGCGGGCAGAAGCAGCGTATTGCCATTGCGGGTGTTTTGGCTATGCATCCCGATTGTATCGTTTTAGATGAACCGACAGCCATGCTGGACCCACTGGGCCGCAAGGAAGTGATGGATACCATTCACGAACTGAATCGCAGCGAAGGCATCACCATTGTATTGATTACCCATTTCATGGAAGAAGCCGTCACAGCCGATCATGTGCTGGTGGTGGACCGGACGAAATTGCAGATGCAGGGGACCGCTCGAGAAGTATTTTCTCAGGCAGATAAATTGACCGCCATGGGGCTTGATGTGCCGGTGGCAGCGGATTTGGCCCATGGCCTTCGGCAGAATGGATTTGCAATTCCCAAAGATTGCATGACCGATGAAGAGTTAGGAGAAGCGTTATGTCCATATGCGTCGAAAATGTAAGTTATATTTATGGGAAGGGTTCTCCCTTTGAAAAAGTGGCTCTGAAGGATGTGAATCTCACCATTGAGCCCGGGGAATTTGTGGGCATCATTGGTCACACCGGCAGCGGGAAATCCACACTGATTCAGCATTTGAATGGGTTGGTTCATCCCACCAGTGGCAAAGTGACCATCGATGGGGTTGATTTGGCACAGAAATCCAAAGAAGCGACGGCGAAACGCCATTCTGTAGGCATGGTTTTCCAGTATCCGGAGCACCAGCTTTTTGAAGAAACGGTGGCCAAGGATATTGCTTTCGGACCGAAAAACTTGGGCTGCGATGAAGAAGAAACGGATAAACGAGTCAAAAGCGCCATGAAATTTGCGGGCCTTGATTATGATACCTTTGGTGGGCGTTCCCCATTTCGTCTGTCCGGCGGGCAGCAGCGCCGTGTAGCCATTGCAGGTGTCATTGCCATGCATCCGAATTTCTTGATTCTCGATGAACCTTCTGCCGGATTGGATCCCATTGGTCGTCGTGAAATTTTTGCTCGCATCCAGAGTTGGTATAAAAAAGGTGTGTTCTCCGTCATTCTTGTTTCTCATAACATGGATGATATCGCTCGTTTGGCCACCCGTTTGCTGGTGATGCACAAAGGGCACTTGGTACTGGACGGAGAACCGATGGATATTTTCCTTCATCATAGAAAGGAACTGCAGGAATGTGGCGTCGATGCACCGCCATTGACCCAGACCTTGCTGTATTTGAAAGAAAAAGGGATTCCTGTACCGGAAGACGCGAAGACCACCGAAGAGGCGGTAGAAAAAATGGTTCACATGCTGGGAGGTAAGGCACATGCTAACTGATATGACTCTCGGCCAATACTATCCGGGACATTCTTTTCTTCATCAAATGGATCCCAGAGCGAAAATTCTCTGCACCATGATTTTCATTATCGCCATTTTCCTGGCCAATAATCTGTGGTCCTATCTGTTGGTGGCGGCGTTTACTTTTGGCGCCATTGCCAAATCAGGGGTGCCCATTTCCATGGTGTGGAAAGCCATTAAGCCTTTGTGGGTGATTCTGGTTTTCACCATGTTGATTCACATCCTGACCACACCGGGGACAGAAATTTTCTCCTGGAAATTCATTCATATCAGCGAAGAAGGGATTCGGAACGGCATTGTGATGACTCTTCGACTGGTATTCCTTATTGCTTTTTCGTCTCTTCTGACCTACACCACCAGTCCGATTGTTCTGACCGATGGGATTGAAGCCCTCCTGATGCCATTCAAACGGTTTGGTGTGCCGGCTCATGAACTGGCGATGATGATGACCATTGCGCTTCGTTTTATTCCTACCCTTTTGGAAGAAACAGATCGCATCATGAAAGCCCAGTCCTCCAGAGGCGCGGATTTTGCCAATGGCAATCTGTGGCAGCGGGCAAAAAATATGATTCCGCTCCTGGTACCGCTCTTTATTTCTGCCTTCCGCCGGGCCGATGATTTGGCCACCGCCATGGAAGCCCGTTGCTATCGCGGCGGCGAAGGTCGTACCAAAATGCACCAACTGGCTTACACCTGGCGAGATCGCAATGCCTTCATCGCCATCGCTGTGGTGACCGTGGCGCTGATTGGCTTGTTTGTGTATTTTAGATAATTGTTGTTAGTTGTTGGTTGTTAGTTGTTGGAAATTCAAACAGCCTTATATAGGTTTGGGGTTTAAGGTTTGGGGGAAAACCCTAAACCTTAAACCCCAAACCTTTTTATTACTTCCCATCAGGAAAACAAACAACTAACAACTAACAACGAAATGTGCTTATTGTAAAGAATGGAGTATCATAATTTATGCGCAACATTTGGATCACCGTTTCTTATGAAGGAACGAATTATGGGGGCTTTCAGCGGCAGGAGAATCGGATGACCGTGCAGGAAATGCTGGAAAATTGCCTTTTCACATTGACGAAGCAGAAAACCACCATTTACTTTGTGGCCCGCACCGATGCCGGGGTCCATGCCTATGGGCAGGAGTGTACTTTCTATACCGAATCGTCCATTCCGGGTGACCGGTTCATGCATGCCATGAACGTGCTGCTTCCACCGGACATCCGGGTGCGGCAGAGTCGAGACATGGAAGAGAATTTCTCTGTGCGCCGCCGTAATTTTGGCAAAACCTATGGGTATCTGCTAACAGAAAATCGGCAGGCCTCTCCTTTTTTGAAACGGTATATTTGGCGGACTGGGAAGAAGCTGGATCTGGAAAAAATGGAAGCGGTAGCCCGTGTATTGGAAGGCATCCACGATTTCACATCCTTTAGAGGAAATAACTCCGTTCCCTCGGACCCGGTGCGGAAAATTAATGAAATTCGTATTGTGAAACAGGGTGAATTGTATCGCATTTACGTCACTGGCGAAGGATTCCTGTACCATATGGTGAGAAATATTGCCGGTGCCCTGGTGGATGCCGGTATCGGTGCTTTGACGCCGCACCAAGTGGAAGACATTCTGGCCGCCAAAGATAGACGGAAACTGGGCATCACCGCTCCGGCGGAAGGTTTGGCCTTGCTGAAAGTCTATTTTGAACCGATTACGAAAGACGCTATCGACGAGACACTGAAAGAGCCACTTTTCCCGTGGACTTTTTAGTAGTGCGTAATGCGAAGTGCGTAGTGCGTAATGAATGTGGCGGCGCACAATTCATATGGCGCCGCAGAATTATATTTTAGATACGCAAACTTCCTACTAGAAATATCTTTTTCATTGACGAGATCTATTATTAAATAGCATTTAAATACAAATGATAGGTCCGTAGGACAGTGCCCCCTCTGGGGGAAAGGTGGTGCCAAAGGCACCAAAGGGGTGTATTTTCCTCGGCCGCAAGGCCGGTTGTATGTTTTTCTAAATACGAAGCGGAATAAAAAATAATTTGACACGTATCAAATATTGGTATTTATATCTCCTTGTATTTATAAAAACCATACAACCAGCCTTCGGCTGAGGAAATACACCCCCTCTGCCTTCGGCATCTCCCCCGATGGGGCGATGTCCTACGGACCTATCATTTGTATTTAAAGCCGTCAAATTCAATTGATAGTATCGAACAAAGTCATTATTTTATAGGTGGGAAGTTTGAGCTATTAAGATTTCGATGATGACAATACAGCGAAATACCGCTTGCGGCAGGTTATAAAAGGTTATTACAACTCCTGTGTACATAACCTTTTATAACCTTGATGTAGGCGGTATTTTGCTTTGTTTAGAAAACGGAATCTGTAGAATCATAACCTTTTGGCTATCCGAGTAAATACTAAGTAAAAAAAGACGAAATCTGTAGCATAATACCCTTTTGCCAAAGGCAAATCTCCTTGTCTGTCTCTACCGATTTGAGTATAATAAAAAGAGAGTACTGGAAAAACGATTTGAGTACTGGAGGTTATACATGTCCACCCAGCTATTACAAACCGCCGATGAGGAATTGCGTCTTCATTCGGTGAAATTTACTATGGATGATATTGCCCGGAAGCTTCGGATGTCCAAGAGTACTTTGTACCAACAGGCTTCTTCGAAGGAAGCTTTGATTCGCATGGTGTGCGAAGAGGCGATGCGACAATTTCTGGAAGAGAAGGAACGAATTATTTCTTCTGAGGCCAATGTAAAAGAAAAGCTTTTACAATATTGCAAATTGTTTGTAGATACCTTCTGGCGACTTCCTGATGGGGTCTATAAGGATTTAGAAATTCATTACAGCCAGATCTGGAATGACTGGTTTGATTTCCGGTTGCAGCAATTCGAGGCCATGATGGATTTGCTGAAAGAAGGAGTCACCCAAGGCTCCTTCCGGGAAGTGAATCTCAATGTGCTTCGTATGATTCTCATCACATCCACTAAGAACCTGACCGATCCGATGTTTTTGAAAGAACAAAACATGACTGGCAGCGATGTGATGAGGGTGCTTGAAGAAATCATTTTAAAGGGAATTGAAAAGTAATTTTGAAATAGATAGAAAGAGTTAGGAGTTAGGAGTTAGGAATGAGGAGTGAGGAGTGAAGGTGGCGGCGCACAAATTATAAAGCGCCGCAAAGTTATATATTCTATGTATCACTAGCGATTTCAATATCTGCGAGCCATATAGATTGGTTTGCAAGAAAATTGAGAGACTAATGGTATAAGAGCAATTCGATGCGGCTCGCAGCCACCACTCCTCATTCCTAACTCCTAACTCCTAACTCAATAAAAGAAAGGAGTTATCATGAATCGCATAGGTATATATATCGCAACCGCCATGCTTGGTGCATCGCTGGCGCTTTCTGGTTGCGGCAGTGAGAAGGCGGCGGCCCCGAAGGCGACTTTGGTGAAGACCATGACGGTGGGAGAAACCGCGCAGGATGTGAAGAATAGTTTTTCTGGCACGGTCCATGGGTATTTTGAATCGCCCCTGGCTTTCCAGGTGGGCGGTCGTATCATGCAGCGGTATGTCAATTCCGGGGAGAAAGTGGTAGCCGGGCAGGCTCTTTTCAAAGTGGATTCCAAAGATGCGGAAGAACAGGCGGCAGCAGCTCAATCCTCTTTGAATGCAGCAGAAGCGTCGTACAAATTGGCGCAGTCCACCTTGGCTCGCTATGAAAAACTCCATTCGGTCAATGCCATTTCTGATTTGGCCATGGACCAGACAAGAAATCAGTTTGACTTGGCCGATGCGCAGCTCCAGTCAGCCCAGTCGGCATTGGCACGGGCAGAAAATAATTTGGGATTCACTGTCCTGACGGCCGATCGAGATGGGATTGTAGGAACCACCATGTACGAAGTGGGACAGGTGGTGGCTGCAGGAACGCCGGTGGTTTCGATCATCGATGATTCGAAGCTGGATATTCATATTTCCTTTACGGAAAAACAATACGGCCAGTACTCGGTGGGTATGCCTTGCCAGGTCACTTTCTGGGCTCTTCCGGGGGTTACTGTAGAAGGCAAGGTCCGTGAAGTGGCAGCAGCACCGAATACGTCCACTGGCACCTATGATGCGAAAGTGACATTGGTGGACCCGCCTGCCGACGTGGCCGTAGGGATGACAGCGGAAGTGAAGTTTGATACGGCATCTCACCAGAAGGGAGTCATGATTCCTCTCACCGCCATTGCTACCCAGTCGGAAAATCCATCGGTTTGGGTGGTACGGGACAATAAGGTGTACATCCAGAAAGTCGAAGTGGGTCGCTACGGAGAAGATGCGGTAGAAATTGTTTCGGGACTCAAAAATGGCGACCGGGTAGTGACTGCTGGTATTGGTAAACTGAGCGAAGGAGAAGAGGTACGGTTATGAAAAGCCTGAACTTAGCAGAGTGGGCCATCAAGCATAAACCGATTGTGTATTTCTTCATTTTCTTCATTATCCTGGGGGGCTTCTGGTCTTATTTCCATTTGGGGCGCAGTGAGGACCCAGATTTCACCATCAGGCAGGCCGTGGTGACTGCGGCGTGGCCGGGGGCAACGGCGGAGCAAATCACCGAGCAGGTGACGGATCCGCTGGAGAAGAAATTGCAGGATACCAAAGGGTTGGATTATCTAAAATCCTTTACCCACGATGGCAAGACGGTCATTTATGTGAATCTGAAAGATTCCGTCAAGAAAGAAGATATCCAGACTCGCTGGCATGAAATGCGAAATCTGGTCAACGATGAATGGGCCAATTTGCCTTCCGGTGTGTATGGTCCTTATATCAATGACCGTTTCGACGATGTGTATGGTTCCATTTATGCCATCACCGGCGATGGGTATAGCTATGAAGAAAAAAGACAGCAGGCGGAAAAAATTCGCCGCCGTCTGACTGCCGTAGAAGATGTGCAGAAAGTGGAACTCTTAGGCGTGCAGGAACAGAATATTTATATCGAAATGGATCAGAATAAACTGGCTTCTTTTGGTATGAATCCTAGCGATGTGTTCCGCATCCTGCAGCAGCAGTCTGCTATGACACCGGCGGGGATGATTCATACATCCACCAGAAATGTGGCTATCCGCGTGGAAGGCCTTCTGGGAAGCACCGAAGCGTTGGAAAATATTCCGATCCACGTGGGAGAAAGAAATTTCCACTTAGGCGATGTGGCAAAAGTCACCCAGACCTATACCACACCGGAAAGTTCCCTCTTCTATTTCAATGGAAAACCGGCCATTGGCATTGCGGTCTCTATGCGGGTCGGCGGAAATAACCTGACGTTAGGTGAAAATCTGAACAAGGAAATAGACAAAGCGAAAGCAGACCTTCCGGCGGGCATGGACGTAGGCCTGGTGGCAGACCAGCCGAAAGTGGTCAATGATTCCATTCACGAATTCACCGAATCCCTTTTGGAAGCCATTGTGATTGTCATGGCTGCTTCGTTCCTGTCTTTGGGATTGTGGAGCGGCATCGTGCTGGCTCTTTGTATCCCTGTGGTGGTCTGTGCTACGTTCCTCTTTATGAAATGGCAGGGCATCGACCTTCATATCGTTTCCTTGGGGGCCCTCATCGTATCTCTAGGACTTTTGGTGGATGATGCTATCATCGTTATCGAAATGATGCAGGTCAAATTGGAGCAGGGCATGGATCGTCTGTCTGCGGCAGAAGCGGCCTATAAGAGCTGTGCGAAACCAATGTTGGCAGGGACCCTCATCACAGCGGCCGGTTTCATTCCCGTCGGCATGGCAGAAGGGCAGACATCAGAATACACCGCATCCCTGTTCTGGGTCATCGGTGCAGCGCTGATTCTCTCCTGGATTGCTTCCATTTTTGTCAGTCCTGTACTGGGCTATAAATTTATCAAAGTCAAAACCAAAGAAGAAAAAGAGAAAGAAGCGAAAAAAGGAAAGAAAGGTTTCAAAGCTACCATTGGAGAAAAGGCCTATCAGATTTTCTATCGACTGATTGCCCTTTGCATCCAGTTTAAGAAAACAGTCATCTTAGGGACTGCGGGGCTCTTCTGTGTGACACTCATGACCCTTCCCTGGGTGAATCAGGAATTCTTCCCTGATTCGGTTCGTCCGGAAATCATTCTGGATGTGGATATGCCTTCCGGGGCGTCCATCAATGAAACCAAAAAAGTGATGAGCGGTATCGCCGATAGCCTCTATGGGGACGAAGGGATTTCTTCCTTCTCCACTTATATCGGAGACACAGCGCCTCGTTTCATTTTGCTCTTTGACCCGAAAGCACCAGAAGATGGGCATGGGCAGATGATTATCGTTGCCACGGACCAGAAAGCCAGAGATGCGGTCAGAAATGAACTGACTTCCTTTATTGCGGAGAAATATCCGGACGCGCGGGCACACACCCGCCTTATCACCACCGGGCCGCCATCGGAATATCCAGTGATGCTTCGTCTCTCCGGTGAAAATGAAGCGGATACCATCCGATTGGCTTCTGAAGCGCTGGAGATTGTAAAGAACCATCCGAATATCACCAATGCCAGCCTGGATTGGCCCCAGGAAACACCGACGGTGAAACTTCATATCAACCAGGACAAAGTCCGTCAACTGGGGATCGATAACTATGCGGTGTCTCAGGATTTGTATGTGAAACTGTCGGGATACAAAGTGGCAGAATCCTACCAGGGAGACCAGCTGGTTCCGATTTCCTTTAAATTGGAAGGAGATAATACGGCCCGTCTGGCCAACTTGGCTTCTCTTCCTGTTCATGTGGGCAATGGTCGCTATGTGCCGCTGGGACAGTTTGCGGATATTTCCTACCAAAATGAAACCAGTACCATTTGGCGTCGGGATATGAAACCGACCATCACCATTCGTGCTGAAGTCACTGGAGACGCAAAACCTGATTCTGTGACCAATGCGCTATTTAATAAAGACTTGAAAACATTCCGGGACAATTTGCCTGATGGCTATAGCCTCTCTAAAGATGGTTCCCTGGAATGGAGCGAAAAGTCTATGAAATACCTCTTCGCTGCGGTACCAATGATGATCTTCTTCGTCCTCATGGTACTCATGTTTGAACTGGGAAGCATTCCGAAACTGCTCATCGCTGTGGTGACCGGACCACTGGGCCTGATCGGTGCCATTCTGACACTGCTCATTACCAGGCAGTCCATCGGATTTGTGGCTATCATCGGTATGGTGGCCCTGTCCGGGATGGTCATTAGAAATAGCATCATCCTCTTGGATCAGATTCGCCAGCACTTGGAGAATGGCATGACACCCTATGATGCGGTGGTAGAATCGGCGGCCCTCCGCTTCCGTCCTATTATGCTGTCCTCTGTGACCGACGTGCTTGGCTTCGTGCCCCTCATTCCAAACCCCTTCTGGCGTCCATTGGCAGTCTCCTTCATTGGCGGTCTCCTCTTGGCTACCGCCATCGGCCTTCTGGTCGTGCCGGCATTGTACTGCTGGTGGTATAAAGTGAAGAAAAGTGAGGAGTGAGGAATTAGGAGTGAGGAGTGAAGGAAGGGGCGCACAATTCATAAAGCGCCCCAATACCCTTTATATAGTAATGTTGTTAAGTTAAGGATTTGTGTTAGTAGACATGATTCCGCTAGTAGTGACAGGTTGCTCAAGTTTCTCAGGTTGCGCAGGTTCTCCGATTTCGATTTTCCAACATAGCAAAATACCGCCACTGATAAGGTTATAAAAGGTTACGAGAAATTGGGGGGTGTCATAACCCTTTATAACCTTGTTGATGGTGGATTTTGTTCTTTGTTTAGAGCTCCTTCGTGGCAGAATGATAACCTTTACCACCATGTGATTCTATTCTAGGTTGACATAAATATAAATCATATACGTTATAATTTTCATCTGATATACCATGTGATTCTCACTAGGCATATCAGATGATTTTTTTATGTATAAGAAGGAAATGAGAGGAAGAAAGCGGAAGATGAAGATTGGTATATGATTAATTTATCGGAGGGGGTAGACAACATTGAATTTCTTTTATATAATAATAACAGCATTATAAATTGCGATAATCATTGTATTTCATAAAGGGCAAAGCAAGTGAAAACTTGTGACGCAAAGCTATAGGGCCTTGATGTATTGTGGCAGCCAGTTGCATGAAGCAAAATATTTGTCACGACGAAGGCACAGGAGGAGACTGTGTCTTTTATTATTTGGTTGTTAGTTGATGGTTGTTAGTTGTTTGGTTTATTTACCGAGCCCTTTTGTGGCAACTAGCCGAGAAGAAAGAGGCATTGGTTTAGGGGTTACGTGCCGAGCCCTTTTGTGGCAACTAGCAGAGAAAAAAGAGGTATTGGTTTAAGGTTCACATGCTATCCTTTAACCCCTAAACCTTAAACCAATAAGGTTCTGCTTTTGTGCGGATTGTATCTGAAGAACTCGGAGTGTAAACCCAACAACAAACAACCAACAACCACCAACTAACAAACAATAGACACAATAAATAAGAAAGGAAAGGGGTTACCATGGATCCAATCGACTACGAAACATACCAGCCCAATTTGGATCACGACATTCCCGTTGCTTATGCGGTATTCAGTCCCATTTTGGATGATGCAAAGACCCATATCGTGGATATGCGCTATGTATTTGCCAATCACAAATATTGCCTTCTGACAGACCGGAAAAAAGAAGACTTGCTGGGGCACACACTGAGTGAATGTTTTGACGAAATCAACCTGCGGTGGTTTGATTTTTGTTATGGTGCCTGTTTTCAAGGAAAGACCAGCCGCAGTCGGATGTATTCCCCAGAAGCCAAGCATTGGTTGGAATTTGAAGTGAGCCCTATTTCCGTTCCTGGCTATTGTGCTTTCACCTTTCTGGATGTGGACGAAGAAACCGCCCAGAAAGTGAGTCTCCTTCGGGACAATAAAACCGATAGTGTTATCATTCGTTTGCTCAGTGCTTTGGTGAACCCCAACCAGTACACCCTGGCTATCCAAAATGTGCTGGGTGAACTGAGCGAAGAAATTCACCCGGACCGCATTTATATTTTGGAAACCGATGGAAAGACCATCAGCAACACCTTTGAATGGTGCAAACCGGGGGTGGAATCGGAAATCAAAAGGCTGCAGAACTTGCCCTGCGAGCGGTACATGAAGACATGGAATGCCTATCTGAAAGGAAATACCAGTGTCATCATCGAAAATATCGAAGAAATCAAAAATGATGACCCTTTGGTATACCAGCTTTTGGTGTCTCAGAATATCCAGCGGGTCATCAATTCGCCCATTTATGACAACGGGAAAATCATCGGTTTCGTTGGCGTCGATAACTACGAGAGAAATGATGGGCTGAACATGCAGCGCATCCTGGAGACAGTGGCTTATTTCCTGTCGGCCAAAATGGTCAAAGAGCGGCTCTTGAAGAAATTGGATTTCCTGAGCCATTTCGATGCCCTCACCGGTGTGTATAACCGAAATGCCCTGATGACTGCCATTGCCAAACTGGAGCAGACCGATAAGCCCGTAGGCATCGTGTACGTCGATGACAATGGGCTGAAGAAACTCAATGATACCTACGGCCATTTCTATGGAGACCTGCACATCAAGAAAACTGCCCAAACCCTGGTGGACTGCTTCGGCGCCAATCATGTGTACCGCGCCGGCGGTGATGAATTTGTGGTGCTGGTTCCCAGTGTGGATGAAATCAATTTCCAAAGTTTGATGACCGCCTATAAAGAAACCTTACAAAATGTGGCTTCCCCTTCCGTGGCGGTGGGACAACAATGGATCCCTTCGGCGAAACAACTGGAAAAAGCCATCCATCAGGCGGATAAACAAATGTATGAAGACAAAGCACTGTACTATAAAAATCATGCCATGAGCAGATAATAAAACACGAAGAGTGATTGTGATCATTCTTCGTGTTTTTATTTTTGGGTTGTTAGTTGATGGTTGTTTGTTGTTGGTTTACTTGCCGGTTCCGTTGGTGACAACCTGCCTTGGCGAAAGTGGCATTGGTTTAGGGGTTAGAGTTTGAATGATAAACCTTAAACCTTAAACCAATAAGGTATTGCATTTGTGCGAGTTGTACTATACGAGGCTGGAGCGTAAACCCAAAACCAACAACAAAATACAAAAATTCAAATTTGATGTTGTGATTTTGGGGCACTTCTGCAATTTTAATATATAGAGGGGGATAAGTAAGCAGTTGGCAGTTAGCAGTAGGCAGAAAAACACTACGAACTGATAACTGCTAACTGCAAACTGAATTTCGCTAGGTATGATTTTGAAGGGCTGGTGCAATTTTAATATATGG
>CAKQBK010000035.1 GCA_934216155.1 uncultured Dialister sp.
CTGTCAATCCCCAATGTCACTGCCACTTTCGTAAACCCACGCAAGTGAATGGGATTTTCATGGAAGCCAAACAAGCAAGGATAGGAAATCGACCCCTCTTGAAAATCTTCCATGGTCCAATCTGCGATATTCCTCATCATAGAAGACGCCTGGTGTCGCAAGTCCTCACCACTCCGAATTGGCAGCACTGCCGTCACAGACGACACTTGGCGGATAGCATCCACTGGAGAGCGTATCTGCTTTCTTAGCCGTCGATGGGAATTCATCTGTTTGGTCAGATTCTCCTTAGCCGCCCCGACATAGACATAGTACCCTTTCGGGAAATGCATCGTCTCCTGGTTTCCTATTTCCTTTTCTTCCTCTAAATGAAGCACCAGGAAATAAATCCCCCGATCACCCATTTCCCGTTCCAGTACCGCCTGGGACGTTGGCAAAAGCCGTGTTGATTCCGGCATAACGAACTCCGGTGTCCAAGAAATCACTGCGGCTTTCCAATCGATGTAGGGCAAATTTTCACAAAAAGCCTTGGCAAAATCCGGGTCCGTATGGAAATCTGGCAAAAACCACTGGGCCCGTCCGTAATGAACCAGCACCAAAAGTCCAGCATGTCCCCCTTCTTTTCCTATAGACGCCAAGTGGAGCAAATGCTTCGTCCCTCTTTCGGTCGGTGCATCGGGAAACATGGCTCCTTTTTCTCCCGCCAAACTACAGGATTTCACTTCCACAGGAAATACTTCTCCGCTTTCCGGATCGCCCAAAAGCAAGTCGAAACGAGAATCTCCCATGGTCACTTCCCGCCGAAGCAATACATATTTCTCCCAGCCAGGAATCATCTGATGCTGCACCATGTAGGCTGCCACATCATTGCATCGTCCCGTATCAAGGTAAAAAATATCATTTCCTTTTTCTATCCCAATCACCCCATAGGGCGTGCGAGCCTTCGGATTTTCATGGGGCGTCACATAAACCGTGACCCCAGGAAATAAAAGCTCCCTCATCCGCCCCGGATTGGGCATATGACAAGTCTCCACCTTCCCATGGATTTCTACATGGGCAATAAACCGATTGGGCCTGTCAATGAAACGGCCTTTGATGATGGTGTGGTACAGTTTAGTAGACATAGAGACTCCTTTCAATTGTTGGGTTAAGGATTTGTGTCAGTAGGTATGATTCCGCTCGTTATAACAGGTTGCTCAAGTTTCTCAGGATTCTCAGGCTGCTCAGGTTCTCCGAATGTGCCGATAGGACCCTAGCGATATCATCTCAATCGGGGGGGCCCTTAGAATCTTTAGTACCCTCAGAAACTTCAGAACCTTTTCAAAGTGTACCACAAAAATAAGGATTAGTAGCTTGGAAATAGGAAATATCCCAATCCCTAGGGAAACGCTGATTTAATCAAAGCATCTGAAATTATATGAATTTTTATCCAAAGCATCGTCAAGGAAATCCTTAAATAGCTCGCTATTCGCGGATTTCCTTTCCTCGCTTTGAATAAAAATTCAAGAATAATTTCAGATAATGATTAAATCAGTGTTTCCCTTGCTACTAATCCTTAATTACTGCAATGCTGTTAAGTTAAGGATTTGCGTTAGCAGGTATGATTCCGCTCGTAGTAACAGGTTGCTCAAGTTTCTCAGGATTCTCAGGCTGCTCAGGTTCTCCGAATGTGCCGATGAATGCTAGCGTCATTAGCTCATTTGAGAAACGTGAGAAACCTAAGTAGCCTGAGAAACCTGAGTAACCTTTGCATCAGCAGAAATCATCGCATATCTCGCTTAACTTAACAGCATTACTAGTTACTGGTCTTACTACACATTAAACCGGAAGTATGCAATATCTCCATCCTGGATGATATAGTCTTTTCCTTCCACACGAAGCAGGCCTTTTTCACGAACTGTCGCATAAGAGCCGCAATCCATGAGATCCTTATAGGACACGATTTCGGCACGAATGAACCCACGTTCGATATCACTGTGAATCTTCCCTGCTGCCTTCGGTGCCTTGGTGCCCGCTCTGACAGTCCAGGAACGACATTCATCAGGACCTACGGTAAAGAAGTTAATCAGTCCCAACATGGAATAAGCGGTACGAATCAAACGGTTCAGCCCTGGTTCTTCTTCGCCCAAATCTTCCAAGAAAGCCTTCGCTTCTTCTGGGTCCAGTTCGGATACTTCCTGTTCGATTTCCGCAGAAATCGGTACCCACTTGGCCCCTTCTTTTTCTGCCTGGGCTGCAGCGGCCTGCACATACTGGTTGGCTGTGGGGTCGGAAATATCATCTTCTGCCACATTCAGCACATACAGCACCGGCTTCAAGGTGATCAGATTCAATTCCTTCAAAATAGCCAAATCATCGTCCGAAAGTTCCAAAGCTCTTGCGGGGGTTCCTTCCTGCAGCGCATTGTATACCTTTTCCAATACAGGAAGATCGGCCTTTGCTTCTTTGATACCTGCCTGGGCCAACTTGGCTGTCTTTGTCTTCTTCTTGTCTACGCTTTCCAAATCAGCCAGACAAAGCTCTGTATTGATGATATCCATATCACGGACAGGATCAATATTTCCTTCCACGTGGGTGATATCATCATTGACAAAACAACGAACCACATGGGCAATGGCATCGGTTTCACGGATATGGCTCAAGAACTGATTGCCCAGCCCCTCGCCCTTAGACGCACCAGCCACCAGGCCAGCGATATCAACGAAACGGGTGAATGCTGGAGTGGTTTTCTTCGGCTGGAACATGTCCGCCAAATCATAAATGCGATGGTCCGGTACTTCCACCACGCCTACATTCGGTTCAATGGTGCAGAAAGGAAAATTCGCCGCCTCTGCTCCGGCTTTCGTAATGGCATTGAAAAGCGTACTCTTCCCTACATTCGGAAGACCCACAATGCCGATTTGCAAATTTGTACTCATGATATCCTCTATTTTTTCGCTTATCTTACATAGTCTTGAAATGGATTACTAAAAGGTTATATTCCGATGATTTCATCTTGCTCATTTGGTATGTATATGGGCAAGCAAAGGGTTATAACTCCGATGATTGGGCTAAGCAAAAATACAATGCAACACTTTTCAAAAGGTTAGCCCTTCGGGCAGGTTATGTTCTTCCTGCATCGTCATCTCGCCATAAGGAATACGCTCTTCATGACAACTAGATGTCCGAGATGTATCCATGCTTAACCTGCGAATCATCTGATTAATCATCCATTGAATCGATCCCACTCGTTTCAATGCACTAGCCAGCAATGGATCCTTTGGCAAATACAAATCCAAGCAATACAGAAGTTGGGTATCTAATTCATAGGCAGAACCACGAGCAATGTAAAGGAAATGAAGATAATCTCTTCTCGTTCCTCGCCCCTGTCCTTCCGCAATATTAGATCCGATAGAAGCTACCGCTCTCCGCATCTGATCACAAAGGCCATATTTCTCATGAGATGGCAACTGGTCGGCTATATGATATACCTCAGAGGCCAAAATCCTAGCCTCTTGCCACACTTGCAAATTGCGATACCCTGCCATAAGCCACCTCACGATAGACGACATACCCTTCCTAACCCGCATAACCTTTATAACCCTTTACCAAGCAACTTCTTCGCAATGTTTGAAATGTGTCAAAGCATCAATAATAACCTTTTAGTCACTACCATACTTTCACTACAAGCCGCTATAGGAAAGCGCTATTTCCGTTCTGCCAAAGCCTTCTTCATTCTTTCTACTGCTTCTTTTGTCAGTTCTGGAGTGTTGAAAGAAGTGAGACGGACGTAGCCTTCGCCGCATGGACCGAAACCGGAGCCTGGGGTGCAAATGATTTCTGCTTCATTCAGAAGGAAATCAAAGAAATCCCAGCTGGTCATGCCTTCTGGTACAGTGAGCCATACATATGGACTATTCACGCCACCGCAAGCTGCCAGGCCTGCTTCTTTGGCACCTTCCAGAATGACTTTCGCATTATTTCTATAAATATCCAAAGTAGCCTGAATCTGCTTCTGACCTTCTTCGGTATAAATGGCTTCCGCACCACGCTGTACGATGTAAGAGCAACCATTGAACTTGGTGCACTGACGACGATCCCACAGGGAATTAGCAGATACCTTTTCGCCCTTCTTGGTTTCCAGCATCAATTCCTTCGGCACCACGCAGTAACCGCAACGAACGCCAGTGAAGCCAGCGGTCTTGGAATAAGAACGGAATTCGATAGCCACTTCCTTAGCGCCTTCGATTTCATAAATGCTGTGCGGCACATCATCTTCGGTGATGAATGCTTCATAGGCAGCATCAAAGAAAATTACAGAGCCAGTCTGTTTGGCATAACGAACCCACATGGTGAGATCCTTCTTATTCATAGCCGCACCGGTCGGGTTGTTCGGAGAGCACAGATAAATAATCATCGGGTCATGGGACGGCAGGTTTGCTTTGAAACCACATTCTTCATAGCATGGCAGGTATTCGAAACGTTCATAAGAACCACGAACAAACTTACCGCTTCTGCCAGCCATGACATTGCTGTCCACATATACCGGGTAAACCGGGTCAGTGATAGCCACGATATCAGATTCAGCAAAAATTTCCTGCATGTTGCCTACATCGCACTTAGCACCGTCGCTGACGAAAATTTCATCAGCAGAAATATCGCATCCTCTGTCCTGGAAATCATGCTTTGCAATGGCTTCGCGGAGGAACAAATACCCCTGTTCCGGACCATAGCCACGGAACGTTTCCACATGTCCCATTTCCTCTACAGCCGTCTTCATCGCTTCGATAACAACCGGAGCCAAAGGCTGGGTCACATCGCCGATCCCCAAAGAAATAATATTCGCATTCGGATGAGCTGCCTTGTAAGCCTCCTGCTTCTTGCGAACTTCGGCAAACAGATACGCACCCTGAAGATTTAAATAGTTTTCATTGCAATGAGCCATAATAATCGCCTCTCGTTATAAATTTTTTGTACCGTAGGAAATAACGTTGGATAGACTAGTGACTGGTGACTAGGAAAAGCGCAAATCCAGTCACCAGTCTACGAGTCACCATGAATCTATCTTTTTCATGCACAGTGACACAGAACCGCATCTGATATTTCCTAAGAAAATACATACGGGTTTATTTTAACATAAGAAAGAATGGTTCTCAAGGTAGGAAAATATCGTAGCTATGTCACTTAGTGGCTGTTCGTTAATTCATACACTCCATATTCATGAAATAAATCTAATAAAAGTTTGGCGCTCAAATACCTTTGCGCTATAGGTTTAAGGTTTACTTTCCAAGCCCGCCATTCAAAAATAATGGATCTTGAAAGTATCATTGGTTTAAGGTTTAAATGCTGAATACCAAACCCTAAACCTTAAACCAATGCCCCTTTCAAAACCTATCATTTGTAGATGATGAACTCGGAACGTAAACCATAACCCCCATAGTGCAAAAATATTCAGCTAATATCGAGCATTTAAACTACCTAGCATCTTCTGATATAACAGCATTGCCCTTTCACCACTTCGCATGCAAAAAGAGTCTCTTCCCTCAAAGAGACTCTTTCATAATTCTGCTATCTATTCGCTGTGGTTCTCCAGATATGGAGCAGTTGGTCTTCGGAGATTTTATCTACCTGGAAATAGGAGGCGCCCATTTCTTTGGCCAGTTTCTTGGCCAAGCCCAGTTTGATGAACCCCGATTCGGTGTCGATGACGGCCACTGGGAGGCCTCGTTTGCCTATACGTTTGGCTTCTTCCATGGCATCGGTCACTGGATTGGTGCCTTTATTGAGCGGGCTGGTGGCTCTGCCGTCGGTGATGAGGATCACCACCGGGTCCTGGTTGGCATCTTGGCGATAGAGCATGTCCAGCACGTCTTCGGCTTTGAGAAGGCCGCTGGCTAGAGGGGTTTTGCCGCCAGTAGGCATGGAGGCCAGTTTCTTTTGGGCGAAGTCCACGCTTCGGGTGACTGGGAGGAGCACTTCTGCTTGTTTTTTGCGGAAGGCAATCATGCCGACCCGATCTCGTTTCTGGTAGGCGTCGAGAAGGATTTTGAAAATGACCCCTTTGACGGTTTTCATTCGTTCTCTGGCCCCCATGGAGCCGCTGGCGTCTACCACGAAGAGGAAAATATTTCCTGTCCGTTTTTCACGGACTTTGCTTCGCAGGTCGTCTTTGCAAATCACCACGGCGCAGCCATTGGATTGACGGGCTTTCTGGTACGGTGCGGCGGCGCGGAGGGTAGCGTCGAAGGCGATGTCGCTGGTTTTGGCTTTCGGAATTTCGGCCCGAACGTAGCGGCCTTGCATGAGGTCGGTCATGGTGAGGCTTCGTTTGCCGCTGCCTTTTTTCGGTTTTCTATCTTTGGCCGGTTCAATCCACATGGGCGGCAGGTTGATGTGCAGATTCGCCGCATCCACTTTTTCTCGGCTCTGACCTTTTGGATTTGACATCGGTGGCTGGTTTTGGTTTTGTTCCTGGTTGCCTTCCCCATCTTCGGTGTCGGTTTGCGGCGTGTCACCGTTTTCTGGCATCGGCGGGGTGTTTTCCAAAGGTTCTTCTCTATGGTCGGAAGGTGGATTTTCTTGTGGTTCCTGTTGCTGTTGTTCCGGCGGTGTTTCTTGGGTTTGTTCCTGTTCTTTATTTTCCGCTTTTCGCATCCGATGAGGGAGCACAAATTCAGCGGCTTTTTCCAAATCTTTTGGCATCACGTAGGTGCGACCTGCCAGGGCGGCTTCGGCGCGGGCGGCCTCGATGAGGTAAATATCCGCTCTATGACCGGCCACGTGGGCTTTCAGTGTATATACAGCGGCCAGCTGAATCATGGCGGGCGAAACTTCTACGTTTTGTAAGGTATTTCTCGCTTTGGAAATACGAGCTTTCAGTGCGTCTGTTTCTTCTTGCCATGTATTTCTAAAAGCAATACCGTCTTTTTCAAAGGCCAGCACCCGGCGAATGATTTCCATCCGGGTGTCATTGTCATAACTGGTTTCAACCTGACAGAACAGGCCGAACCGGTCCAAGCTGGAGGAAGAAAGGGTGCCGCTGTCTGGATTCATGACCGAAAGAACGGTGAACTTCGTATTTCTAGTTTCCGACAGTCCATCTCGTTCTAGCCGGTAGCTGCCGGCTTCGCGGATATTCAAAATGGCAGAAAGTAAATCGTCTCGGAGAAGGTTGGCGTCGTCGATATAAATGAGTCCCCCATCGGCTTCATCGATCAACCCGGGAAGGAGTTTTTTGTGACCGCTGCGGATGGCTTCTTCGGCATCGATGGAGCCAAAGAGTCGATCTTCTGTGGTGCTGATAGGCACTTCCACCCAGGGGGCGTCCACCAGTTCTCTGGCACTTCGCATGAGGGTGGATTTCCCTGTTCCTTTTTCACCGGACAGCAGGAGCCCGCCGGCGTAGGGATTCACCAAGGTGAGAAGAATGGCTTCTTTGGCTTTTTCCATGCCGCAGATGGCGACGAAAGGAAATACGTTACGCTTCATCGTCGATGACCTTATCCACTTCGGACCAGTCCAATGTCTGTTCTTCGAAGGGGCGGCGTCTCATACGATGGGGCAGAGCCAGGCGGGAAGCTTCCCGGATATCTTCCTTGGTGACTTCGGTGTGACCTTCTACGGCAGCGATGGTTTCGGCGGTTTTTATCAATGTGATGTCCGCCCGGTGTCCATCGACGCCTAAGGTGATGGAAATCTTGGCTGCCAGGAGCAGGATGTCATTGGAAACGGTCACCTGCGGGAGCAGTTTCATAGCCCGTTCGATGCGGCGCACTTCTTTTTCCTGTTCTTCTTTCCAGGATTCCAGGAATGGCTGCGGGTCTGCTTCATAGGCCAGGCGGCGTTTAATGATTTCTGCGCGCTTTTCTGGGTCCTGTTCGCCCACCACTTTGACAGACAGGGCAAAACGGTCCAGTAGCTGGGGACGAATATCCCCTTCTTCTGGGTTCATGGTACCGACCAGGGAGAAACGGGCCGGATGGGAGTAGGAAATTCCTTCTCGTTCTACCGTATTGATGCCCATGGCTGCAGAGTCCAGGAGAACGTCCACCACATGGTCGTCTAGCAAATTGATTTCATCTACGTAGAGAATATTTCGGTTCGCATCAGCCAGGATGCCTGTCTCAAAAGCACGTTTCCCTTCGCGAATGGCTGCTTCGATATCCAAGGTGCCGACCACGCGATCTTCTGTGGCGGAAACGGGAAGTTCCACGACCTTCATGGGCAGCATTTCCACTTCTGGTTCGGCGTGGTCATATTTTTCATGACATTCATCACACCAGTTGGCTCTGTCATCGGGATCGTCATGGAAACGGCACCCTTTGATGCACTTCCTAGGTGGCAACAGGTCCGCTAAGGCACGAACGGCTGTGGATTTGGCAGTGCCTTTTTCGCCCTGGATAAGTACGCCACCCAATTTCGGATTGACTACATTGAGCACTAAAGCTCTTTTCATGGTATCCTGCCCGATAATGGCAGTAAATGGGAATGTTCCCTGTCGTTTCATATATTTTTCTCCTTTTTAATGAAATATTAGTGACTGGTGACTGGGAATTAGGAGGGTTGTTAAGTTAAGCGAAACATAGGATGATTTCTTCTTCGTTACGGGTTCTGAAGGTTCTAAGGGTTCTCAAGGTTCTGAAGGTTTCTCGAATGAGCCAATAAACGCTAGCGTTATCATCTCATTCGGCGCCCCTAAGAACCTTTAGAACCCTTAGAACCTTATATTTTTTGCGTTTTACCGCTGTACTAGACGCCTAAATGGTTATGTGCCACTATCATGTATCACGCTAGTGCGAACTATCCCCCCTGCCCCCCTTCCAGAGGAAGAGGGGAGACGCTAGTAAATTTACCGATACAGCCATTTCCCTTTAGGAGCGGATAGCACCGGGTTCTCTTGATATGTTCATTGCGAAGTATGCCGCTAGAGTTGCCCATCTTCGCTACGCTCGAAATGGCGTCTCACTATATCCCTGCGTCGCTACGCTCCTAGCGATATAGTTCGCTTGCTCACCTCAGCCTTCGGCAGCTAGCTCCCCCGACAGGGGAGCCAAGACGCTAATGATTCTATGGGTAGAGTCATATTTCCTAATCCCTAGGGCCTAGCTACTAATCCTTAGTCAAGTAACGTTGTATAAAAAACCGTTTCATGGCGCACTCGGCTTCGCTTTTCCGGACGGTGCCGTCTTTGGTGAGCCACCTGGAGAAGCAGCCGCCTCCGCATAGGGGGAAATATTCACAGGTGCGGCATGTCGCCATGGCTTCTTTGATGAAGGCCGAAACGGTTTGTACTTTCTTGGGATCCCGGCCAGTTTGGACCGTGCCCAGGAGGTATTTCTCCCGCCCCATCAAGGAGGAGCAGGCGTAGATATTTCCATGGACGTCCACGAAGGCTGCTTCGCCGTTCATGGCGTAGCACTGGGGAAATTCGTATTTCTTGGATTTCGCCAGAGACGCCACTCGGTCTTCTTGGGTGAAATGGACGTGGCGGCCAGTCATTTGTTCCAATAGGTCCATCCGGCGGGCGATGGCTTCCAGGGCTTTTGTCATGGCTTCAGCGCTGGGTTCGTGCAACGAAGCGCCTCGTCCTTGTTCTCGCAAAATGTCGAATCCCACTTGGTGCACGTTGCCGTAGAAATGGGCCATGTCGGCTATGCCCGGCAGGTCTTTCACCATGTCGTCGGTGACCACACAGGTGATACCGGTCCCGATGGATTCTTCCGCCAGATTCTGAAATCCTTTGGCTGCCGCTTTGGAGGAAGAGCCGCCGTCTTTCATGATTCGGGTGCGATCCATCACGTCCCGCCGGCCATCACAGGAAATACCGATTCCCACGTGGTGGTCATAGAGGAAACGGCCGATATCTCGGGTCAGAAGGGACCCATTGGTCTGGATTTGCATCTGCGCGTCGTAGTGATTGTCTTCCACCACTTGAATCAATTTTCGAATCAGAGGAAATCGGAGCAGCGGTTCTCCGCCGGAAAATTGGAGAAGAAATCGGCTGCCACTTTTTCCCGCGAGGTGCACCGCTTCGATAGCAATGTCATCGTCCATGTCCACCTGGTCCTCGTCTGCGGCGTAGCAGTACCGACAGGCGAAGTTGCATTTGCCTGTCAGGGTCAGTACCAGCATGCGGATAGGCACCATCTGGGTTGGCGATGTATTTCTGAAATCACACATAGTTTGTTATACCTTTTTAGATAGTTAGGAGTGAGGAGTGGTGGCGGCGAGCCCTCGAATTGCTCTTATATCGATTGCATACAAATAGCAAGATTCCTTTTTATATAGCTCGCCGATGACTGAAGTGGCTATCATCATATTTGATGAGAAACAATAGTTATAAGGGGTTACAAAAGGTTATGAAAACACCGTATTCTAATAATCTTTTATCCCCCTTTTTACCCTTGTCACTTGCAATAACAGGAAATATTTCACAGCAGAAAATAATAACCTTTAGAGCCATGTTTCACATGAAACCTAACTTCAATCTAAGTATAAAAAGGGGTATTGGGGCGCTTTATGAATTGCGCGCCCCTTCCGCCACTCCTCACTCCTCATTCCTAACTCCTCACTGCTTTTTAGTCCTCATCATCTTCCAATTCCCCTTCTACGGAGAGGTAGAGTTCTTGCAGTTCTTGTTTCATTTCGTCGCTGGCGTTCCACAGTTTTCTCTGGTTGGCTTCCAGGAGGGTTTCGGCCATGTTTTGGAGGGCCCAGGGGTTGACTTTTTTCATCCATTGTTGCATGTCCGGGTCCAGGGCGTATTTCTTGGCGTACTGGTCGTACATCCAATCGTCCATGACACCGCTGGTGGCGTCCCATTGGAAGCTGATAGACAGGCGGTTGGCCAGGTCGGTGGCCCCTTTGTAGCCGTGTTTCATGAGCCCTTCGATGAATTTCGGATTCATGGATTCGCTTCTAAATACCCGTCTCATTTCTTCCTGCACGGTTTTGACCCCCACAGAGGAACGGTTCGTGGTATCGCCCACGTAGGACTGGGGTGTCTTGCCGCCCAGGCTCTTGACCGCCGCAATCATGCCGCCGTGGAAGGCGTTGTAGTCGTCAGAGGAGAGGATATTGCTTTCGTGGTTTTCTTCATTCTTCACGGTCAGATCCAGGGAAGCGAGCCGTTTCTTGAACAATTCTGGTTTGAATACCCCTCGATTTCCGCCGCCAAAGACGTGACCACCCCAGCGCACGTACACGTTGGCCAGGTCGTCTTCGGTTTGCCAGTTTTTCCCATCCAGCACGGTATTTACCCCGGCCCCATAGGTACCCGGCGCATCGCCGAAGATACGGAATGCCGCATTTCTCCACGCTTCGTCGCCGTCGACGCCTTCATCGGTCATGACCTTGGTGTCTTCTTTCACGTGTTTTCTGACGTAGTTGTCTTCGTCCGATTCGTCCTGAGACGCCGCCAGAAGCACCGCCTGGTCCATCAATTCCGCCAGCTGCGGCAGGGTGTCTCGGAAGAGGCCAGAAATACGACCAGTCACGTCGATTCTAGGCCGTTTCAATTCCGACAGGGGAATGAGTTCCAACCCATGGACTTTGAGACTTCCTTTCTGCCATACGGGACGAACGCCCAGCATGTAAAGAAATTCGGCGATATCCTGCCCGGAGGAGCGCATATTTGGCCCGGACCAGAGAACCATGCCGATATTTTCCGGATATTTCCCCTGGTCGGCAATGAATTTCTCGATCATGGCATCGCCTAGTTTGATGCCCAATTTCCAGCCCGTAGGAGACGGGAGACTTCTAGGATCCACGCCATAGAAATTGCGGCCCGATGGCAGGAGAGCCACACCGCCGGCGTTCGGCGAGCCTGACGGTCCTGGCGGAACGAAACGGCCTGACAGGGCATCCAAGGTGTGCGTCAGTTCGTCGGTGGTTTTCCGAATCCGCGGTACCAGTTCGTTTGCCACAAAGGTGAGAAGAGATTCCAATTTCTGTTTCCACGGTTCACTGCCAGCTGCGCAAGGAAGAGCCATGGCGTCTTGTATCCCCTCTTGGGTGAAATCTTTTTCGGCTAACGTAGTAATCACTTCTTTGGCTTCGCGACCCATCCGGTCCATGAGCTGCCCATAGGTCATCCCAAGTCCTTCTGCCATATCAGCGGAATGGTGCTGGATGAAGTCCAGGGAAATATTGTATTTCTCGGCCCACAGGTCATAGATGGAAGGCACATCCCCATTGGACAGGCGGAGCATTTGCAAAATCCCATCGATGAGAAGGGACCCGGTCAATGGCTGCCCCAGCACATGGAGACCCACGTGGACTTCGCTGTCTTTCAGTTCTTCGATGGTGTCGTGGAGAGCGCTCACGTAATCTCCGAAAGGCGCCCCCTCTTCATAGGGCACATCGGCGTCCAGCTTGGCCTCTTTGGCGAGCTTCCGAATCGGTTCTTCCATGTCTGTCACGTCACTGCCGTTTTCTTTCAGGTGGGCGTATTCGTCCAATGTTTTTTCCAATTCCGCCAATTCATCATAGGCCCCGGCATCTGCCACCGGTGCTGGCAAGTAACCGATAAGGCACGCCGACCCACGGCGCTTGGCAATCATCCCTTCGCCGGTGATGGTCATATGGTAAGGGTAAATATTTGGCACGTCCCCCAACGCGATGTCGGGGAAACTGTCCTCATCGAGACCAACGGCCTTACCAGGCAGCCATTCCAAATTGCCATGGGTGCCCAGATGAATCACCGCATCGGCTTTCCAAACGTTCCGAAGCCAGTAGTAAAAGGCCAAGTATTGGTGGGTCGGCGGGATGTACGGGTCATGGTAAGCCTTGGCCGGGTCCATGCCGTACTGGCGAGACGGCTGCACGGTCAGAAATAGATTTCCATCCACCGTACCAGGAATGAGAATATTTCCTTTCTCCGAAAGCATCACATCCCCCGGCGCCTCGCCCCACTGGTCCTCCATTTTCTCCTGTGCGGCCCGCCCCAATGTGTGGAAGAAGGAAATATAGTCCTTCGCTGGCAGCTGCTGGCAATCTTCCGCCTGCTCTTCGGTCATCATGGTGAGATCGTTGGTGGCTTTCGACGTCATAAGGGAAATGAAATCTTCCGATGTTTCGGGGATGAAATCCATGTGGTCCCCTTCGGCCTTCATGGCTTTCATGAGCCCGATGGCGCTCTCCATGGTATCCAGCCCGGAAGCACTGCCGATATTGGAATTCTTCGCTGGGTAATTGTGGAAAATGATGGCAATCTTTTTATTTTCATTCTTCATCTGATGGAGACGAGCCCATTTCCCTGCCTTGGAGACCATGCGGTGCATCCGTTCGGGAATCGGCACATAAACCACGCTCCCATCGGGACCTTTCACGTGACCCGCAATGGGCACACCGTGAATCACCCCATCCAGTTCTGGCATAGCCACGGAAATAGACGTCTCCACAGCGTTCATGCCTTCCGGATTCTTCCGCCATTCCTCTTCGGGAGTCAGCAGCGTGTAGGCATCCAAAATGGGCACGCCCAATTTCTCCAGCACATCACCGCCGCTTCGGCCAGCCCCCAGGACAGAGAATTTCATAGTGGAAACCAACGCATCAATGACCGGCTTCCCATCTTTCATGAAATAGGACTCTAGCACCTTCGCCAGTGGCGGCATGCCCAGAGACGTATCTACCAGGCCGTTAGCAAACACAGGAATCACATCATAGCCCTGCTTCTCCGCTTCCTCCATGAAACACCGCTGGTACGCCGTGTCATCCCAAATCCATTCCTCCCGGTAGAACAGAAGTCCCAGCACCGGCCGATTTCCTTTCCGGTGAGATGAGAGATACCCCTCCAAATCGGTGGTGAACCGATCCGGCGCGTCCGGGTCATATATGCCAGCCCAAGTATAAGCCTCCGGCTCTTTCGCTTGGGGACCATCTTTCTCAAAGAGCCCATTGGCATAGAGCCAGAGATTTTTGAAATTGGTAAGTCCCCCGTAGAGACTGTATTTCCGGAAATGGGTCAACACGTCTCCGGAAATCGAATCACTGTGCTCCGCCGTCTCCCCGTCGATGGCATCAACGAAATAGGAAATATGAGATGTCTCCAAGAAATTTTTGCAATCCCGCCAAAAGGACGATTTCAGGGCATTCTTCATGAGATGAATCATCACCAGAGAAGACCCGGATAACTTCCTCTCCCAATTCCGGCTCCACTCACTGGACCGCTCCACCTTCACAGGTAGACAGAAATCCGAAATCTCCCGCTTCTCCTGCAAGGCTTCACAAGCCGCCTTCATAGACGCATACCGCCGATCGTGGTTCGTCATGTAGATAATTTTTGTATCCATTTTTGTCTTTGAAAGACCTTCTTTCATGTACTGGATTAAGGTGACTGGTGACTCGTGACTAGAGGATGTTTGTTAATTCAAATTTCAACTAGAACAATAATTGTTGCTGGTTGTTAGTTGTTGGATTCAAATAACTAACAACCAGCAACAGTGCGTACACAGGAATCTGCACAATACCCGTATTTCTATGCACTTGAATATCAAATTTTGCTGCACATATTCGGTAAATATCGGGCGTACAAATTATAGAGCATCCTCTAGCAAGAAAAAACATAGCCTAGTCACCAGTCTACCAGTCACTAGTCACCATTTCATACATGATTTTCTCATCATGTATAATCCTATTATACTCCTTCTGTAATCTTTTGGTGGGCGTTTTCAAAAGATTGCCAATTTGTTTATAAGGTTTTAATGGAACCGTAGCTACGAGAAGCTTTGGAAAATTATACTGGTATCACAAAGTGCTGTCGTTAAACTTGTGGGCTGAGGTTATGCACTTACCATACATGGGACAATAGCTTAGGTATAAAAAAAAAGTGTGGATTATTTATCCACACTCTTTTTTCGTAATAAAATATTCGGCGGGAACAACTACGAAAATAGTAATCATCAAAAAATCGGTACTTTTTTTGCTACAGACAATGATTTCTTGATAAAAAAACTCGATATTATCGGACCTCACGGGGTATAAGCCGACTATACGCTCATGATACCATTTTGATCAAAGTCGAGAATCAGGTACTTAGCTTCGATCTTAGCGGAGTTGAATCCTTCTACCATGGCTTTTCCTACTACATCAGCTTTATCGGCCGGAGCAAAGGCGATGATGATTGGGCCGGAGCCGCTGATGGTGGCGCCGTAGGCGCCGGCGTAGGTGGCGTTGGCGATGACTTGTTTGGCACCTGGAATGAGATCCAAGCGGTATGGTACGTGGATGCAGTCATCTAGGCCAAATTTCAGATATTCCGGTTTCTGATACATGAAAGCGGCCATCAGAAAAGATACGGCACCGATGTTGTGAACCGCGTCGCTGCGGCTATAGGTTTTAGGCAGTACGGCTCTGGCTTTTTCTGTATGGAGTTCAAATTCTGGAATGGTCACTACGGCTTTCCAATGGGATGGAATGTCGATGCTTTCGGCCGTGACTTTTCCTTCTTTCAAAAGGGCCATGCAGAAGCCGCCCAAAATGGCAGGAGCGGCGTTGTCTGGGTGTCCTTCCATATCAGCGGTGATATTTAAAATGTCAGTGCGATTGAAAGGTTCTCCCATGAGAAGGTTCGCTAGAAATACACCAGAAGCCAATGCGGCGGAGCTGCTGCCTAGGCCTCTGGCGAAGGGGATACGGTTGATCAGGTACATGTGTCCCCCTGGGATTTCACGGCCTGCTTTTTTCGCTGTTTCCGCCATGGCGTGGATAATCATATTGTCCATGCCGGTGGTAATCTGGTCGGCCCCTTCTCCTTCGGCTTTGATGTCTGTATCTACCAGTTGTCTTCCTTCTACAGGAACAAACTGAACTACATTGTAGAGTCCCAAAGACATGCCCAGGGTATCAAATCCGCTGCCAATATTGGCAGTGGTGGCTGGCACGCGAACGATGTATGTTTTATTCTCTGTCATCTTCCATAACCCTCACGATATTGGCAACCTGGCGCATGCAAGGCAGAACCTGCAGGGCTTTTTCTACGTGAATGATATTTTCTCTCGGTGTGTCCTGGGTGATAATCATCAGTTCTGCGGCATCTTCGATACGGCTCTTCTGGACTACTTCTTTGATACTGATGTCGTTGTCTGCATAGGCAGAGGCAATCTGGGACAGAACACCAGTCACGTCGTCTACAATGAGACGGAAGTAGTAGGAGTTTTTCAGTTTCAAAGAGGAGTAGAATGGAATCCGTTTGGTTTCCGTGAGCATCATTCCGGTACCGGTGGAATGGTTCATGATGTGCTTAGCAGTGCTAATTACATCGGCCATGACAGCACTGGCAGTCGGAAGGGAACCGGCACCACGACCGTAGAACATAACGTCATCTACGATATTTCCTGTCACATAAATAGCGTTATAGGAGCCTTTGACGGAAGCCAATGGATGGGTTCTCGGAACGAAGGCAGGATAGACGTTAAGGGAAATACCATTTTCCTGGCGGGTACCTACGGCCAGAAGTTTAATGGTGTATCCCATTTCGCTGGCATACTGTACGTCTTTCTGGGAAATCTTTTCAATGCCTTCTACCAGTACGTCGTCAAAAGTGACATTGGCGCGGAAGCCAATGGAGGCAAGAATTGCCAGTTTTCTAGCTGCATCATAGCCGCACACGTCATTGGTTGGATCTGCTTCGGCAAAGCCTTTTTTCTGTGCCAAGCGAAGTGCATCAGAGTAGCTCATTCCTTCTTCATCCATACTGGACAGAATGAAATTGGTGGTCCCATTGACGATACCTACGATGCTTTCAATTTCGTTGGCAGCCAGGGAATCATGGAGTGGACGAAGAATCGGAATACCGCCACCAACACTGGCTTCGCAGCTGAAGTTGACTTTGTTCTCTACGGCTGTATTCATGATTTCTGGTCCAAAGAGAGCTACCAGGTCTTTATTAGCACTGACCACATTTTTCTGATGATTCAGGGCTTCAAAAATATATTCTTTGGCTGGATGAATACCGCCCATCACTTCTACTACGATGCCTACTTCTGGATCGTTGATGATATGGTCGAAGGAATCAGTCACATCCACGCCTTTTAAAATATCCAAATCTTTGTACTTGTCTGGATGACGAACCAATACGTGGGTAATTTCCAGCTGGCAGTCCAATTCTTCTTCCATCATCCGGCTATTTCTTTTGATGGTTTCGGCCACACCGCTTCCTACGGTTCCGAAACCAAGAAGTGCAATATGAATCTTTTTCATCACAAATCCCCTCCCGCACCAAAGGTGACTGACTGAACGCCTTTCATGGCGCCAATGGCTTCTTTCATATATTGCAAATTCACTAATGATTCTTCTGTTTTCAATGTGATGGTGACAGCCACGGTTTTACTGGAAGCTGTGGTCCGATTGAAGGATAAAATCGTATTTTTATCTTTTCCAATGCGGCGCATCACTTTATTGAACATAGGAAAATCATCAGACATGATGATAAACAGGACTACAATTCTATCTTTTTCCGCGTCAAAAGCAGGTGCTACATGATCTTTGTATTTATAATAAGCACTTCTGCTCATTTTTACTTTTTGTACTGCTTCGTTAATATTGCCACAAGTACCATCTTTCAACATTTCTTTCACTTTGATGGCTTTCTTGATGGCTTCCGGTAATATTTGCAAATCCACTAGGTAAAACTGGGATTCTTCTTTTCTCATACAGCCACTCCTCCGAAAAAATAATTCGTCATTGAAGGGACAAAAACTTTATAGGTGACTAGTGAATGGTGACTGGTGACTAGGACGAATAGCAGTCTCCAGTCACTAGTCACCAGTCCACCAGTCACCAATTACGACTAGTGTAAAAGGTTCTCACTTTTGTATTTCTATCAACAATCATGTAAGTATATACATGTTGTATCACAAGTTTACCCTATAGGCTACTTTTTGACAATGGGTGGAATCATAAATTTTTTATATAATGAGTAGCTACTATCATGTCATAAAGTGAAACAAAATAATTCCGCAAGCAATAGACACATTAAGAGATTCTACGGTGCCAGCCAAAGGAATGTACAGGTTCTGGTCAGCCAGTGCTAAGAGTTCTTGGCTGATGCCATTTCCTTCGTTGCCAAAGATAAAAATACCTTTATTCATGGTTCCAATTTCTTTATAGGGCCGTGCATTTTCCAAAGCGGTACCGTACAAAGGAAGGCCGGATTTCTTTTTCCATTCCGAGAGGAATGATACATCTATATTTTCGTAGACCGGAATGCGAAGGATGCTCCCCATGGAACTTCGCACTGCTTTTTCAGCATACACGTCGGTGGAACCTTTGGTCAGAAGGATAGCCTCTACGCCAGCGGCTGCGGCGGTACGGAGGATGGTTCCCATATTTCCTGGGTCCTGAACAGCGTCCAATACTACAAAAAAGCCGTCTTTCTTTTCTAAGAGGGCTTCTTTGTCATAGGTTTTCTTTTTCACCAGGAGAATGATTCCCTGACCGTGTTCTGTGCCAGACAGCAGTTTCATCAAAGAGTCTACCGGAGAGAGAAAGAGCCAATGGAGTTTTTTTCCATCTTCCACCATGGCTTTGACTCTTTCGTGAGACAGCTGGTCTTTTTGAATCAGGCAAATACAATCTCTGATATCTTGATGAATGGCATCTTCGGCACTCCGCAGGCCTTCCATGAGAAACATCCCATAGCGGTCTCTGAATTTCTTCTGCTTCAGCTGCAAAGCACATTTGATCCATTTATTGTTACGACTGGTAATTTCTTCCATAGTTATATCCTGTCTTGAAATAATGTAGAAAAATGAATGAGACTCATCAAGTGATATAGCACCGCAGGATATTATAAGGTTATTATTCTGCTGACCGACCATGTGTCAACGCGAAAGACACGGCTTTGCAAAAGGTTAAAAAGGGGGATAAATAGCTTATGCAACTAACATAATCAAATACCCCTGTGTAACCTTTATAACCTAGGGAAACACTGATTTAATCATGGTTTGAAATTATTCTTGAATTTTTATCTAAAGCGAGGAAAGAAAATCCGCGAATAGCGAGCTATTTAAGGATTTTCTTGACGATGCTTTGGATAAAAATTCATATAATTTCAAATTCTTTGATTAAATCAGCGTTTCCCTAGACTCTGTCGGCCTAAAAACTATTGTCTGCTATCGAACAAGGCAGAACAATAACCTTCATAAGCTGTACATCGCCACCACTTCTAGTTTCTATCGTTTTTCAGATGTGTTTTCACAAATTCATCCAAATTACCGCCAGTGTACAGAACGCCGCGGATGCCTGCTCGCTTGGCTGCTTCCACGTCTCTTTCTCCATCGCCAAAGAGGATGGCTCTATCTTTGGAAATGTGGTATTTTTCCATGGCTTTGAGAATCATGCCTGGTTCTGGTTTCCGGCAGTGACACACAACATCGTATTTCTTAACGGGAGCACCTGGCAAATGAGGGCAGTAGAAAAATTCCGTGATGTGTCCCCCATAGGTCTGGAGTTCTTCATTGATTTCTTGGTGGAGCTTTTTCACGTCATCTTCGGTGTAGTAACCACGGGCAATACCACTTTGGTTGGTCACCACAAACAAAAGCCAGCCTTCTTTTGAAAGTCTGGCTATGGCTTCTCTAGCGCCTTCGATCCAATGAAAATGCTCTTTATCATGCACATATCCATCGTCTCGGTTGAGCACCCCATCTCGGTCGAAAAAGACTGCTTTCACAGGAGTTTCGTTCATGCTTTCCACTCCATATCGTCAATGAGCTGGCAAATGATATGAGCACAAAGCATGTGCATTTCCTGAATGCGGGCAGTCACATCGGAAGGAATCACCAAAGCGGTATCACACAGTGCCACCATGGAGCCTCCGGTTTTACCTGTGGATCCGATGGTTTTCATTCCTTTCGCTTTGGCAGCTTTCAGTGCTTCATTCACATTGGCACTATTACCACTGGTGGAAATGCCCCAGAGGACGTCCCCTTCTTGCCCCAGTCCTTCTACTTGACGGGAAAAGATGCGGTCAAAAGCGTAGTCATTTCCTACGGCAGTCAGAATGGACGTATCGGTGGTGAGAGCAATGGATGGTAAGGAAATACGTTCATTGTGATATCTGCCTACCAATTCAGCCGCAATGTGCTGCGCATCGGCAGCACTGCCACCGTTCCCGCAAATCAAAATTTTATGGCCTGCTTGCAGCGCTTCATAGCAAACCGTTGCCATTTCGTAAATGACAGGAAATAAAGCTTTTGTCTTTTCCAATGCTTCTGCATGGTCGGCAAAGCAAGAGGAGATAGTTTCTTTATTCATTATGATTTCCTTTATGTTCAATCGATTTGGAATGGCCCATCAATGTTTTCAGTTCATTCATGAAGCTTCCAATATCTTTAAATTCTCGATAGACCGAGGCAAAGCGCACGTAGGCCACCTGGTCCAATTGACGAAGTTCGTCCATCACCAGATTGCCAATCCGTTCGCTGGATACTTCCTGTTTCAAATCGTTGCGAAGGGTCCGTTCGATGTGATTCACAATATCTTCAATTTGAGAGGTGGTGATATTTCTTTTTTCACAGGCTCTCACCAATCCGCTACGCAGTTTATTCCGGTCAAACATTTCTCGGGTTCCATTTTTCTTGATCACCCGAAGTGGTGTGGTTTCTACCGTTTCATAGGTGGTAAAACGGCGTCCACAGGAGAGACACTGCCGGCGACGGCGAATCGAAGCGCCATCATCGGTATCTCTGGAGTCAGTCACCTTCGTATCTGTGCTACTGCAAAATGGACATTTCATAGGTTGGCTCCCTCTGGTTAGATTAATCAACTGCAAAAAATAAAAAGTGAAAAGTGAGTAGTGGTATTAGTCCCGTAACGGATTGTCATACTACTTGCGAAGTATAAAGAGCTACCCATCTTCGCTACGCACCTAGCGATATAGTTCGCTTGCACACTTCTTGTATTCTCCCCTCGACTGAGCAATGCTGTTAAGTGAAGCGAAATATGCGATGATTTCTGCTGATGCAAAGGTTACTCAGGTTTCTCAGGATACTTAGGTTTCTCACGTTTCTCGAATGAGCTAATGACGCTAGCATCTATTGGCACATTCGGAGAACCTGAGCAACCTGAGAACCTTTAGAAACTTGAGCAACCTGTCACCAACAGCGGAGATAAAACGCTAATGCTACTACCGCTATAGACCTATTTCCTAATCCCTAGCTACTAGTCACTAGTCACCAAATATATTAAAAGGAAGAAAAAGCCACACTGCGAGTTGCGGTGTGGCTTTCCGGTTGTGAATTATTTTCTGAGGAATTCAGGAACCGCAATACCTGTGGTTGGACGAACGGAGTTGCTGAATCGGCTGGTATTGGAAGTCTGGGTTGGTGTCTTTTTCTTGTCGCCAAAGCCAGTAGCAATAACAGTGATTTTTACAGTATCGTTGTCAAGAGACGGGTCTACAGAAGTACCCCAAATGATGTTGGCATCCGGATCGGCTGCTTCGGTGATGATCTGGGAAGCTTCATTGATTTCAAAGAGGCCCAGGTCTTCATTACCGGTGATGTTGATGATAATGCCTTTAGCGCCGTCAATGCTGCGTTCCAGCAGTGGGCTATTGATAGCCATGGTGGCAGCATCGCTGGCACGATTGTCGCCGCTGCCGATACCGATACCCATCAGAGCTTCACCCTGGTCGCTCATGATGGTACGTACGTCAGCAAAGTCCAGGTTGATGATACCAGGAACGGTAATCAAGTCGGAAATGCCCTGGATGCCCTGACGAAGTACGTCATCAGCGGTTTTGAAAGCATCTTTAATGGAAGTCTTTTTATCAATGATTCCCATCAGTTTATCATTCGGAACCACCAGAATGGCATCGACGCTGTTTTTCAAACGTTCAATCCCTTCAGCAGCATTTTTCGCTCTGACTTTACCTTCAAAGGAAAATGGTTTAGTGACAACCGCAATGGTGAGTGCACCCAATTCTCTAGCACACTGCGCTGCTACTGGAGCAGCACCGGTACCTGTGCCGCCACCCATACCAGCGGTAACGAAAACCATGTCTGCACCGGTCAGTGCTTTGGTCAGGTCTTCTTTGGATTCTTCAGCGGCCTGTTCGCCCACTTCTGGTCTAGCGCCTGCGCCGAGACCTTTGGTCAGCTTTTCGCCAATCTGAATTCTATGGTCTTCTTCTACTTTGGATTTATTCAGAACCTGGGTTTCTGTATTGACAGCAAAGAATTCTACTCCTTTGACTTCTGCATCAATCATGCGGTCAACTGCGTTATTTCCGCCGCCACCTACACCAATTACTTTAATATTTGCCATTTCGGACTGTTCCATGTTTTGCTCCTCCTTTAGGGCCTATTGTCATGTATTTGTTGACTCAGGATATGCATCCCTGTTTCTATGTATCATATTTTACATTGTACAATACTTTCGGCAACTTCGCTACAGTTTCCGTGAGACAATTTGATAAAAAATGCAAAAATTTTTATTTTTTCAGCTTGATAAAGGGAGATGCCAGATTGGCATCCACATATTCTACAGAAAGGCCGCGGGCTTTCACATCTCCCACCATATTTTCTGCCAGTTCTGCCTGTTTCGCCATGTCGCTGCCATTGCCAAGACGGACGGTCACCCCATCACGGGTGTACGCCCGGATGTTATCATCATTTCCTAAATTCACTTCCGAAAAGGCTTTCCGTCCCTCTGGGGAAAGGTGATTCAAGAAATCCAGGGCTTTGGAAACATCTCCCTGGGACACCGTATCTCCCAGGAGCAGATTACCCAGTCGCTTTCCTGTAATCATCGGTACTTCTACTTTGCGAATGGCTTGCACCGAATCAATGACCATACCGTCTTTGTCAATGAAAGCGTAGCTCATTTCTCCACGAATCACAGCCAAAGGTACCCGATCTTCGATATGCACTTCCAGTTCAAAGGGGAAATGTCTCGTCACGGTTACATGGGCCACTCGGATATCATGGCTCAGTCGGTCTTCCAGTTCGCTGCCGCTGATTTGCAGCACATTCACCGGTTGGGAAATACGACCTTCAAAGAGTACATCTTCCAATGTCAATGTGTCGGTCCCGGTGAGATGAATGTATCCCAAAGGAATAGGCAAAAAGAGAAGTGCCGCAACCAATAGAATCACCGTTCCTGCGGCACCTGCCACGTAGGCTTTGCCTCGATGGAATCCATGCTTTTTCTTCGGATGATGAATGACAGGTGTCTCTTCTACCGTGTCTTCCAGTGGTACCACAGGCTCTGGCTCGTGGTTGATTTTTTCCTGTTTTTCCTCAGGTAGCTTCCCCGCATGCTGCTCTCGTCGAAATTCGTTGAAGCTTTTAAAATTATCCATATATTATGATCCTGTAAAACTTGTAAAAGCAATGATGCTAAAGAATAAAGGTTATTATTCTGCCATGTTCCCTGTCAAGCATAATAGCATATACCGCTACAATCCAGGTTATAAAGGTTATATAGGGTTATGTGACATCGTTAGTTTCATAACCTTTTATAACCCTTTTAACCTTTTGATAAGCCCTATCTTCTCATAGTGAAACATAGCAAATCAGTAGAATAATAACCTTATATCTTCTACGCTACCACCGCTCATTATCTCTTCTAACCGCTATTTACACCTTATTCAATCCTGCTTCCAGGAGTATTTTTTCGCAAAGGGTCGGGAAGTCCATGCCTGCGGCGGCAGCGGCTTTAGGAACTAGGCTGGTGGCGGTCATGCCAGGAATGGAGTTTGCTTCCAGGATGAATGGTTTTCCTTCTGCATCGGTTTTGAAATCGAAGCGAACCACGCCGGCACATTCTGCCATGCGGTACCCAGCTTCTGCCAATTCGCTCATTTCTTTGGTCAGTTCTTCGGAAATAGGTGCCGGCACAATGTAGTCAGTGGCCCCTTTGGTATATTTCGAATGATAATCATACTGTCCGGAATGGGGGCAAATCTGAATCACTGGCAGGGCTTTCCCATCCAAAACGGACACGGTAAATTCATCGCCAGCCAAGTAGGCTTCGGCCAGCATACGAGGTTCCACGTGGAACACCCGATCAATGGCACCTTCCAGGTCTTCTTCTTTTCTGACAATTTCAATCCCAATGGTAGATCCTTCGCAAGCAGGCTTCAACACAACTGGAAATTTGAAATGGGACAGAATGTCTGCTTTCACTGCTTCTTTTCCATCTTTCAGATAGTACGGTTTGGAATCCGCCATAGGAAGATGGGCCTGTTTGAAGAAATGACTGGTCATAATCTTGTCCATGGTGATGGCACTGGATGTGACGCCAGAACCGGTGTAAGGAATTTCTGCCAGTTCCAGTACGCTCTGCACGGTCCCATCTTCCCCATATTTCCCATGAAGGGCGATGAAAACTGCATCGGCCCCTAAAGTTTTCAAATTTTCTACCACATGATGTGGGTCGTATTCCATTGGTGTGACGGAGTACCCGATAGAAGACAAGGCTTCTGCGATGGCACTGCCTGTATTTCTAGAAACTTCTGCTTCTGTAGAAGGGCCACCCATGAGTACTACGATTTTACTCTCTTTTGTAATCACTTGTTTATCCCTTTTTCCTTTACCATTTGAATCAATTCTTCACCGGAGCGGTAAATACTACCGGCTCCCATGGTTATAATCATATCACCTGGCTGGATAAAATCATATAGAGCTTTTGCCATTTCGTGAATATTTTCCACATAATGGATTTCTTTTCCTGGATTTCGTTTCGCAACCAAAGACGGAATCAGGTGTCCATCTACGCCGGCAATCGGTTCTTCGCTGGCCGCATAAATGTCGGTAAAGAACAGAACGTCTGCATCATCAAAGGCTTCCGCAAATTCCTGCTGCAGCAGCTGGGTGCGAGAGTACCGATGGGGCTGGAACGCACAAATGATGCGATGGTCCCCTGTTTCTCTGGCAGCACGCAAGGTGGCTTCAATTTCTGTCGGATGGTGCGCATAATCATCCACCACCCAGAGATCATTTTCTCTGGATTTCGTTTCAAAGCGGCGCTTCACGCCTACGAAATGAGAAAGAGCCTGCTGGATAGTGGTAAAGGAAATACCACAATAGAGCCCGGTCACTACAGCGCCCAAAGCGTCTCGGATGTTATGGGTTCCCGGAATCTGCAGTTCGATGGTGCCCAAGTTTTCTCCTTTATGAAGCACATTGAAGAACAGGTGCTTATTTTCATACCGTTTATTGATAGCCTGGTAATCAGCATTTTCATCCAATCCATAGGTAATGATGGGCTTTTCTACCTTTGGCAGAATAGCCTTCACCCCTTCGCTATCGATGCAAAGAATGGCTGCACCGTCATTATAGGAAATATGGCTAATGAATTCCACGAAGGCTTTGCGAATATTTTCCACGCTACCATAGTGATCCAAATGGTCATCTTCGATATTGGTCACCACCGTGAGGTACGTGGAGAATTTCAAGAAAGAGCCGTCACTTTCATCGGCTTCGGCAATCACATAATCGCCATGACCCAGAATGGAATTGCCATGAATGTAGTCTGCAGCGGCCCCCAGTACGATGGTGGGGTCTTTCTGGGCTTCATAGAAAATCTGTCCCACCATAGCGGAGGTGGTGGATTTCCCATGAGCACCGGCTACCGCAATGCCTTTCCCCCACTGGAACATAGCTGCCAGCACGTCAGACCGATGGAAGACGGGAATGTTTTCCTTTTTCGCTTCCAACAGTTCTGGATTGTCGTCTGAAATGGCAGAGGAAATAATGAGACAATCTGCCCCTTTCACATGCTCTGCCTTGTGCCCAATATAAACAATGGCACCTTTTTTACGAAAATCTTCTAAAAAAGGAGAATCGTTCATATCGGAGCCAGATACTTCATATCCTTTGTCAAGCAAAATCGTAGCCAAGGCTCTCATGCCCATGCCACCAATTCCTACAAAGTGAAATCGATGATATCTATTCAAATCCATAGTAGGATCCTCCTTGTTATTTGAAATATAGGGTTCTCAGGGTTCTCAGGGTTCTCAGGGTTCTCAGGGTTCTCAGGGTTCTCAGGGTTCTCAGGGTTCTCAGGG
>CAKQBK010000036.1 GCA_934216155.1 uncultured Dialister sp.
AACCTTGAGAACCTTGAGAACCTTGAGAACCTTGAGAACCTTGAGAACCTTGAGAACCTTGAGAACCTTGAGAACCCTGAGAACCCTGAGAACCCTGAGCAACCTGAGAACCCTGAGCTACCTGAAACCACTAGCCACTCCTTCTTCCCTGTGATAAAATATGAATACGTGTATTTCCATGATTCACGGCTGGTGTATCATAGAAATCATATATCTAGGAGATAGTAGCTAGGGATTGGGGATTAGGGATTAGGAATATCGCCTAATCCCCAATCCCTAGTCCCTAATCCCTAAGAACTTTAGGAGGAATTATGGGAAAGCATTTTTCTTTTATCCATTGTGCGGATCTGCACTTAGGGGAACCTTTTGGCCAGGTACGACTGGGCATGAAGGGACCGTGGAATGAACAGATCGGGAAGGCAACCTATAAGGCTTTTGAAAAAGTCGTAGATGCTGCACTGGAAAACAGGGTGGATGCGATTCTGATTTCCGGTGACGTATATAATTCAGACCATCACAGCTTAGCGGCCCAGATGGCTTTCGCTAGAGAACTGTATCGAGCTGCCCAGGGGGGCATCGAAGTGTTTATTGTCCATGGGAACCACGATCCGGGAGAAGCCTGGCGGGCGGACATTCCTTTGCCAGAGACGGTACATATTTTTTCTTCCGATGAAGTGGAGGCTTTGCCGCTCATGAAGGACGGCGAAAAAGCGGCCACCATTTATGGTATCAGTTACAAAACCAGACATACCAAGAAAAATCTGGTGAAAGAATTTCATGTCAATCCGGGCAATGGATTTGCCATCGGCATGTTGCATACCGACGCAGGCGTGGTAGGCAGTCCCTATGCGCCTTGCACGGTGGAAGATTTGAAAATCGCCGGCATCGATTACTGGGCACTGGGACATGTACACACCCGGAAGACCCTGTCCACCAAACCTTACATTGTATATCCAGGAAATACCCAGGGGCTGGATATTTCTGAAATTGGTCCTCGTGGATGCTACCTGGTGGATGTGGGGGCCTACGGGACCATTACCACCAAGTTTATCGAAACCGATGCCATCCGCTGGATGGATATGGTGATCGATATTTCCTCTTTCCCGACCGTAGATGATTTACTGAAGGAAATAGGGAAACGCAGAGCCGATCTCAAGGAACTGACCGGTCGGCCAAACATGGTTCGACTGGTGCTGACTGGGGCCGGGCCGCTTCATAAAGCAGTTTCTACAGAAGAAGGAAGAGATTTCCTGCTGCAAACTTTGAACGAGAAGGAACAATTCCGTTTCCTTTTCGCCTATTTCATTCGCATCGAGGACAATACGAAGCCGTCTATCAATTTGAAAGAACGGCGGGAACTTCCGGACGTGACAGGCAGCTATCTCCATGCCTATGACACCTGGGATGTGCTTCCGGCGGCAGAGAAAAAGACCGCCCTTCGTCAGCTGGCGGAAAAACAGCCGGAAGTGATGAAGTACAAAAAATTGCTAGACGCCATGTCCGATGAGGATTTGCTGAAAGCCTTCCATCGGGCGGAGCTGATTGGCGCAGAAATGCTGACTGAGGAGGAGGCAGAAAATGAAAATCACTGATTTGCAGCTGGAGCAGTATGGCATTTACCACCATGCGTCCTGGCAGCCTTCTCAAGATGTGCTCCATGTGGTCATGGGGGAAAATGAAAGCGGCAAAACCACCATGCTGCGGTTTATCCGAGACATGCTTTTCGGATATAGCCGAGGCAAATGGCAGGGACGGAAAGGAAATATGGCCTTCGTCCGTTCTGACGGCCAGGAATACCGGGTATTTCGGGAAGAAAAAGACCGTTGGTTTGAAAATAGCAACCATATCAAATTCGAGGAAGAATTGCCCACTTTGTGGTGGCATGGCCTCAATCGCTACATGTATGAAAAGATTTTTGCCGTAGGATTGGAAGATTTGCAAGGGGCATCGTTCTTGTCCAATGATTCGGTGAGAAGTCGATTCTTCATGCTCCAGGGTGGGGACAAACTGTCCAATGTGAAAAACATCATCCAGGAGAACAAGGAAAAACTGCTGGTGGCAGCGCCCCAGGGGAAGCGAAAAATCAACCAGCTCCTGGCGGACTTGGATGCGGTGAACCAGGAATTGGATGGTCTATCGAACCAGGAAAAAGAATTTTCGGAGCTGCAGAAGAAGCAAGACGTGCTGCAAAAGCAGATTGCGGACCTGAAAGACAAATTGCAAAAAGACCAGGATAATGACCGGGTCATGGAAAAACGACTGGGCGCGTGGGAATATTACAAACGGGCCAGTCGGATCAAACGGCAATTGGATTTATCGGAACAGGTGAAAATGTTTCCTTCCAACGGTAAGGAACAGTGGAACCAGCTGATGAATCGCATGAAGGTCATTCATGAACAGAAAGAATCGCTACAGCCTAAGCTGGATGCCTATAAGCCCCTTCGGAAAGATGAAGTCATTCCCTGGGCGGGCGTTTCCGAAGCGTTGGAAAAACTTTACGTCGATTTGGGCCAGTGGCGGCAGACCATGCAGGACGCGGACGAGATGGAACAGGAAAAAGAAAACTGGCGTCTCGATTTCATCAATTTGGGCTATGCTCTGCCATTATGGGATAGGGCTCTCAAAATCGATGAACCGTGCAGCAATGTGGATTGGGCCGAAGGGCGCCGACTGGCACAGAGCGTAGGCGTTCGGAACAATGAACTTCATTTCTGGGAACAGCGCGAACCGGAAGTAGAAGAAGTAGAAGACCAGACCAAGGATGGGAAAGAAGTTCAAACCGAAGAAGATTGGCAAAATTGCGAAACCATGGCGGGCGAACTGGAACAGCTGCTTCATCAGGCGGCGGACGTGCAGGAACGGATGGATGCGCTGAACGAGCAGGAAGATAGGAAATTCACTCCCTGGCTTATGATGGGGATCCTTCTTCTGGCTGGCGCCTTGGGAGGCATCGGTGCTTTCTACATGGCTATGGCGGGCTATGCTGCTTTTTATGGAGCGGCCGGGGCTTTTGTGCTTTCTGTGATTTGCTTCATCCTGCACAACCGGACCATTCATAAAAAAGGAAATGAGCTAGAACGCCTTCACGGGGAATTGGATACTTTGGAAAAGAACCGGGCCGCTTTGGCAGAAAAATTCCCAGGCCAAGCACCGAAATCCTTGGATGATCTCAAAGCGTTTCACAATCTGATGCAGGAAAAACGGTCTGATTTCTACAAAGACCAGGCCCAGAGACAGGCTATTTCCTGGAAACGGGAAACCATTCGCAAGCAACAGGAACAGCACCAGAAATGGACCGAAGAAGGGAAAACCCTTCGAGAAAAGAAAACCAAAGCAGACACCGACTGGAACAACTGGCTTCAAAAGAACCACCTTCCGGCGGTGGCTGCCGACGCCCTGTCGGCCTTGCAGGAGCAGTGGCAGAAAATCTATACCGCCGAAGGGAAAGGAAAAATCCTGGACCTGCGACTGGAACAGATGGATGCCAAACTGGACAGCTTCAGCCGCCGGGCAGAAGATATTATTTCTGTAACCAAACTGCCCTATGCCATTAGCCCCGATGGGGTACAGGAGCTGTACGAAGAAACCCACCAGAGAAATCTGAAGTGGCAAGCCATTTTGGAAAAGAATAAGCAGCACGAAGCCTACGAAAAAGAAATGGCGAAACTGGACGATTCCTGGGCCTCTTGTCAGCGAGAAATGGATACGCTCTTGAACTTGGTCAATGCGAAAAACGCAGAAGAGTTCGCCGAAAAAGTCAATGCCCACGAGCACCACGACCAGCTGGCCAAAGAATGGGATACGGTGAAACAGGACCTGCGCCTCTATGCTGGCAGCGATGAAGATTTCCAGAAACTGTGGCATTCTTTGGAGACCGGACAGTACGATGCATGGATGAAAGAACACCAGGCGTTGTCTCACCAGATTGAAGAAGAAACCACCCAGCTGGGAGAACTTCAGAAAAACCAGGGCGCCGTGGAAAATGAAATCTTCCGTCTGGCTGGGGATAACACCATCACAGAAGCACTTCAGAAGAAAGAAAAAATCGAAGCGGAACTGAAAGCCTCCTTCGCAGAATGGCTGTCCTATATGTATACCGGAGAAATTCTGGAGAAAGCACAAGCCACCTACGAGTCGGGCAAGCAGCCACAAATTGTGAAACAGGCCAATACATTCCTGCAGGCTATGACCAAAGGGAAATATTCCTTAACCATTTCCGACGATGGGAAAAATATCGGCATCATCGATGGGGCGCACCATGTGAAAGATGCCAAAATCTGGTCCTCCGGAACTGGCGACCAGGTCTTCCTGTCCATTCGTCTGGCTATGGCCCTCTCCTTCGGGGAACAAATCGAACCATTGCCGGTAGTACTGGATGATATTTTCGTTCGCTTTGACGAAGAACGGCAAAGAGAAACCCTCAGGTTCCTCATGGACTTGGGCAAAACCCAGCAAATCTTCCTCTTCACCTGCCACGCCAGAACCATGCGTATCGCGGAAGAAGTGGGAGCCGAAAAAGGAACCGGCGAATTTATCCATCTGAAATCCGGGCAAATCGAACGAACCGATGGATTGGAATACGCAAGCATATAACGCTTTTTAGAAAAGAGTCATGATGTATGTCATGGCTCTTTTTCAATCAATGCTATTAAGTTAAGCGAAATATGCGATGATTTCTACTGATGCAAAGGTTACTCAGATTTCTCAGGATACTGAGGTTTCTCACGTTTCTCGAATGAGCCAATAACGCTAGCGTCTATTGGCTCATTCGGAGAACCTGAGCAACCTGAGAACCCTTAGAAACTTTGGAGCCTGTCCCCACTAGCGGAATCATGTCTATTAACGCAAATCCTTAACTTAACAGCATTACTTTTTCAATGCAGTGACTGAGGGGTAAGGATTAGAAACTACAGCGGTGTTATCATTAGCGGTAACCCTCTTCCTTTGGAAGGGGGGCAGGGGGGATAGCCTGCACTAGCGGTAAGGGCTTAAAGCATCATACCGTAAGGGCTCAACTTACCAGGTGACACTATCGCTTATAGGCACATTCGAGAAACCTGAGAGTCCTGAGCAACCTGAGAAACTTTTATATCAACCTGTTATAATATGAACAAAAGAAAGCAGGTGAATCTATGAAATGGCAAAAAGAAAACATAACCACCATTGATTGCTTCGGTGACAGTCTGACCGCCGGTTTTGGGGGTTTACCCGGAAAGGGATGGATTGCGCAACTGGAAAAGCGATGCCCGAATATTTCTTTCTACAACTACGGCGTTTGCGGGGCCATGGTAGAAGACATCGGAGATACCCTTTCCATGCACGTAGGAATGGCAAGACCGGGAGAAGGATTTTTCTTTATGGGTGGTACTAATGATATCCTGTGCGGGAGAAGATTGGTCACCCTTGAAAAGGAAGTGGAAGATCTGATTGTTTCTGTGATCCCTAAAGTGCCCTTGACCCTAGGCATACCACCACTGGCCACCAGAGAAAGTATTTTCACCGGCTGGCAGACAGAATACAATTACGAAAAGAATCAGGAAGACTTACGGCACTATGGACTCTTTCTCAAAGACTTGGCAAAGAAATGGGACCTTCCCCTCATCGACTTTTCCACCGCCTTCCCACTGGATGATGTCTGGTACAGCGACGGCCTTCATCCCAATGAGAGAGGATATCGGGAGATGGCGTTGCTGGCGGAAAGAGTTTGGAAACATAGTGAGGAGTGAGGAGTTAGAAGTGAGGAGTGGTGGTGGCGGCGCAACAAAGTTTGGAAGCACCGCTAATGTACGAAAATCTGATTTGGTTTAACCATCATCTCGACTGGTCTGTTGTGTAAAGGTTCTGAAGGTTCTAAGGGTTCTAAAGGTTTCTAGCATGTGTCTCTAGCCACAGTCGTCATGGGGGCCGACGGGATTTGTGCGAAATGGAAACAAAGTGTAATCCAGTACCATGTTGGACAGAAGTGGAGAAATCTTGTGGCGCTCTCGATCATTTCGTTAGTGTCACAAGATTTCTCCACTTTTGTTCAACATAGTCGCTTGGACCTTTTTTGATATTTCGTACAAATCCCGTCGGTCAAAATGACGACTACGGCTAGAGGCACATGCTAGAACCCTCAGAACCTTGAGCCACCTGAGCCACCTAAGAAACCTTTCTTAATCGTTTGCACCATCTGTCAAGAAATGGTACAATGGCATAATATAAAAATTACAGAGTCAAAAATTTGTCATTTTTTATAGGAGGAGAATCGTGGAAGAATTGAATTTGCTGCAGAAAAAAATTTTAAAAGATGGGGTCATTAAACCTGGCAATGTGCTGAAGGTGGACAGCTTCTTGAATCATCAGATCGATGTGCCTTTCATCAGTGAACTGGGGAAGGAATTTAAAGAATTATTTTCTGACAGACCGGTAGATAAAATTCTGACCATTGAAGCTTCTGGCATTGGCATTGCGTGCCTCACTGCCATTTATTTTGGCGTGCCTGTGGTATTTGCTAAAAAATCCGCTGGCAGCAACATGGACAAAGACGTGTATGCTACAGAAGTCAAATCTTTCACCCATAACAAAGTGAACCACGTGGTAGCTTCCAAGAAATACCTGAACAAAGGGGAACACGTGCTCATTATGGACGATTTCCTGGCCAATGGCTGCGCGGTAGAAGGCTTGATTGACCTGGTGAACCAGGCCGGTGGCATCGTAGAAGGGGTCGGCATTTGCATTGAAAAAGGCTTCCAGGGCGGCGGCGATGCACTGCGCGAAAAAGGCGTGGATGTGAAATCCCTGGCTATTATTGAAAAAATGGATGCGGAAACAGGCACCATTCAGTTTAGATAACAAGTAGGCAATCAGAAGACAGTGATGGTATCAGTGTCTATCTTCTGGTTGCCTACTCTTTTCGTATAACGTACAGGTTGCTAAGGTTACTTAGGTTGCTCAGGTTCGTCGAATGTGCCTCTGACCGAAACCGTCATTTCGACCGATCCTATTTGTGGCTAATGACATTAGTGTATTGAAATGAGATGTACCTCTGAGTTTTCGTCATCCTGAGCGCAGTCGAAGGACTTAGCGGCACTAGCGGTAAAGGCTTAAAGAATCATACTGGAAAGGCTCGCTTTACTAGGTGATACCAGCGTGTATTGGCACATTCGAGGAACCTGAGAAACTTGAGAACCCTGAGCGACCTGAGAAACTTTATGCCAGTAGAGTTTGTATAATAATGTTTATATTGGGAAGGAAGAAAATCCATCATGAACACATTGCAGGATCCGATTTACGATCCCCATGGAAAAATTTCATTTCAAAAAGCCATTCCGTTTGGCTTGCAGCATGTACTGGCTATGTTCGTCGCCAATATCGCGCCGATTCTGATTGTGGCCGGGGCGGTCAAGATGGACGCGTCCGAATCCGCCGCATTGGTGCAGTCGGCTATGATTATTGCCGGACTGGGCTCTTTGCTGCAGCTATTTCCTATCTGGCGATTTGGCAGCGGTATGCCTATCATTATGGGTATCAGCTTCACCTTTGTGTCCGTGGCTTGCGTCATTGGGACCAAGTACGGCTACGGCGCTGTGCTGGGGGCTGCACTGATTGGGGGTATTCTGGAAGGTATCCTTGGTTTGGGTGCTTCCTGGTGGCGTAAGTTTGTACCGCCTATCGTATCCGCTTCGGTAGTCACTGCCATTGGTTTCTCTCTGCTGCCTATCGGTGCCAATTCCTTTGGCGGCGGCTTTGGTAATCCGGAATTTGGTGACCAGAAATACATGATTGTGGGCACGGTTACTTTGGTGGCTTGTCTCTTATTCAACCTGAAAGCTCGTTCCTTTTATAAACAGCTGTCGGTACTCTTCGGTTTGGTGGTGGGATATATCACGGCGTACTGCATGGGCATGGTGGATTTGTCCCGTTTGACCCAGGTGCCGCTGATTTCTTTACCGGGCTTCATGCCGGTGGAACTGGAATTCCGCGGTGATGCGATTTTCTCCTTCTTCCTGATTTTCCTCGTATCTGCTACGGAAACATTGGGGGATACCAGTGCGTTGGCTACCATGGGTTTTGGACGGGAACCAAAGAGCAAAGAAGTATCTGGTTCCATTGCGGTAGATGGTTTCATCAGTAGTTTGTCTTCTCTCTTTGGCTGCATGCCTATTACCTCTTTCAGTCAGAACGTGGGCCTCATTGCGATGACCAAAGTGGTGAATAAAAAAGCCATCGGTTGCGGCGCTGCTATTATGATTCTGGCAGGCCTTTTCCCAGGCTTGGGTGTCATCCTGGCCTCTCTTCCCGATGCGGTTCTTGGTGGATGTACTCTCATGATGTTCGGCTCTATCGTAGTCAGCGGCGTTCGTATGCTGGGAGAATGTGGTTTCTCTCAAAGAAATATGAGTATCGCCGCCCTGTCCCTCAGCATCGGCCTTGGCTTCACCCAGACCCCACAGATTTTCCGCATTTTCCCCGATCTGATTCGTTCTGTGTTTGCAGAAAACTGCGTAGCCGTCGTATTCCTGGTGGCATTGGTACTGAACCTGGTGTTTCCGAAAGAAGAAACCCCAGAAGATCAGCCAATTATTACGGAATAGTTATTAAAAAGGTCCTTCTCACTTGGTGGGGAGGGTCTTTTTAATTAGAAATGAGAAATGAGGAATTAGGAATGAAGGTGGCGGCGCACAAAATTTGGAAGCGCCGCAGTATGATATTTGGTGACTGGTGACTGGTGACTAGGGAGGGATTAGGAATTAGTAGCTAGGCCCTAGGGTTTAGGAAATATGTTTATAGAGCGGTATATGCACTAGCGTCTTGTCTCCCCTGTCGGGGTAATGCTGTTAAGTTAAGGATTTGCGTTAGTAGGTATGATTCCACTAGTAGTGACAGGTTACTCAAGTTTCTAAGGCTTCTCAGGTTGCTCAGGTTCTCCGAATGTGCCGATAGACGCTAGCGTCATTAGCTCATTCGAGAAACGTGAGAAACTTAAGTAGCCTGAGAAACCTGAGAAACCTGAGTAACCTTGCATCAGCAGAAATCACCGCATATTTCGCTTAACTTAACAGCATTGCCTGTCGGGGGAGAATTAAAGAGGGGGAGTCAGTAGCGGTATACTTCGCTATGAACATAGCAAGCGTACTCGGTGATGCCCGCTTCTAGCGGTATCATAATTAGCGTCATTTCGCACGAATCCCATCGGTCGAAATGTCGATGCGTTTTCATACCGCTTTCTTTAACTTAACAACACTACTTCCAAAGGCACATTCGGAGAACCTTAGCAACCTTAGCAACTTGAGCAACCTGTAATCTCCTGTCAAGTAATGCAACTTGACGTCGATAATCTTTGCACTCACGTCTTTTCATCACACCTTATAAAATTTTTTGATTTGAAAATTATTATAATTCATGTATAATAAATACAGAAGGATAAGCAAGGAGCTTATTCAAGAAAGGGGGATTTCATTATGGAATTAACAGTTAGAGGAAAGAATCTTGAAATGACCGATGCTCTGCATAGTTATGTAGAAAAGCATACAGGAAAAATCCAGAGGTACTTCGATAAACCGATAAAAATTAATGTTTTACTCCGTATTTCTAATATGACAAAGACCTGCGAAACTACCGTGTTCGTAGATGGCGTCATTCTTCGTGGTGTTGAAAAGTCTGATGATATGTACAAATCCATTGATTTGGTATTTGATAAGGTAGAACGTCAGATTCATAAGTATAAAACACGTTTGGCTAAGAAATTCAAAGAAAAGAATACCCTTTCCAGACAGTTCGTTCTTGAAAAAGAAGTAGATACCGTACCGGCTGATACCGAATTTGAAATCGTAAAGACGAAACATTTCACCATCAGCCCTATGTCTCCAGAAGAAGCCATTCTGCAGATGAATCTGTTAGGACATAATTTCTTCATGTTCTTCAATTCTGATACAGAAGCTATGGCTGTGGTCTATCGCAGAGACGATGGCAAGTATGGCCTGATTGACGCTGAAAAATAAATAGTGACTATGAAGGGATCGTGGAACATTGTTCTGCGATCCTTTTTTGTGATTAGGGATTAGGGATTAGTAGCTAGGCCCTAGGAACTGTAGCGGTGTCATCACTGGCGTCATTTCGACCGGTCGTATGATTGCAAGATGGGGAAGCAGGTGTGAATCACAATGTGTAGGAGAGTGGAGAAATCCCAAAGCACCAGCGGGAAGGGCTTTCTGATTCAAATCATAACGGTGAGGCAATATTTCGAGCATAGCGAGAAAGGCAGCTCTAGCGAGCTGCTATGATATGTGTCATTTAGCCCTTTCCGCTGGTGCTGCGAGATTTCTCCACTCTTCTACACATCCAGTTTCACTACTACATCATCAAGCACTAATGCGACCGGTCGAAATGACGATACGATGAAATCGTTAAGGTCTATTGGAGCAGTAAAGGATTGACTATTGGCCTTAGATGCTATTGGTGATCAGAGTATATCAATATACAAAGGTTATGTGAAAACGGGGGTAGAGTATAACCTTTTATAACCTGTATAATCTTTTTGATGGCGTTATCATGTCTTATCGTATGGAACGAGCTTAGTAGAATCATAACCCTTTTCATATATTCCTTTTTGTGCGAATTGCCTGGTTCATAACGGCTTCCCCAATCCCTAGGGCCTAATCCCTAGCTACTTATATCCAGTCACCAAAATACTAAATTTCAAAAAAATCTGAAAAAAGAGCGGAATTTCCACTCTTTTTTTGACTATAGGCTATGAGTTTGTTAAAATAAATTAGATGTATTCAAAAATGGAATCATTATGCTTTAAGGAAATGAATGTAAGACATATTTCTTTGAGGAAATGGAATGGGGGAAATATTTAGTGACTAGTGACTGGGAAAATCCTAGTCACCAGTCACTAGTCTACCAGTCACCTTGAGCTAAGCTTTATGTATAGTTAGTGATGAATAATTCCAACCCTATTCTGCTTCCATGAGATTCTATCTGTTAAAGGAGAAGTCTATGTTTGATAAGTTTTTTGATCGACTGTTCAACGGGTCCAATGAAAAGGAAATCAAGAAGATTCGTAAGATTGTAGAACAGCAAATCAATCCATTGGAAGATGGATTGAAGAATTTGAGCGATTCTTCTTTGTCCAACAAGACAAATGAATTCAAAGCCCGCCTGGCCAAAGGGGAAACTTTGGATGACATCATGCCGGAAGCGTTTGCGGTTATCCGTGAAGCCTCTCGCCGCGTATTGGGCATGCGTCATTTCGATACCCAGCTCATTGGTGGCATTATTCTCCATCGCGGAAATATTGCTGAAATGTGCACCGGCGAAGGTAAAACTTTGGTAGCTACCGCACCGGTGTATCTGAATGCCTTGGAAGGAAAGGGCGTCCATGTCATCACTGTCAATGATTACCTGGCAAAACGAGACAGTGAATGGATGGGACAGGTGTACAAGTTCTTGGGACTCTCGGTAGGCCTCATTGTCCATGATTTGGATTTCCATCAGAGAAAAATTGCCTACAATTCGGATATCACCTACGGGACTAACAATGAATTTGGTTTCGATTACCTCCGTGATAATATGGTCACATCCCTGGACCAGATGGTACAGCGGCCTCTTCACTATTGCTTAATCGATGAAGTGGACTCCATTTTGATTGATGAAGCCCGTACACCATTGATTATTTCTGGCCCGGGACAGAAATCCACTGACAATTACTATGTCATGGCTAAACTGGTGCCACAGCTGAAAAAAGACGAAGATTATACCATCGATGAAAAGCAGAAAACCGTAGCGCCTACGGAAGCGGGCGTTGCGAAGATGGAAAAACTGCTCCATGTAGAAAATCTGTATGATGCAGAAAATCTGGAACTGAATCATCTTTTCGTCCAGGCTCTTCGTGCCCAGACCATGATGGAACGAGACAAAGACTATGTCGTCAAAGATGGAGAAGTAGTCATTGTCGATGAATTCACTGGCCGTATGATGTATGGCCGCCGCTACTCCGATGGGCTGCACCAAGCCATTGAAGCGAAAGAAGGGCTGGAAGTACAGCGTGAAAGCCAGACCTTGGCAACCATCACCTTCCAGAATTATTTCCGTATGTACGACAAGCTGGCTGGTATGACTGGTACTGCTAAGACAGAAGAACAGGAATTTATCAAGATTTATGGACTTCCTGTACTGCAGGTACCGACCAATAAACCAATTCAGCGTAAAGATTTGCCCGATGTGGTTTTCAAAAACAAGAGAGGCAAGTACAAAGCGGTTGTCAAAGAAGTACAGCGCCGTCATGCCACAGGGCAGCCAATTCTGATTGGTACCACCTCTATCGAACAGTCCGAAGAATTGTCCCATATGCTGGACCAGGCCGGTATTGTTCATAGTGTCCTCAATGCGAAATACCATGAAAAGGAAGCTATGATTGTTGCTCAGGCAGGCCAGAAGGGCCAGGTCACCATTGCTACCAACATGGCAGGCCGTGGTACGGATATTTCCTTAGGCGAAGGGGTGGCTGAATTGGGTGGTCTGGCTATCATTGGTACAGAACGTCACGAAAGCCGTCGTATCGATAACCAGCTCCGCGGCCGTGCCGGCCGTCAGGGCGATCCCGGTTCCAGTCAGTTCTTCCTGTCTCTGGAAGACGACCTGCTCCGCATTTTCGGTGGCGACAACATCAAGAAATTCATGGAAAAAATGGGCCTTGAAGAAGACGAACCAATCAACAGCCGCATGGTTTCCAATGCTATCCAAAAAGCACAGAAGCGCGTAGAAGCTAGAAACTTTGATATCCGCAAATATGTCCTGGAATACGATGACGTCATGAACCAGCAGAGAAAAGTGGTCTATGACCAGCGCCGCAAGATTCTCGAAGGGGAAGATATGCGTGACCAGATCATGAACATGGTGGACACCATCATCGAAAAGGGCATGGAAACCTACGCCGACCCGAAACTCTATCCAGAAGAATGGGATTTCGCTGGCCTTCTGAAATATGCGGAAAAATACTTCCTCGCTCCTGGTGAAATTAAACTGGAAGACGTAGAAGATATGAGCCGCGAAGAAATGGAAGATAAGCTCAAGACTGTGGCCCACGAAACCTACGATGCCAGAGAAAAATCCATCGGTTCCCCAATGATGCGTGAACTGGAAAAAGCGGTCATGCTGAAAGTGGTGGACTCCAAGTGGATGGAACACCTGGATGATATGGATATGCTGAAAGAAGGCATTAGCCTCCGCTCCTATGGACAGAGAAACCCAATCGTAGAATACAAGGTAGAAGCCTTCGATATTTTCGAAGAAATGCAGCAGGCCATGATGGAAACCATCATCCTGTACCTGTATCATATCCAGATTCGCTTCACCACCGACCCAGAAGCAGAAGCCCAGGGCCAGGCCCATCTGGAAAAACCAGAAACTCCCCCGGCCGATGACCATCTGAAAGATGCTACCGAACATTATGTAGATGACAATGGCAATCCGGAAACGGAAAAGGCGGAAGAGAAGTAGTCAGCGGTAATTGTTTTCTTATTCATAGAGGGACAATTTGCTGCTTATGATAGTTAGGAGTGAGGAATTAGGAGTGAGGAGTGGTGGAAGGGGCACACAATTCATAAAGTGCCCCAATACCCCTTTTTATATGAATAAGAGTATTCATATGTATAAAACTCGGCGCTTCCAAATTTTGTGCGCCGTACCTTCACTCCTCACTCCTCACTCCTAATTCCTAACTGGTATAGTTAGTGACAACCCCAGGGTTCTCTTTTGAGAGCCCTGTTGTGGCTTGTTTATATAAATTAAAAGTAAAATAAAAAACAGAAAGAGAGATGACAAAGCGTGTTAGAAGATTTGAAAAAAACTTTAACAGAACTGCTCAATCACGAAAAAGAAATAAGGGATTCACTTTGACTTACCTCAGCTGAAAGAACGAATTGCAAGTTACGACATTCAGATGAGTGACCCCACTTTCTGGGATGATGCGGACAAGGCCCGTGAAATTTCCCAGGAAGCTACCGAAGCCAAAGAAGCCTATGACACCTACACTCGCTTGTTTGCCAGAGCAGAAGGTCTCCAGGAACTGCTGGACTTGGCTATCGAAGAAGATGACCAGGGCATGGAACCGGAAATCAAGAAGGAATTGGATGAACTGAAAGAAATTCTGGACAAGAAAGAAATCGAACTTCTTTTAAGTGAACCTTACGATGCCAACAATGCAATCATTACGTTCCACGCCGGGGCCGGTGGTACCGAAGCCCAGGATTGGACAGAAATGCTGATTCGTATGTACATCAAATGGGCCGAATCAGAAGGCTTCCAGTTGGAAGAACTAAATATGCTCCCCGGCGATGAAGCAGGTATCAAGAGTGCTGAATATATGGTGAAAGGGAAATACGCCTACGGATTCCTAAAATCCGAAAAAGGGGTACACCGCTTGGTTCGTATTTCTCCCTTTGATGCGGCAAAACGTCGCCACACGTCTTTCTCCGCGGTGGATGTGATGCCAGAAATCAGTGATGATGTGGAAGTGGACCTCAATATGGCCGATGTGCGTGTGGACTACTATCGCTCCAGTGGTGCCGGTGGTCAGCACATCAATAAGACCAGTTCCGCTGTCCGTATGACCCATATTCCGACCGGTATCGTGGCAGCCTGCCAGAATGAACGCTCCCAGTTCCAGAACAAGGAACAGTGTCTCCGCCTTCTCCGTGCGAAACTCTATGAATTGGAGCTGAAAAAGAGAGAACAGATGACAGCTGCCATCGAAGGGGAACAGCAGGCCATTGAATGGGGCAGCCAGATTCGCTCCTACGTATTCCAGCCGTACACCTTGGTGAAGGATAACAGAACCGGCATTGAAACCGGTAATATCCAAGCCGTTATGGACGGTGCCTTGAATCCATTCATCGAAGGCTATCTGAAGATGAATAAGTTTAAGGGAAAAGCGAAGTAATAGAGGCGTGTCTGTTGTACCATTGCAAAGAGAATGGTGACTGGTAGACTGGTGACTAGTGACTGGAGATCTAATTTCCAGCCTAGTCACCAGTCACCAGTCCCTAGTCACTTATTAGGTAGGTAGAATGAAAGCTTTACAAAATAGTGCCTTTCACTGGTTGGCTGTTTTGATTTTCATTGGATTCTGTGCCGCAGGAGTGATTTCCTGGCAGAGATATGAAGTGGAACACAACGCCAAGCAAGTGGAAATGGTCTATGATTATTACAATGTCATTGATAGTGCTGTAGAAGAAGGGAAAACCGCCGACGAATTATTCGCCTTATATAAGAAGAGCGGCATCACTTCTTTAGCCATTTATGATGAGACACCGGAAAAATTGATCAATCACAATTTCATCCGTGTCTATCGTGGTTATGATTTCCATTTCAGAAATCCCACTGTCACTGGCATTGAAGAAGAAAAAATGTATATCCAGCCTGGCAGCAGCACCGAAGGGGCCGCTTACTTTGCTGAATTGAAGCACCACCTGGAACTGATTTACGGACAGGAAAAAGTTCGTGAACTCAATGCCAACGGGGTAGATACCCTGGAGGTAGCAGGCAACTATAGTAAATTCATGACCGTGCCGTTGGGCATTTTCAAAGAAACTGTGAAAACAGCAGCACAACGTGATTTCTACTTGGTGCTTCGTCCCGCCAACATTCCTCATGCTTCCAAAGAATTTATTGATACCTTCTTTGAAGCTATGGATTCGTCGGACAAAGTCAGTGCGGTTCTTTTCCAGGGGAAAGAAGCTCTGGGCTATAAAGAACATTTGGATTATGTGTCTAACCAGCTGAATCAGCGTCACGTGCCATTGGTTCTGATCGAAGCACAGAACCAGCTGGGCTTTGAACCTCAGGCAGGGCTGCTAGATTTGGCAAAGAAATCGAACTATGACTTGGTTCGCCTCTATGCCATGTCCAAAGATGAACTGATTAAAATCAATCAGAAAGAAGCGTCTTCCCGTTTCTATATTTCTGATATTGAAAGAAATATCCGTATGAATCTCTTCCCGTCCTACAAGTTTGCTGCCGATGGGAAGAGCCTTTCGGAAACCAATGCGTCCTATATCCAGGGCGTGACCCAGCGTTTGGAAAATCACGGATTCACCGTAGGAAAAGCGTCTGTGATGGCACCGTATTTCCCGTCCAGTGCGCTTAGATCGTTGGCCATGATGGGAGCCCTTTCTTTGGTAGTGACCACCTTGCTGCTCCTTTTGCCGGGGCTCAAAAAGTGGAGCTACTACATTGAAGTGCTTGGTCTTGTGGGAACCCAAGGATTGTATTGGGTACTTCATATGAACTTGGTGCTGCAGCTCTTGGCTTTAGGCGCTGCGGTTTGTACCCCTGTGGTGGTTGTCACCTTATTCCTCAATTACTGTGTGAAACGGAAAGATATGGCCTTCTCCGAAATCGGATGGGGGAAACTGTTCCTGGAGTCCGTTGCGATTCTGTGGGGCGCTGGAATCCTGTCTCTCATGGGCGCTGCTTTCGTCAGTGGTCTTTTGGGGGATATCCGCTATTTCTTGGAAATGGAAATTTTCAGAGGCGTCAAAGCGACCTTTGTATTGCCACTGGTCCTGATTTCTGTGGTATACATCCAGAAATTCCCCTTCTTTGGAAAGACCGTTTCGTCTGACAAAGATTTCGTTTCCTTTGTGAAGAAATTCTGCCACATCCAGATCAAACTGGGACTCCTTGTGGGTCTGGGTCTTCTGGCTATTGTGGGCTTTGTATTCATTGGTCGCAGTGGCAACAACGGCGCACCGGTTCCGCAGTTTGAAATCGCCCTCCGCCGTTTCCTGGAAGACATGATGTATGCCCGTCCTAGAGAAAAGGAATTCTTTTTCGGACATCCGGCGGTGCTGGTTTCTTTGGCGGCTTTCTATAGAAAGTGGCCACAGATTTTACACTATTTCCTCATCGTGGCTGTCACCATTGGACAGGGCTCCATGGTGGAAACCTTTGCTCATATGAGAAGTCCTTTCATTCTGAGCTTTATCCGTGGCCTGGATGGATTGGCTGCTGGTACGCTTTCCATGGTGGGGGCCCTTCTGGCGGTGATGATTCTGGTACGAATCACCAAGTTCTTTGGAGAACGATATGGAAAAGTATAAGATAGTGATTTCCGGATACTATGGTTTCAACAACGCTGGCGATGAAGCCATGCTGCTGGCCATATTACAGGCACTTCGGAAAACCTTCCATGCACCGGATATCACTGTCATTTCTGGGAATCCATCAGCCACTTCAGAAACCTTCGGTGTCGAAACGGTTCCTCGCTTTGGCATATGGCCCATTTTGAAAGCCCTTTTCCGGTCTGATTTTCTCATCAGTGGAGGCGGAAGTCTCCTGCAGGATGTGACCAGTTGGAAAAGCATGGTGTATTACCTGACCATCATCATTGTGGGGGTTCTGTTTAGAAAACGGGTCTATCTGTACTCCCAAGGCATTGGACCGGTCAGGTATCGGGTGATTCGTATCATCCTGAAGCATGTGCTGAATCACGTGGATGCCATCACCGTGCGCGATACGGAGTCCAAAGGATTCTTGCAGCGCCTTGGTGTGCATAGGAAAATTTACACCACCGCCGATGCAGTCCTTTCTCTGGAACCGGCGGATATGTCATTGGGAAAGAAAATCCTTGAAAGAAATGGGATTGATGGATCCAGAAAATTGGTGGGCATTGCCATTCGCAACTGGAAAGATACACCGCGCTGGATGAGCGAACTGAAGAAATGTGTAGTTCGTCTCGTTTCTGATAAGAATTGTGATGTGGTGTTCATTCCCATGCAATTTCCGGAAGATGCCCAGGCGGCGGAAGAAATGGGAAACCTAAACCATGTACATATCCTGAAAGAGGGATACACCATCGAAGAATTGATGTCTCTTATGGGAAATATGGACGTGGTGATCGGCATGCGTCTCCATGCCATGATTTTCTCCGCTTTGATGCATGTGCCATTCCTGGGAATTTCCTATGATCCGAAGATAGATAACTTTTTGGCATTGATTCATCGAAAATCCAGTTGTTCTATTGGAGACATGAAGGAAGAAAAGTTATATAATGAAACGTGTGAACTGCTTGACCACTCCCTGTCAAAAGAAGAATGGCAGCAAGTGGAAGCCCTTCGCAAACAGGCATGTGAAAATGTAGAAATTTTGGAAACACTGGTAAGGAAAAATGGCTAACTAGTGCCATGTTTGGTGATTCACTGGAAATTAGCCTAAATAGTTAGGAGTAAGGAATTAGGTTTCTGTAGCGGCATTTGCACTTGATTACCCTCTTCCTTTGGAAGGGGGGCAGGGGGATAGCTCGCTGTAGCGAGATGAATAGAATGAGACACTTAACGCTGTCGGCGTGCTGCGAAGGCGGCTAGTGAAACAACTCTTCTTCGTCGGCCTATCCCTGGCCCGCAGGCCGTTAAGGATTTACATTGATAGGCATGATTCTGCTAGGGAAACATAAGGTTCTGAAGGTTCTAAAGGTACAAAGGGTTCTCACGTTCCTCGAATGAGCTAATGACACTAGCGTCTATTGGCACATTCGGGGAACCTGAGCAACCTGAGAACCCTTAGAAACTTGAGCAACCTGTCACTACTAGCGAAATGAATATCTATGTTACGTATACTAAAGTATTGCTATTTCCTAATCCCTAGCTACTAATCCCTAATCCCTAGTTACCAGTCACCAGATTAACCCTAAGGAGGAAAACAAATGAGCCAGCTGACTGCCGAAGAGCTCACTGCTCTTCAAAGCAAAGCCAAGGATGTCCGTGTGGATATTCTGAAAATGATTACAAAAGCCAATTCTGGTCATACCGGCGGTTCTTTATCTGCTGCGGATATTTTGACCTTATTGTTCTTCCATGAAATGAATGTGGATCCGAAAGATCCGAAGAAAGCCGATCGGGACCGTCTGGTTCTTTCCAAAGGCCATGGTGCACCAGCTCTCTATGCGGTGTTGGCAGAAAAAGGCTATTTCCCGAAAGAAGAACTGGATCATCTCCGTCAGGCAGGTCATATGCTCCAGGGCCACCCGGACATGAAACACACTCCCGGCGTAGATATGACCACCGGTTCTTTGGGACAGGGTATCAGTGCTGCTTGTGGTATGGCACTGGCTTCCAAAATGGACAAAGCCGATTGGCGTGTATACACCATCCTGGGCGATGGGGAACTGGAAGAAGGCCAGGTATGGGAAGCCGCTATGTATGCAGCCCATTACAAACTGGACCATCTCACTGCTTTTGTAGATAACAATGGTCTCCAGATTGATGGACCCATTACAGAAGTTATGTCTTCTCTGCCGATTGGCGAAAAGTTCAAAGCCTTTGGCTGGCACGTCATTGAAACCGATGGCCACGACATGGAAAAACTTCATGAAGCCATTGAAGAAGCTAAATCCGTTTCTGGCAAACCGACCATGATTGTCATGAAGACCGTCAAAGGCAAGGGCGTTCCGGAAATTGAAAACCAGGTCGGCTGGCATGGCAAGGCACCAAGCGCAGAAGAATGTGATAGATTTATTAAAGCAGTGGAGGCAGAATAATGGGGAAGGCAACACGTGACGCATACGGTGAAGCACTGAAAGAATTGGGTGCTGTAAATCCTGATATTGTAGTTTTGGACGCTGACCTGTCTGCATCCACCAAGACACAGGTTTTTGCCAAAGCCTATCCGGATCGTTTCTTTGATACAGGCATCGCAGAAGGAAATATGATGGGCGTAGCCGCAGGATTGGCTGCTGCTGGCAAGATTCCTTTTGCTTCTACTTTTGCGGTATTCGGTGCCGGCAGAGCGTACGAACAGATTCGTAACTCCATTTGCTATCCGAAACTGAACGTCAAAGTGGCTGTGACCCATTCCGGTCTCACCGTTGGCGAAGATGGGGCCACTCACCAGATGCTGGAAGACATCACCCTCATGCGAGTTCTTCCAAACATGACTGTGGTGGTTCCTGCCGATGCAGAAGAAACCAAAGCAGTCATTCACTGGGCTGCTTCTTACCATGGACCGGTGTACATCCGCATGGGCCGTGCCAAATGCGATGACATCACCCCTGCTGGTGCTACTTTCACCCCAGGCAAGAGCTTCACTGTTTGCGATGGCAAAGATGTGACTTTGATTGCTTGCGGTATCATGGTAGCCAAAGCAAAAGCTGCTGCAGACCTGCTGGCAGCAAAAGGCATTTCTGCTCGCGTCATCAACATGAGCTCCATCAAACCGATTGATGAAGAAGCCATTTTGAAAGCAGCAGAAGAAACTGGTCATATCGTGACCTGTGAAGAACATTCCATCAAAGGTGGCCTCGGTGGTGCTGTTGCAGAAGTACTGTGCCTGCACAAACCAGTACCGATGACCATGGTGGGCGTCAACGACAGCTTCGGTGAATCCGGCACAGCAGACGACCTGCTGAAGAAATACGGCCTCACCGCGGAACATATCGCAGAAGAAGCAGAAGCTTTGTTGAAGCGATAAATCGTGAGTGGCCATGTATTCATTTTCGTAAAAAGTGCGTAGTGAGTAGTGCGGAGTGCGTAGTGGTGGAAGGGGCGCATCAAATTATATAGCGCCCCAATACCCTCTTATAAATCTTCTTTATATATCTTCGTGTGATACCTACGTAAGCGTGTGTTATTTTTTTATAGAAAAGCACATACATATATGAGGCAGTTGGCGGTTAGCAGCAGACAGTAAAACTGTAAACTGCTAACCGCCAACTGTTAACTAAAAACCAGAAAGCGAGGATTTAATGATTACTTTTGATCAGGTGTCACTGCAGTACGATGCAAAACACACCGCCCTCAGTAACATTAATATTCATATCGACAAAGGAGAATTTGTATTTATCGTCGGTCCCAGTGGGGCCGGGAAATCTACGTTTGTCAAAATTCTGACCCATGAACTGGTACCGGAATCCGGCACCGTTATCGTCAATGGTCTCAAAATTAACAAACTAAAATCTAGCAAAGTGCCCTATTACCGGCGTTCTTTGGGCATTGTATTCCAGGATTTCCGCCTTCTCTCGGAAAAGACCGTATTTGAAAACATTGCTTTCGTTCTTCGTGTCACCGGCGTGCGGCCGAAGGAAATCAAAGCCAAAGTCCATCGGGTACTGGACTTGGTAGGCCTTCGTGGCAAGGAAAAAGAATTGCCGTCCAAACTGTCCGGTGGGGAACAGCAGCGTGTAGCCATCGCCAGAGCGTTGGTAAACCAGCCGGTTCTTCTCATTGCAGATGAACCGACAGGGAACCTGGACCCCAATACGTCGGAAGACATTATGAAACTGTTCAATGAAATCAATCACATGGGCACCACCATCATCATGGTGACCCATAACAAAGATTTGGTCAATGCGATGCACAAGCGCGTAGTCAGCATCGAAGAAGGTCATATCGTGAGCGACGTGAAGAAAGGGGGCTATGACCTGAATGTTTAATTCCTTATCCTATTTCTGGGGAGAAACATTCCGTTCCCTCTTCCGCAATCGTTTCATGGCCGTGGCTTCTGTACTGACAGTGACATTGTCTATGTTTATTCTAGGCGTATTTCTTGCCGCCGTCTTGAACATCAACCATATGGCTTCCTACTTAGAAAACCAGGTAGAAATGACAGTGTACTTGAAAGATGGACTCACCACCGACCAGGTGATGGGGGTCGGGAAATATCTGAAAGCCCAGCCGGGGATGAAAGATATCAAGTTCACCAACAAAGATGAAGCCATGAAAGAATTCAGAGAACGCATGGGAGACCAGCAGGGCCTTCTGGATGCCATCAATGGCAATCCGCTGCCGGCGTCTTACCAGATGTCTTTCCAAACTCCGGAACAGCTCAAAGCAGCTGCCGAAGTGGTAGCAAAATACCAGGGCGTCGAAACCGTACAATACGGGAAAGATATTATCGAACAGCTCTACAAAGTGGCCCAGGTCATCCGTATCAGCGGTATCGTACTGATTATTTTCCTGGCCGGTGCAGAATTGTTCATTATTTCCAACACCATCCGACTCACCGTCTTCGCTCGTAGAAGAGAAATCCAGATCATGAAATATGTAGGGGCCACCAATGGATTCATTCGCTGGCCATTTGTGCTGGAAGGCATGATTATCGGGCTCATCGGTTCTGGCATCGCCTCCTTTATCCTTTGGGAAGGGTACAAAGCGGTGATTAACGAAATGGCTACCGCTGGATTGGTATTCATTCCGATGATTCCAATTTGGCCATTTATGCTCTATACCACACTGATTATTCTGGTGGCTGGCATTGTGATTGGCATGCTGGGAAGTGCCATTTCCCTGCGTAAATATATGAAGGTGTAATATGAAAAGAAATCATATAGCGCTTTCTGTGGCAATCACTTCTATGCTCCTCGCTGGCAGTGTATTTCCTACCGTGGCCGATGATTTGGATGACGAACTGCAGGACCTGCAAGGGCAGATTGATGAAGCCAGAAATAGCCAGGCCAGTTGGCAGGAAATCATCGAAGATGTAGCGGCAAAAATCAAAGCCATTCAAGTGGATTTGGATGCTGCCAATGCACGGCTGAAGGAAATCCAGAACGAACAGGCCAAAGTGAATGCCCAGATTCGACAAACCGAAGAAGACATCCGGAAAGCCCAGGCCTATTTGGAACAGCGACAAAAAGTTCTGAATCTTCGGGTTCGTTCTATTTACAAATTCGGCCAACTGAATTACTTGGAAGTCATCATGGGCGCCAAAAGCTTTTCTGATTTTGCCAACCGGTTGGAATTGCTGAAACGAGTCATCCAGTCTGACTACAGTCTGATTTTGGAAATTCAAGACCAGAAAGCAAAGATTGAAGCCAAGAAAGCGGAATTGGAACAGGATAAAGCCCGTTTGGATCAACTGGCAGAAGAAGCCAAGAAGACCCAGGCAGAAATTGAAGCCAAGAAAGCAGAACAGCAGAAAGTACTGGATAACGCTAGAAGCAATAAGGCCGCTGCAGCCCAGATGGAACAGGACTACATCGCCCGGTCCAACGAAGTTCGTGAACTCATTCAAGAACGACTGCGTCAGGCAGAAGCGGCTCGTCAGGCGGCCCAAGCGGCACAGGCGGCTGGAGATGATAGTGCGGCCGATTATACTTACACCGAAGGCACCGGTTCTATGAGCTGGCCGTGCAATGGTGTCATCACCTCACCCTATGGCTATCGAACCCACCCGATCTTTGGCACCACCATCTTTCATGCAGGGATGGATATCGGCGTCGACTACGGCACACCGATTCATGCGGCCGATAGCGGAACCGTTATTTACGCCGGCTGGATCAGTGGCTATGGCAATACAGTCATCATCGACCACGGCGGCGGCGTAGAAACCCTTTACGGACACAACCAGTCCCTGAACGTATCAGAAGGACAGTCCGTCTCTAAAGGCTCCGTCGTAGCCTATGCCGGCTCCACCGGTAACTCCACGGGACCTCATTGCCACTTCGAAGTGGACGTCAACGGCTCTCCTACAGACCCGATGGGATATTTATAATCGATGCAAACAAAAAGAGACTCTTTCGGGAGTCTCTTTTTGTTTTGGTGACTAGGGATTAGTGACTAGTGACTGGTGACCAGGGACTAGGGATTGGGGATTAGTAGCTAGGCCCTAGGAACTGTAGCGGTGTCATCACTGGCGTCATTTCTCCACTCTCCTACACATCCAGTTTCATATGTTTATATTTCATAAAGCACAAATACGACCGGTCGAAATGACGCTACGACGAAATCTCCAGTAGTCACTAATCCCTAGCCACGAGCCACCAGTCACCAGTCACCAGCCACCCAAAACCAACTATTTGAAAAATCACATACAGTATAGTAGAATAACCCAATGAGACGAAGACTCTTAGGTGACCCAGGTTACTTAGGTGGCTGAGGTTTCTCTAGAGTGATCCATTCATTCGAGCAACCTGAGAACCCTGAGCAACCTGAGTCACCTGTACATCAGCCGGAATCATCGAATATTTCACTTAACGGAATGGCATGGATTACAAAGTAGGATCTAATATATGAAAGAAACGACAAAAAATTATTTAAAAATCGGAATCCCCTCTTTTCTTGTGGGAGCGGGGCTTTCTATCGGTATGGGTGTGGCCATTGTGTATAGTATCACAGACCATCCGCAGGAATTGATGCACTTTTTAGCCAATTATATGGACGTGAAGCATAACTATTTCAAATCCGTATCAGATACTACCTTATTTCAAGGGGCCTCTGAAGGGATGGTGGCGTCCCTGGGCGACCCGTACTCTACGGTGCTTTCGGGAGAGAAATATGACTCCTTCATGCAAAGTGCTTTAGGAGAATATGGCGGTATCGGGGTCGTCATGAGCGTTACCGAAGAGAACAAACCAATTATTCTCACCGTATTTCCTAATGGCACCGCCCACGAAGCAGGCCTTCAACCGGGAGATATCATTACCGCTGTGGATGGGAATGACACCACCGAATTGGGTATCAATGGCACCGCATCGGCGGTCCGCGGTGAAAAAGGAACCACCGTCGAGATGGATATAGACCGCAATGGGGAAGCCATGCACTTCACGGTCAGCCGCTCTGAAATCACCTTGCCTACGGTACAAAGCTATATGGCGGGGGAAGATATCGGCTATATCCACATCTATTCCTTTGGCAAACACACTGCCGATGAATTCCGTGACCAGCTGGCTTCGCTCAAAATCACCGGCGCGAAGAAACTCATCATTGACGTCCGTATGAATCCAGGCGGGCTTCTCGATTCCGTGGTGGCCGTGGCAGACCAGATTCTCACCAAAGGCACGGTGGTGAGCTACCACACCAAAGGCGGACGAAGCGAAGATTATACCATCGATGGAGTAGAAACGCCTATGCCTATGGTGGTGCTCATTGACAAAAACAGTGCCAGCGCTGCAGAAATTTTGGCCGGCGCCGTGCAGGACAAAAAAGAAGGAACCATCATGGGAGAAACCAGCTACGGCAAAGGCACCGTCCAGGCGGTGCTCCAAGATGGGGGACAAAGCGCCCTCAAGATTTCCATCGCCCAGTATCTGACACCGTCCGGAAAGACCATTGACAAAGTGGGCATTGAGCCGGATATCCCGGTGGAGCAGACCGGATTCCTTTTCAATAAAGACCATGACAATGTGTTGCAAAAGGCCGTGGAAGTACTTTCTGGGAAGTAAATTTGGGTTGGATATTCATTCATTTTTGCTGAAATAAGTGCGTAGTAAGGAGTTAGAAGTGAGGAGTGGTGGAAGGGGTGCACAATTCATAAAGCGCCCCAATACTCCTTTTTATATAAAATATAAATTCGATACAAAATAAAAGCCCATAATCTTTTGCAATCCGTCGGAGTTCGATTCTCCATGGAAACAAAAGGCTAAGGGCTTTTCTAAATTTAGGATAGCTGAACCAAGAGAACTTGTCAAGAAAAAATTATATGGTGTGAAGAAAGCATGTGTTGATTTCTGCATATATTGTTCTTGTTATTATGATTTATTTGACAATTTATAATAATTCCCGTATATTAGGAATTGAAATAGCAAAGGCTTGGGCTGAGGGAACGCTAGCTCGATTATTCGGAGCGAGCACTCGGAGTGTGCAATTTGCTATTTTTTTGTGTTATTTTTTCAATACAATTTTTGTTGGTTATTGCTTTTTCAATCTCAAACAACCAACAATTAATAACTGATTCTACACACGACAAAAACACGGATGAAAATCCGTGTGGAATTGCCAGGGAGAGGTCACCATGAATACGGCGAAGGCGCATGCC
>CAKQBK010000037.1 GCA_934216155.1 uncultured Dialister sp.
CACGACAAAAACACGGATGAAAATCCGTGTGGAATTGCCAGGGAGAGGTCACCATGAATACGGCGAAGGCGCATGCCAGATGGGAAGATTGGTGAAATCAGGTGTCCCTGTTTCTCTCTGCCCAAGGGCGCTCCAAACTGGTCGTCAAAGTCAGCCTACTATGGGAATATGACGGAAGAGCCGTGTTTTTGTCGTGCTTGTTGTTGGTTGATGGTTGTTTGTTGTTGGGAGCTAGCGTGATTACTGCTTAGTTATTTCTTCTTGAAACACCGCTAGCAAGTATTTCTTGTAGAAATAGCCAAGAGTTAATCATCCTGATAGGCAACCATCAACCAGGGGAGGGAAGATGTCAAACTTCTTGATCACGTTTTGGCATCTTTTTCCATTGCCTCTAGAGTTCATTTCAATGGATACAGATAGCTAAATCGTCCTAGGTAGAAGTTTTGATTTTTCCCCCTCCATATATTAACATTGCAGAAGTGGGTAAAAATCACAACATCTTTTTTCAAAAACTTTTCAATTTTTGTCCCTCCACTTATTAAAATTGCATCAGCATTGCAAAACCATACCCTGCGAAATTTAGTTTGTGGTTTATGGCTAACTGTTGACAGTAAACGGTGGATGTTTACTTCCCAAGTCCATGGTTTGTTAACAGCAGGTTCGGGCAGTGTCATTGGTTTAAGTTTTTTCCATTTAAACCCTAAACCAATGACACTTTTTTTAATTGGCTATTTGCGAATCAGGCACTTGGAAAGTAAACCTTAAACCTGAAATGCATATTTCCATGTATTTCAAAATTGAAATTTCAATTTCTTATGAATTTTTGTAAGAAAATGTATATTTTCCCTTTATCTATAGTCTTTCAATATGCTAATATATATACATAGGTATATGGAGGAGTAGCTATGGACGGCGTAGAAAAAATGACCATGAAGCAAGCCAAGGAAGAAATGGCCTGCTTGAAGAAAATATTTAATGATGTACGCTTGCTGGAAGGTGGGCAAATCAAAGAAGATTGTCATTGCTTCCAGTGCGAAAGCGAAACCATCAATTATAGTAACTGTACCGCTGAAAAGGCCTATTCCACTAAGCAACCAGCCATTAAATTTGAGTTTATCAATGGGGAAGCCTATCAAATTTTTGCTCGCTATGTGGAAATCGATGAACACCCTTACATCATGGAAATGATCCGCAAGTTGGATGATGGGATGGTCATCGATGTAGAAGGTTTTGAAGAGGTTATCAAAAAATTCTCACTACATAAATCAATGTACTATGACCCTTTGACCGGTGCATATAACCGTAGATACTGGGAAGATCAGATTTCTCATTACCATGGTACAGCCGGAGTGGCCTTCATTGATATTGATGATTTGAAACTGTACAATGATACCTTGGGCCACCAAGGTGGGGATGCGTGTCTCCAGGCGGTGGTGCGTACCATTTTGCAAAATATCCGGAAGTCCGATTATCTTATCCGCTATGGCGGGGATGAATTCCTTTTGCTCCTGCCCAACGTATCTGCTTCCATTTTTGCAGCCAAACTTCGGACCATTCAGGAACGTATTTCTACTACCATTGTTCCTGATTATGAAAATATCAAACTGTCTGTCAGCATCGGTGGTGCTATGCTTTACGAAGGAAACATAAAAGATGTGGTAGCCCATGCAGATAAATTGATGTACTACGCGAAGTCTTATAAGAACACCGTTACCATGGAAGAAGATGTGGAACTGGAAAATAGACCACAGGAAAAGCGAGTGCGTCCACTGGTTCTCATCGTCGATGATAATGAAATGAATCGGGATATCCTGAGTGAAATGCTCGATCAGGACTATCGCATCATCGAAGCGGAAGATGGAGAAAAGGCGATTGCCCTTTTGGCCCAGTATGGTACCCAGATTTCCTTGGTGCTTTTGGATATTGTGATGCCAAAGAAAGATGGCTTTGCGGTCTTGGCAAAGATGAACCAGGAACACTGGATCGATGACATTCCTGTTATGATGATTTCCAGTGCAGACTCCATTCAGTTCATTCGGAAATCCTATGAATATGGTGCGTCTGACTACATTAGCCGTCCTTTTGATATCAATACAGTTCGGCAGCGTGTATTCAACATCATCAAGCTGTTTACGAAACAGAGACGACTGAGCCAAATCGTCACCGCCCAGATCCATGAAAAGGAAATGAACAATGATATGATGATTTCCATCTTGAGCCAAGCCATTGGGTACAAGAGTGGGGAAACAGGGGTACACATCCGTCATATCAATAAATTGACTGAATTGCTTTTGGGGCAGCTTTCTAAAATCACCAGCCAGTATAAACTGACTTGGAATGACCAGAGCTTGATTGCGACCGCATCGGCGCTCCATGACATTGGTAAGATTGGCATTGATGAAAAAATTCTGAATAAGCCAGGCAAACTGACTAAGGAAGAATTTGAAATCATGAAAACCCATACCATCATTGGGGCCGATATCATTAAAAGTTTGGATAAATATCAAGATAACAAATTGGTTAAAGTGTCCTACGAAATCTGTCGCTGGCACCACGAACGTTGGGATGGCAAAGGCTATCCAGATGGTCTCGTAGGCGACGACATTCCGATTTCTGCTCAAGTGGTGGCACTGGCAGATGTATATGACGCCTTAGTCAGCAAACGTTGCTATAAAGATGCATTCACCCATGACAAAGCCATTACAATGATTTTGAATGGGGAATGTGGTGCATTTAACCCACTGATTTTGCAAGGGCTGAAAGAAATCCAGTCCATTATCCGTACTGAGTATCAGAAGTGGTAAAACGTGAGATAGTTTTATATCGCTATTTCTGAAATAATGCGTAATGGTGGAAGGGGTGCACAATTCATGAAGCACACCAATCCCCCCTTTTTGTATAAAAGTGCAAACGGGAATTATTATTTCACTACTATAAATAGGAACAAGTAAAAATATATTATATAAGGAGGCACTGTTATTATGACGGTGGAAGAATGTTATCAGAAGATGGGTGGAGATTACGGGGAAATCAGTCATCGGTTCCCCAGTGACAAGTTCATCAAAAAGTTTGCAGTGAAGTTTTTGGCCGATCCGAGCTTTTCCGATTTGGAAAAATATTTGGCCCAAGGCAATGTAGAAGAAGCCTTCCGCGCTGCCCATACACTGAAAGGGGTCGCATCGAACCTGGCATTTTCTCAGCTCTATCCATTGAGCGTAGAAATCACAGAAATTCTGCGTGCAGGGAAAATGGAAGGCACAGAAACCCTGTTCCCACAGCTGAAAGAAAAATATGAACTGACCATTCAGTGCATTAAAGAATTGGATGGGGAATAATAAATGCTCAAGTAGCTAGGGCCTAGCTACTAATCCCTAATCCCTATAATAAAAAAGGAATCTTGCCACAATGACAAGATTCCTTTTTTACTTGTTAGTCTATAGTAAGCAGTAAGCCGTAGAAGATACTGCTTACAGTTAACTGCTAACTGCTAACTGCTAACTGCTAACTGCCTACTTTCTCTCAGTCTGCTTTGATAGCATCGCTCTTGATGGTATTTGTTTCTGCACCTTCTGCTGGGCTTGGGTAGAAATACAGAATACGATCTGGTTGGAAATACTTGTTAGCCAGTTTCTTAGCCAGAATCGGTGTCATAGCCTGTTCAAAGTCAACCACCTGGATAGGGGAGAGAGTGGTGTCTTCCACCAGAACAATAATCATAGGGCTCACTTCCGGTGCGTTTTCCGGCACTTCGCTTCTGTCCAGGGGAATGCTAAAAATCAGACGGACAGTGGCTACATACTGTTCTTTATAATCAAAAATGGTTCCTCTAAAAGTATTTTCCCAAAGGGTACGCATCAAGTCAATGCGATACGGGTCCTGATTTTCTAACTTTTCTTCTTCCATGATATACCTCCATGATTAAGTTTCTTAGGTTACTCAGGAAACTCAAGTTTCTCAGGTTTCTCGAATGAGATGATAGCGTTTGTGTCTATTAGTCCATTCGAGAAGCCTGAGCAACCTGAGAAACTTGAGAAACCTTTAATTTCTAGTGGGTTTCTGATAAGTGTCGCAAGCGCTCACATTGGAATTATTTATCCATCTGTGCCACAAGGTCTTTCAGATAGTTCTTGAAAGCCGGGCCCAGGTCTTCTCTGCGAAGGGCAAATTCTACGGTGGCTTTCAGGTAACCCAATTTATTACCTGTGTCGTACCGTTTACCGGTGAAATTGTAGGCAAATACTTTCTGATGATGGGCCATGACGCGAAGGGCATCGGTAAGCTGGATTTCTCCGCCTTTTCCTGGTTTGGTCTGTTCCAGTACTTCAAATACGTCTGGGGTAATAACGTAACGGCCCAGGGCAGCAAACTGGCTCGGTGCTTCTTCGATAGCTGGTTTTTCCACCATGTCACGGACGCGAACCAAATTTGGATCTGCCGTAGCTTCTCCGTCTACGATACCATAGGAAGAAACCTGGTCCTTTGGTACAATCTGGCAACCAATGACCGTACCGCCGGTCTTTTCATACTGATCCATGAGCTGTTTCAGGGCTGGTTCACCATTGCCATTGTACACTACATCATCCCCAAGGATAACGCCGAATGGTTCACCATCCATAAATTCTTTGGCGCAAAGAATGGCATCGCCGAGACCTCTCATGTACTGCTGGCGGGTATAGTGGATTTTCACAGAAGCTACTTTTCTGACTTCCTTCAAAAGATCCATCTTGCCGGATTCATAGAGATGTTCTTCCAATTCTGGGGAAGAATCGAAATGGTCTTCAATGGCTCTTTTGGCATGGCCGGAAATAATCAGAATCTGTTCAATGCCACTGGCACGAATTTCTTCTACAATGTACTGGATGGTCGGTTTGTCTACGATAGGAAGCATTTCTTTCGGCATGGCTTTGGTTTCCGGAAGGAAACGGGTACCAAAACCAGCAGCAGGAATGACTGCTTTTCTGATTTTTTTCATAGGATTCTCCTTTGTGTAATATGTTATGCTACGGTTGAGACAGTTGGTATAATTCCGTTACTGATTCAGGTTGCTCAGGTTTCTCTACTGTGCTGGTAAACGTTAGCGTTATTATCTCATTCAAGAAACGTAAGAACCTTCAGAACCCTTAGAATCTTTCAATCATCAAATATGTCTTTTAACATAGCAGCATGCAGTGGTTAAGCAATAACAGGTACATTCTCAATTCTTTCTATATCCAAATGGATGCGTCTTATGCCACTGCCATGCGGAGGCGATGATTTCTTCTGTATCGGAGTGGGTGGGGTGCCAGCCCAATACTTCTTTGCATTTCTTGGAAGAGGCAATCAGTACTGCTGGATCTCCCGGACGCCGATCTTCTTCGGTGACTTTGAAATCCACACCGGTCACTTTCTTCGCTGTTTCAATCATTTCACGGACAGAGAATCCATTTTCACTGCCCAGGTTGAAATAATTGCTTTCGCCACCGTTCAGCAGATATTTCATAGCCAATACATGGGCGTTGGCTAAGTCCACCACATGGATATAGTCGCGAATGCAAGTACCATCTGGGGTGGGGTAGTTGGTTCCATAAATGGCAATATGGTCACGAACACCTTGGGCGGTTTTCAAAATCAATGGAATCAGGTGGGATTCCGGATTGTGGTCTTCGCCGATGACACCACCTTCGGCAGCACCAGCGGCATTGAAATAACGGAGTGCCACATAGTGGAGACCGTAGGCCATAGTGAAATCATGCATCATATTTTCAATGACCAATTTGGTGCGACCATATACATTGGTCGGATTGTGGGGGAAATCTTCTTCAATAGGTGTTTTTTCCGGCTCACCATAAACGGCAGCAGTAGAGGAAAATACAATTTTGTCTACACCGGCTTTACGCATTCCTTCCAACAGGTGAAGCGTGCCTTCCACATTATTATTATAATATTTGGCCGGATCCACCATGGATTCGCCCACCAAAGAATAGGCCGCGAAATGAATGACCCCGGAAATATTGTATTTCTTCAGCGTTTCTGCCACAAAATCCGTATCATGGATATCGCCTTTGACGAGGGTAATCCCTTCTGGAACCGATTCCGCATGGCCCGTGGCCAAATTATCAAATACCACAGGTGTGAAATCTTTTTCAGCTGCTAAGGCTCTAACCGTATGAGAACCAATATACCCAGCACCGCCGGTTACAAGAATATTCATAGGTAACCTCCTTGTATTTTTAAAATCAATATAAGTATAACATAAAGTAATGAGATTGACATGTTCTGATTGATAAATTAAGGCTTGGTGTCAAGTGGTATGATTTTGCAAGAAATTCAGGCTACTCAGGTTACTCAGGTTACTCAGGTTGCTTAGGTTTCTCACGTTTCTCGAATGAGTTAATGATGCTACTGTCTATAGGCACATTCGGAGAACCTGAGCAACCTGAGAACCCTTAGAAACTTGAGCAACCTTTTTATCCACAGCACACAAAAAGGGATTAGGCTTATTGTTTTCCTAATCCCTAATCCCTAGCTACCAGTCACTAGTCACGAGTCACTGGTCACTAAAATTATTTATAAATCACAATGGTAGAAATATCATCTTCTGCTTCATTGGTTGTCTCATCTGTCGGTGCAGGTGCAGTGGTTGTATTTCCTTGTTCTTTCAATGCTTTTGCCTTGGCTTCTGCTTCGGCTTTTTTCTTTGCTTCTTCTGCTGCCTTCTTAGCCGCTTCTTCTGCTCGGCGCTGTTTTTCTGCAGCAGTCAGATATACGGTGTACTTCGGCGTAGGGGACACTTTGGCATCAATTTCAAAAAGTCTGCCCCATGGGAAATCGGCACTGATGGTGGCTGGATCAAGTCCCATTTTCCGTTTCGCAAAATCTTGAAGCTGTGCAATCATTTCTTCTTTCATAGCTGGGGTCGGCTTGTAATTGGTGTGTTCCAATTCGGTTAAGCGGTTGATATTTTTTCGTACATTGGCCTGGTACGCCCAGTTATCAATGTATTGTTCAATCAGCATATCTTTATGGTCCTGGGCGCTCATATCCGGTGCTAAAATGGCTTGGGCAATAGCATAACCGATGGTATTGGACGCCGTATTCCACCCATTGTAGGCAGCCACTTTATAAAGTAAATCATTTTGGCCCATCAAACTCATAAGCGTATTGTCTGAACCATTGGCGAAGTACACATCCACCATGGAGACAGGAATGCCCCGATCCACTACATCTTTGACTCGATGCATGAAGTCCGTAGTAGATGGTTTCATCATGCCGTAGTTGCTAAATTGTCCCGATTCTCCTGTGGAAGATAATGGGGTATTCACTGCCAGCACGATATCTGGAGTCTGCTTTCCAGCCATAACACCGCCCACTGCTTCGATATGTTCACTGATGGTTTTTCCAATAGGCTGGCTTTCATAGCTAGGCACCGTATCTTCTGCTCGTCCCAGTGGATAGATGGAGGCAAAGGTAGGTTTCAAATGATTAATATCATTGTGATACCGGGCAATGAGAAGCAAAGCCAACTGGTCCGCCCCAGGGAAAGAACCATACACTTTGGGAGATAATTTTTGAGACTGTTTCCCTAAATACCGAGCTTCCATAGCAGATTGAGAATTTTTGCTGTTATCATCATGGCCTTCACAATAGTACGCAAAGAGTCCACTTTGGGTATCTTTCATCAGCATGCGATTGATGGCATTGTTTTTGCTGCGCCGTTTGAACCAGTCCTGTAAATATTCCGAAGGCACGGTCAGCTTCAGTGACAACAGTTCGGCCGCTTCCTCGTTGGTGATATCTCCTGTATCCATCTTATCTTGCAAGCCGGAAATACGATACAACGCGTTTCCGTAATTGGAGTAGTAGTACGGTTCTACACCGCTGTTGGACGCATAGGGGGTACGCATGATGGTTCCAAAAGCATAGATGGGTACTTGCGGATAGGATTTATGCAACTGGGAAATACGATTTTCCCGCGCCATTAATGTATCCAAAGATTCATTGTGCTTTCTGGAATCCACCAGGCCGCCATAAATTAAGGTATCAGTGGAAAGAACCACGCAGTCCGCTTTTGCCATGTTCTGCTTGATCCATTGCCACACCTGGTCAGGACTTCCATGGTAATTCTTTCCCGACAAATAGGCTTTCGGGGGTGTCAACACATCATATCCCGCTTTTTCCGCCGTAGATACCGTATAGGCCAGACTGACCGGCCGATCATCCTGGGGCACAAGAAGAATGGTTTTGGCTTCTGCTGAAAACAGACCGCCAGATAAAAGAAGGGCCGCGGTGAGACATACCAGTTTTTTATGTAAAATCAAAATAGCCTCCTTAAAGAAATAGTTTGTTTTGTGTGTTATTATACCATGAATTATTAGTGGGTGGGAGGTTCTGTTGGTATGATTTCGATTGAGCAACATCTGTGTTTTATCCCGCTATACAAAGGTTCTGAGGGAGACATATTCGATTTCCTTACATTGTAATACTTCCGCTCTCATAGGGTTCTGGTTGTGTGATTTCGATAGAGAAACCTTTGTGTTTTATCCCGTTATACAAAGGTTCTCAAGGTTCTAAGGGTACTAAAGGTTCTAAAGGGGCCTCGAATAAGATGATAACGCTAAGGTTTATTGGCTCATTCGAGTAACCTGAGAACCTTCTGTACCTTTAGAACCTTGAGAACCTTTGCATACATCTTTCATAACCATATTTCTCTATCCATGCCAGCACTACAAAAACCTGAGAACCTTGAGAACTCTCAGAAACTTGTGCAACCTGTCACCTCCATCATAGACATAACCGCCATGCCGCGTTATAATAGATGAAATATTGCTGATGAGACGATATCATCGGTTATCTCATACAGGAGGAATTTTCATGAGCGAAAAACCAAAGTATTACATTACCACTCCGATTTACTACCCAAGTGCGAAATTGCACATCGGACATACCTATTGCACATCCATTGCGGACAGCATGGCTCGTTTCAAAAGATTGGACGGCTATGATGTATTTTTCTTGACCGGTTCTGATGAACACGGACAGAAGATTGAACAGAAGGCAGAAGAAGCGGGTGTAACCCCGATTGAATATACCAATAAAATTGTAGGCATGTTCCAGCAGTTATGGAAGGAACTGAATATTTCCAATGACGATTTCATTCGTACAACTGAAGAACGCCATAAGAAAGTCGTTCAGATGCTGTTCCAGCGTGCCTATGACAATGGGGATATTTACAAAGGTAAATATGAAGGCTGGTACTGTGTACCTTGCGAATCTTTCTGGCCAGAAAACAAACTGGATGAAAATCACGTCTGCCCTGACTGTGGTCGTCCGCTGCAGCGTGTCAGTGAAGAAGCTTATTTCTTCAAAATGTCCAAGTATGCAGATCGTTGGCTGAAATACATTGAAGAAAATCCGTCTTTCATTCAGCCAGAATCCCGTAGAAATGAAATGATTCAGTTCGTTAAGAGCGGACTGGAAGACCTTTGCGTATCCCGTACCAGCTTCACCTGGGGCATTCAGGTTCCATTTGACCCGAAGCATGTGGTCTATGTATGGTTCGACGCCCTGGTAAATTATCTCACCGCCGCTGGCATTGTGGATGACCCGGAAAAATTCAAGAAATTCTGGCCTGCAGATGTCCATCTGGTAGGGAAGGAAATCGTTCGTTTCCATACCATCATTTGGCCGATTATGCTGATGAGCTTGGGCATTGAACTTCCGAAGATGGTTTATGGCCATGGCTGGCTCATTGTAGACGGCGAAAAAATGTCTAAATCCAAGGGCAATGTAGTAGATCCAATTCCGCTGCTACAGGAATTTGGCTCCGATGCCATTCGTTACTACCTGCTGAATGATATCCAGCTGGGACAGGACGGCAATTTCAGCCGCGACCGTCTCATTAGCCGTATCAATTCTGACCTTTCCAATGACTTGGGTAACTTGCTCTACAGAAGCTTGTCCATGGTAGAAAAATATAGAAATGGCGTTCTTTCCAAAGGCGATGCCTCTTCTGATGAAACAGTAGACGCTGCTTCTAAAGACATTGAAGAAAAAGCAGCAGAAGCCCTGGAAGCACTCCGTGCTGGCATGAATGGATGGAAAATCAATGACGGCTTGAAAGCCGTATGGTCTTTCGTTCGTGCGCTGAATAAGTACGTAGATGTAACCATGCCTTGGGCACTGGCAAAAGACGAAGCCAAAGCACCGGTACTGGATGCGGTACTGTACCACCTCTGTGAAGGTCTCCGCTTTGTAGCCCTCATGGCAGAACCGGTAATTCCGATTGCTTGCGAAAAAATGTGGAATCAGCTGGGCCTTTCCAATTTCAAAGACGCTTGCTATGCGGACTTGACCTGGGGTGGTATTGCTGATGGCACCCATATCAATAAGGGACCACAGCTGTTCCCAAGAATTGAAATCGAAGAAGAGGAAGAAAAGCCTGCTCCTAAGAAGGCAGAAAAGAAAGCTGCTAAAAAAGAAGCACCAAAAGAAGAAAAACAGGGAAATATTTCCATCGATGATTTCTTCAAAACTGACCTTCGTGTCGCAGAAATTTTGACCGCTGAAAAGGTAGAAAAATCCAACAAACTGATTAAAATGACCGTTTCTGTTGGAGAAGGGGACACCCGTACCGTAGTGAGCGGTATTTCCCAGTACTACAAACCGGAAGATCTCATTGGCAAACACGTCATCTTCGTTTCCAATCTGAAACCAGCCAAACTGATGGGCATCGAATCCCAGGGCATGATCCTGGCTGCTTCCAAAGACGGCAACCTGCAGGTGCCTTTCGTAGATATGCCTGCTGGCAGCAAGGTTAAATAATGGGCCTTTTTGACACCCACGCCCACTTGTACGACAAAGCCTTTGATAAGGACCGGGAAGATGTGATTTATCGCATTTTCAAAACCTTGGACTATGTAGTGGTTCCGTCCGAAGATGTAACAACCAGCCAAAAGGCTGTAGCCCTGGCAGAATCCCACCCGCACATATACGCAGCCGTTGGCATACATCCTCAGGTGACAAAAGATGCCTCTGAAGAAGCAATGGATGAATTGGCTGATTTGGCAAAACAGCATCCTAAAGTGAAAGCCATTGGGGAAATTGGTTTAGATTATTACTATCTCTATACGGATAAGGAAACGCAGAAAAAGTGGTTTGCTCGGCAAATAGAGCTGGCGAAAGATTTGGACCTTCCTATCCTTATTCATGACCGGGATGCTCACGGCGATACATTGGATATCCTGAAGGCACACAAAGGCCAAAAGCTAAGAGGCATACTTCATTGTTTCTCTGGCAGCCTAGAAACTGCCAAAGAATTGATGAAACTGGGCTTCTATATTTCCTTTGCAGGACCGGTGGTCTTTCCAAAGAGCTTGAAGCTCAAAGAAGTGGCAAAGGAAATCCCTTTAGACCGGCTTCTTATTGAAACCGATAGCCCCTATCTGACACCGCCGCCCCATCGGGGAAAACGCAATGATCCGTCCAACGTGTATTATGTGGCACAAGAAATTGCTCGTTTAAAAGAAATACCACTGGAAGAGCTCATAGCAGCAACGACAAAAAATGCTCGCTTACTCTATCAAATAGAAGAATAAAAAGAAAGTGTGATAAAATTTTTCTGTTTTGTCACACTTTTTTCTTTTCAAAACGTGTAAAAATGAAAATTTTTCCGATATTATAATCGGAAGGAAGAAATACAAGGTCCTTGCAAACGGAAACTTTTCTTTCCAACCTGCTTTTTTCTTTATATATTCATTCGCGAAGAGGAAGAAAGTGGGGAGGAGGAAAGGGGACCGTGGATATCCGGATACTATTTCCGATTTCCCTCACCAGCGTGGCCACATGGTGAGAAAACCATACAACAATCAAATAGGTACAGTAACCGCTATATACTGACTGAGCTATGCTGGATTTTCTTGGACGACAAACTGTAGCACGAAGTTTAGCCGAAATTAAGGGCATGAACCGTGAAATGTGCTGGTGCCTGATTCCCTGGTCTCTCTTCATAGAAGTTATACACAAAAGCGGAAGCTGTGCCTTTTTGTAGTGTAATTTTTGTGACTTGCCTGGTAACCACTGACGGAATCATATCTATTCCATCATTTGATGCAAAGATTCTAAGGGGCTTTAAATGAGATGATTACGATAGCGTTTATCGGCACATTCGGAGAACCTGAGCAACCTGAGGAACCTTAACAACTTGAGCAACCTGTCACCACTAATGGAGCCATACCTACTAACGCAAACCCATAAAAAATCCTATTTCCTACTCCCTGTTGTACCTTTCAAAAATTTTTCCCATAAGTATCCAATTTCTGTTATAATAGGAAAAGATTATGTTTATCGAAAGACTATCTTTTCATTGATGGAGGCAACCATGGATTTTAGCTTAGATGCGAAGCAGCAGGAATTGGTGAACCTGGCTCGTGAAATTGCACAGAAAGAAATCGCGCCAAGAGCGCTGGATATTGATAAAAGTGGTGTCATGGATGAAGACTTGCTTCACATTCTGAAACAGTCTGGCATGACCCAGCTGGCGGTGCCGAAGGAATACGGCGGGGCCGGGCTGGACCTTTTGACCGGTGCTATGATCAGTGAAGAGCTGGCCAAAGGTTGTGCCGGTGTCGCAACGGTTTGTGCAGCCAATTCTCTAGCTTCTTTCCCGATTCTCATCGGCGGCACCGATGAACAGAAGAAGGAATATTTCGATTGCCTCAATGAAGGCGGTATTTCCTGCTTTGCCCTGACCGAACCGGGGGCTGGTTCCGATGCAGGGGCCGTATCTTGCAAAGCCAAGAAGGTGGACGGCGGTTACGTGCTGAATGGCACCAAGTGCTTCATCACCAATGCGCCTATTTGTGACAAAATCACTCTCTTTGCCAATACCCGTGAATCTGGCGGTATCCGCGGCCTTACTGTATTTACTGTAGATAGAAATACCCCTGGTATTTCCATCGGCAAAGAAGAAGATAAGATGGGCATCCGCGCGTCTGCTACGTCGGAAATCATTTTTGACGACTGCTTCGTTCCGGCCAGCGCTAGAATCGGCAGAGAAGGTATGGGATTCCGCATCGCTATGCAGACCTTGGAAACTTCCCGTCCGGTAGTAGGGGCTATTTCCGTAGGTATTGCTCAGGCCGCTTTGGAAAATGCTATCCACTATGCACACCAGAGAAAACAGTTCGGTCAGAAGATTGCGTCCTTTGAAATGGTGCAGGAAATGATTGCCAACATGGTGACCAAGACCGAAGCCGCTCGCGCTTTGGTATATAAAGCTTGCTGGATGCAAATGCACGGCGACAAACAGGCTTCCATGTTCTCCGCTATGTCCAAGTGCTTCGCTTCCGACGTAGCTATGGAAGTGACCACCACGGCCGTACAGGTCATGGGCGGAAACGGATACTCCCGTGAAAATCCGAATGAAAAATACATGCGCGATGCTAAGATCATGCAGATTTACGAAGGCACCAACCAGGTACAGAGACTGGTTATCGCCAACGCAGCACTGTACTAATCGGTGACTAGTGACTCGTGACTCGTGACTGGGGATTAGTAGCTAGGTCCTGGAAATTGGCAATGCTGTTTCGTTAAGCGAGATATGCGATGATTCCGTTCTGAAAAAAGGTTCTGAAGGTTCTAAGGGTACTAAAGGTTCTAATGAGCCCCGAGTGAGATGATATTGCTAGCATCTATCGGTTCATTCGAGGTTCCTTTAGAACCCTAAGAACCCTTTGTACCGTTAGTACCTTTTGCAGAAGGGGATTGGTGACTAGGAAAGCGAATAGTAGCTATAGATTTGGTAAATCGTGATTGACGTAAGCCGTCAAGAGGTAGAAATAGGATTCTACCCCTTGGCGGCTTTTTGTGTTTTAAGTGACTGGGGAAATAGGAGTCTTCAGTTTAGTATTTGCGTTAGTAGGTATGGTTCCGCCAGTAGTGACAAGTTGCTCAAGTTTCTAAGGGTTCTCAGGTTGCTCAGGTTCTCCGAATGTGCCCATAGACGCTAGCGTTATTAGCTCATTCGAGAAACGTGAGAAACCTCAGTATCTTGAGAAACCTGAGTAACCTTTGCATCAGTAGAAATCATCGCATATTCCGCTTAACTTAACAACATTGCCCTTAGAACCTTTAGAACCCTAAGAACCCTTTGTACCTTTTTCAAAACGGTAGCATCGCATATCTCGTTTAACAGAGTATCATTGCCAAAGTGGGGATTTGGGGCTTTTTTATTTCCATGACCCAAGCAGCACCACACCGTATTTCCTATTTCCAATACAAAGCAAAAACTATCGATACTATCGAAGAAAAATAAATCTTTGGGCAGCAGAGGCAAAAATGGAAGTTTTCAAAAATTTTATTGTCACTCGGTGGGGGAATGTGGTAGAATGTGGGTAAATGTGGAGGAGGTGGAAGGATTATGTTTATGAATGAATACACACATACCATAGACGCCAAAGGCCGCATGATCCTTCCTGCCAAATTCAGAGAAGAGCTAGGAAGTCATTTCGTGCTGGCTCCTGGGCTCGATACCTGTCTTTGCATCTACCCGAAAGAGCGGTGGGATGCATTGATTGCGAAATTGCAAAAGCTGCCATTTACCAATCGAAATGTGCGTAAAATCATGCGTCATCTCATTGGACGAGGGACGGAAATGGAATGTGACCGACAAGGGCGAATTCTGATTCCGTCTCATCTTCGCGCATCGGCACAGCTGAAGAAAGAAGCCCGTATCATCGGCACCGGTGGTACTATCGAAATCTGGGATCCGGACCTGCTCCAGCAGGATGAAGAAAACGAAGACATCGCATCCATTGCGGATACACTGGATTTGCCTATGGATTTGGGATTCTAAAAAGCAGTTAGAAGTGAGAAGTGGTGGTGGCGGCGCAACAAATTAAGAAGCGCCGCAAATTTATAAAGTTTATTATTTTGCTGACTTGTTTTCCTTCACATGGAAAAGATACGGCTTGGCAAAAGGTTAAAAGGGTTATGAATGGGCTATGAAACTTACCGATGATAACCTTTTTAAAGAGGGGTATTGGGGCGCTATATGAATTGTGCGCCCCTTCCACCACTCCTCACTCCTAATTCCTCACTTTAAAAGAAGAGGAAACGGCTATAGTATGGCACTATGGTGCCTTTGATTGATAGACGAGGATAAAACATGGAATTTCAACACACTACAGTATTATTAGGCGAGATGATTGACCATATTTTGACCAATCCTCACGGTATATATGTGGATTGTACCTTAGGGGGAGGCGGTCATTCTCTGGCGTTGTCGGAGAAACTGACACCGGATGCCCTTTTGATTGGGGTCGATCAGGACGAAGAAGCCATCGAGGCGGCATCGAAGCGACTGGAACATGCGCCTTGCCGCCATCAGATGGTACGGGACAATTTTTCCCACATCGATGATATTTTGACCCATTTGGACATTCCCAAAGTGGATGGATTCATCTTTGACCTGGGCGTTTCCTCCCACCAGTTGGATGATGGGAGCCGCGGATTTTCTTATATGAATAACGGCCGTCTGGACATGCGGATGGACCAGAGAAATCCACTGACTGCCTATGAAATCGTGAACAATTACGATGAAGCAGAACTGGCTAAAATCATCTGGGAATACGGGGAAGAACGGTGGTCCAAGCGGATTGCCCAGTTCATCTGCAAATTCCGGGAAGAGAAACCTATCGAAACCACAGAAGACTTGGTGTCGGTCATCAAAGCGGCCATTCCAGCTCATGCCAGAAGAAATGGCCCCCATCCGGCCAAACGAACCTTCCAGGCCATCCGCATTGAGGTGAATAACGAACTGGGGATTCTGAAAGACACCATGGAAGCCTGCGTATCCCATCTGAATCCAGGGGGACGGCTGGGTGTCATCACCTTCCAGTCTTTGGAAGACCGGATTATTAAAAACACCTTCCGGGAGATGGAACGGGAATGTATCTGCCCGCCAGAACTGCCAGTCTGCGTCTGCCATCACCACCGGTTGGTGAAATCCGTAGGAAAAGCCATCAAACCAAGCGCTAAGGAACTGGAAGAAAACCCCAGAGCCAGAAGCGCTGTGCTTCGTGTAGTAGAACGTGTATAAACATAGTGATGGTTAGGTATGAGTAAAAAGTGAGGAGTGAGGAGTGGCGGTGGCAGCGCGACACATTAAAAAGCACCGCAAATTCTAGAAGGGTTATGAAACTTACGAAAGAACATAACCTTTTATAACCTATATAACCTTGACTGTACTGGATATATAAGGTTGTTTGAAATAGAAATAAGCAGAATAATAACCCTAAAAAGGGGTATTGGGGCGCCCTATAATTTTGATGCGCCCCTTCCACCACTCCTCACTCCGCACTCCTAATTTCTCATTGCTTTTAAATAGGGGAGAGATGATTCATGGTATCGCAAAATGTACAAACAATGAACTACGTAGCGTCTATACCTGAACATATGACAGTATCCTCATATGCGACAGATAGGGATGCCACACTGTCAGGGCAAATTTTTCGCCACGTCATTTGGGCCATTGCGCTCATTTTAATGCCCGTATTTCTATTGGTCCTTTTCAATGGGATTAACGTGCAAAAAGAATACGCCATGCAAAACCTTCGCAGCGAAGTGATGACCATGGCGAAAGAAAATGACGTCATGCGTCTGGAAGTGTCGAAATTAGACGCACCAGTACGTGTCCAGCAAATCGCAGAAAAAGAATTACATATGAGCCTGCCCCTACGAGTGATCCACGGCGAGGCCGACCCAGCCGTGCCGGCGGAAAATAAGGGACGGTAGTGACTGGTGACTAGTGACTGGTGACTAGGGATTAGGAAATAATTTCCTAGCGTTTTATCTCCCCCGCCGGGGGAGAATTAAAGAGGTGTGCAAGCGAACTACATCGCTAGGAGCGTAGCGACGCAGGGATGTAGTGAGACGCCATTTCGAGCGAAGCGAAGATGGGAGGCAGTAGCGGTTTACTTCTCTATGAACATAACAAGCGTACCCGGTGATGTCCGCTCCTGGCGTAATCATCTCAATCGAGGCCCTTCAGAACCTTCAGAACCCTGAGAACCCTGAGAACCTTCAGAACCCTAAGCAACCTGTTTACTACAGCCGCTATATTTCTCAATAACCAGATACAAACCATAACAAATCACTAAAAATAGCGGCCTTTTTGCAGGGCCGCTATTGTACTTATGGCCTATTTAGGCTAATATAATGGGTGGCGATGACGGTACGTCATACTTTGGAAGTACCGCAAAGTGTATGAGGTTATTATTCTTCTGATTTGGTCTATTTCACAATGGGGAAACAGGGCTTGTCAAAAGGTTAAAAGGGGTATAAAAGGTTATGATACTTACAGATTCACATAACCCTATATAACCTTTATAACCTTGATAGGATAGGCCTGTGTCATTCTGTTTGATATAGAAATCAGCAGAATCATAACCTATATAACCATAGATATTAAGGTGCTGATGCACTTTTCTACCAAACGCGCATATATTTATTCAGAGGTGATATTTGTGAAAAATTTAAAAGACATGATAGAAAAGACCCCTTGCCGGGTGGAAGGCAATGCAAACGTTGAGATTACCGACGTGACAGCCGATTCCCGCAAGGTCAGTGAAGGAAGCTTATTTATTTGCCTCGTAGGGGCCCATGTGGATGGACATGATTTCGTTTCTTCTGCGGTGAAGCAAGGAGCGAAAGCTATTGTGGCATCAAGACCTATAAAAGTACCGGCTGACGTGGCTGTGGTGTACGTAGAAGATACCCGCAAAGCCATGGAAGATATGGTGCCTTTTTTCTTTGACTATCCAGCCCGCAAAATGCGGATGATTGCCCTCACCGGCACCAATGGGAAAACCACCACCACCCATGTGGTCGCTCATATTCTCCAGCAGGTGGGATACAAAACCGGCGTTATCGGCACCATTCATGCCCTCATCGGGGACAAGGAATTGGAAACCCACAATACGACGCCAGATGTCATCGATTTGGAACGGTTGCTCTATGAAATGGTGAATGAAAAGGTGACCCACGTATGCATGGAAGCCTCTTCTCATGCGTTAGTAATGGGCCGCGTGGAAGGCATCGAATTTGATAATGCTGTTTTCACCAACCTCACCGAAGACCACTTGGATTACCACAAGACCATGGACAACTACGCCAAAGCGAAAGCGATTTTGTTCAAGAAAGTATCCACTGCTGGAACAAAAACGCCAAAAGCTGCTTGGGTGAATATCGACGATCCCTATGCCCATGTGATGATGGATGCGGTGAACCAGGATGTTTGTGCCCTCCACACCTATGGCATGAACGATGAAAAGGCGGATCTCTATGCCTTTGACAGCCATTTCACTGGCAAATCGTCGGCTTTCAAAGTGAAATACGAAGGAAAAGTCTACCAGGTAGAAACGAAACTGGCAGGCCGTTTCAATATTTACAATACCTTAGGGGCCATTGGGGCCGCTCTCTCCGAAGGGATTTCCATGGAAACCATCGTGGCTGCCATGAAGACCTTCCACAGCGTACCGGGCCGTTTTGAACTGATTGATGAAGGCCAGTCTTTCACCGTAGTGGTAGACTATGCTCATACCCCGGACGGACTGGAAAAAATTCTCACCACCGCTCAGGAAATCACCAAAGGCAGAATCATCGTCGTCTTTGGTTGCGGCGGTGACCGAGACAAGCTGAAGCGCCCCATCATGGGACGGATTGCGGCACGAAATGCGGATATTGCTATTGTGACCAGCGATAACCCAAGAACCGAAGACCCAGCTACCATTGTGAAAGAAGTGGCTGCTGGGGTAGAAGAAATTAAGAAAGAAAAACCATCTCTCCACTACGAAGTTATTGTGGACCGCCGGACCGCCATTCAGAGAGCCATCGAACTGGCAGAAGGGGACGACATCGTTCTCATCGCTGGTAAAGGCCACGAAGATTACCAGATTCTGAAAGACAGAACCATCCATTTCGATGATAGAGAAGAAGCAAGAAAAGCCTTGAAGGGGTGAAAGTAATGGCTTCATTTACAATAGATGAAATTGGTAGAGCCACCAAGGGGAAACTACTCCACAAAGGCAAATCCAATTACGTATCCGGCGTTAGCACCGACACCAGAAACATCCAGGACGGGGACGTATTTATCGCCCTCAAAGGAGACAATTTCGACGGCCACGCCTTTTTGACCATGGCCTGTGAAAAAGGGGCCGCTTGTGTCATTATTTCTACAGAAGAAGCAGGAAATAGCCTTCCTGAGTCGGTTTCTGTATTTCTGGTGGAAGATACAAAACAGGCCTTAGAAGACCTGGCCCATTTCCATCGCATGCGGTTCCACGTGCCGGTGATTGGCGTCACCGGATCCAATGGGAAAACCACCACCAAGGACATGATTGCCGCTCTTCTGAGCACCCGCTTCCAAGTGTGCGCTACCCAGAAGAATTTCAACAATGAAATCGGTCTGGCCAAGACCCTTCTTTCCATGACAGAAAAAACAGAAGTGGTGGTAGTCGAAATGGGCATGCGGGGCTTCGGCCAAATCGCTGAACTGTGCCATATCGCCAGCCCTACCATTGGGGTAGTGACCAACGTGGGCACTTCCCATATTGGTATCCTGGGAAGCCAGGCCAACATCGCCAAAGCGAAGGGTGAATTGATCGAAGCCCTTCCGGCCGATGGACTGGCAGTTTTGAATGGCGATGATCCTTACGTGAAAGCCATGGGACAATCCTTCTCTGGCAAAGTCATCACCTACGGCATGAAAGAACATAGCACCGTCATGGCCAAAGATATTCACTACGAAGAAACCATGACTCGCTACACCTGTGCTATGTTTGACGAAGCATACAAAATTAAATTGAATGTACTGGGACCGCACAACGTCTACGATGCCTTGGCTGCCACAGCAGTGGCGAGAATCCTCGGCGTAGACTATCGGAAAATTCAAAAAGCCCTGTCGGACTTCCAGCCCATCGGACAGCGGCAGACCATCTTGGACGTTCATGGGATTTCTATCATGGATGATTCCTACAACGCGAACCCGCTCTCCATGGAAATGGCCTTCCGTTCTTTGAAACAATTGCCAGGAAACCACTACTACCTGGTCCTGGGCGATATGGGCGAATTGGGCACTTTTGAAGAAGAACTCCATTATGAAACTGGTAAAAAAGCAGCCGCCATCGGCTTCGACGGCCTCATCACCGTAGGCCCCCTGTGCCATCACTTGGCGAAAGGCGCTCGTGAAGGCGGAATGACCACCGTCATCGAAACCGCTTCCTGTGAAGAAGCAGCACGCGAACTGTCCAAACTGGCCAAACCAGGCGATATGGTCCTCGTCAAGGGATCCCATTACATGCATATGGAGAAAATACCGGGGTTATTGGGCTCTGGTGATTAGTGACTGGTGATTAGTGACTGGTGACTAGTGACTGGTGACTGGGGATTAGTGGCTAGGGATTAGGAAATAAGTCTCTAGCGGTAGAAGCATTGACGTTCTATCTCCCCCGTCGGGGGAGAATTAAAGAGGGGGAGGCAGTAGCGGTATACTTCGGAATGAACATCTCAAGAGGACCAGGTACTATCCAACGTAGCGGTTAAAAGGCTGGTACTAACGCGCTTATCGCTAGGAGCAGGCAGTACCAAGTGGGTTGGAGTAACATATATTTCATACCGCTAGCGTTGCCCCCTTTGGTAGACAAGTCTACCACCTTCCCTCCAAAGGGGGGACTAAATAAGGTGTAAACTTACTTACCGCCAGAGGTGCCCCCTCAGCCTTCGGCAGCTCGAGGGCAGGAGAGCCGAGGTAACAGGATACGCTTGATGTGAGAACCTTTAGTACCCTCAGAACCTTCAGAACCTTTTTATGTGAAAAGGGGTATTGGGGCCCTATATGAATTGTGGGCCCCTTCTACCATTCCTCATTCCTCATTTCTAATTCCTCACTGATAATAGAGAAGGGAAGTTTTTGAACAACAATGGAAACCAATTATTTTATATATCTGATAGAAGCAGCGGTGGTGACCGTATTGGCTGGATTGGTGGGCATCCCGCTTTTGAAAAAGCTGAAAGCCCGGCAGTCCATTCGTGCAGAAGGGCCGAAGTCCCATCGGGCGAAGAGCGGCACTCCCACCATGGGCGGACTATTCATGTTGGCCGCTTTGGTGATTGTGGTGGCTGTGAACCAAGTGGTGGATCCTTCCGTGCTATGGCTCCTGTTCCTGACTTTAGGCCATGGCCTTCTGGGATTTTTGGATGATTTCATCAAAGCAGAAAAGAAACGGAATCTGGGCCTTACGGCGAAGCAGAAAATGCTGGGACAAATTATCCTGGCGGTGCTCTTCTGCTGGGGCGTGGTGGATACCCTGCATCTACCCTATTCCATTGCCATTCCATTCACCCAGATGGATATTTCCATCGGATGGTTCTACTATCCCTTCGTTGTGCTGGTTATCGTAGGGGCGTCCAATGCAGTCAATCTGACTGACGGTCTGGACGGCCTGGCATCGGGGTGCTGCGTTATTGCCTTTGCGGCTTACGCGGTGTATTGCTACATGACCGGATTCAATGACTTGGGCTATTTCATCATTATTCTGGCAGGTAGCTGCATTGGCTTTTTGTTCTTCAACTACCACCCAGCGAAAGTTTTCATGGGGGACACCGGTTCCCTTGCCTTGGGCGGTGCCATTGCGGGTATTTCCGTCATGACCCGTACAGAACTGCTCCTGGTCTTCCTGGGACTGATCTTCGTGCTGGAAGCCCTGTCTGTTATTATCCAAGTTATTTCCTTTAAAACCACAGGGAAACGAGTATTCAAAATGAGCCCGATTCATCACCACTTCGAACTCTCCGGCTGGAGCGAAGTGCGTGTGGTCTGGTCTTTCTGGATCTTTGAATGCATCGCCGCCTGTGTGACACTGTTCTTGGCGATTCGGGCTATGTAATTCAAGTGAGGAATTAGGAGTGAGGAGTGGTGGTGGCGGCGCACAAAATTTAGAAGCGCCGCAAAGTATATAAGTTTATGAGGCTATGGATAGTTTCATAACCTTATGTAACCTTTATAAGCCTGAGGGTATCGGTAGATATATTATGTTGGATATCGAAAGTAGCAGAATAATACCCTTTATAAAAAGGGGGATTGGGGCGCTTTATGAATTGTGCGCCCCTTCCAGCACTTCTCACTCCTCACTCCTCACTCCTCACTCTTAATTCCTCGCTGACAAGCGAATATCGACGCAACTGTCAATAACTTTAAACATGCTATCATAAGGGGGTTACCCAATTGAAAAAAGTATTAATTCTTGGTGCTGGCATCAGTGGTTTGGGTGCGGCCCATGTACTTCTTCGCCATGGCGTAGAAGTTTTGATTTCTGATTTGAAAGATTCCATCCAGGATAAAAAAGAAAAAGCAGCTCTGACTGAACAGGGCGCCCTATTTCAATTCGGCCCTCAATCGGAAGCCTTATTGGAAGGGGTAGACACGGTGGTGGTTTCTCCGGTCATTCTGAGAGAAAATCCTGTGGTCGCTGCGGCCTTGCAGCGGTCTATTCCAGTGATTAGCGAAGTAGAATTGGCCTATCGGGTGACAAAAGCCAGTATCCTGGCCATCACTGGCACCAATGGGAAAACCACCACCACCACCCTGTTGGGGAGCATGTTGGAACACTCCGGCAAGCCCTTTGCCCTGGCAGGAAATTTAGGTATTTCCCTGGCCAGAGAGGCAGAACTCCTGCCCGCCGATGGATGGATTGCCGCCGAAGTGTCCAGTTTCCAGCTGGAAAACATTGTGACCTTCCACCCGAAAGCAGCGGTGATTCTCAATATCACCCCGGACCATCTGGAACGGCATCACACCATGGAAGCCTATGTGGCGGCCAAGGCGCGGATTTTTGAAAATATGGATGAAAGTAATGTGATTCTTCTCAACGCAGAAGATCCTTACACACCGGCTCTTGCCAAACAGGCCGAAACCCATACCCACGTATGTTTCCTTTCCACCGAACATGAGGTAGAAGAAGGGGCCTACTTGGATGGAACCTGGTTGGTACTGAAGCGCAAAGGGGAAACCATTCGTCTTTGCGAAACAAAGGATTTGCTTTTGAAAGGGAAACAGAACTACCAGGATGTACTGGCAGCCGCATTCCTGGCCCATGAAGGGGGCGTACCGGTGGACGTGATTGTTTCCACCATGAAATCCTTCGCCTCTCTGCCGAACCGCATTGAATTTGTCAGAAAATGCCAGGGCGTTTCGTACTACAATGATTCCAAAGCCACCAATACAGACGCAGCCATCAAAGGCATGCAAGCCTTTGACCAGCCGGTACTTCTCATTGCCGGTGGCTACGACAAAGGAATCCCCCTGGAAGGATTCATGCAGATGGTAAAGAAACATACCAAAGAACTGATTCTCCTGGGCGCTGCAGCTGAGCGATTTGAAAAAGTTGCGAAAGAGGCTGGCGTTTCTTCCATCCATCGAGTGAAAGATATGAAAGAAGCGGTCCTTCTGGGACAAAAACTCGCCCAGCCCGGCGACGTAGTCATTCTTTCCCCGGCCTGCTCCTCCTTTGATATGTATAGAAATATGGAAGAACGAGGTATGGACTTCAAGCGGATTGTAAAGTCCCTTGGTGATTAGTGACTGGTAGCTAGGGATTAGGGATTAGGAAATAAGCCTCTTGCGGTATATGCACTAGCAAAAAACCTCTTCCTCTGGAAGGGGGGCAGGGGGGATAGCTCCCACTAGAGGCATGAAATGCGTTGAACTCTAGCGATGTAGACGTCTCGCCTAAGCGATAAGGTTACTAAAGGTTCTGAGGGTTCTCAAGGTTTTCGGATGAGATGCTAGCCTTATCATCTCATTCGGGGCCCTTAGAACCTTCAGTACCTTTAGAACCCTTTGAACCTTTGACTCGAAAGGAATCATCGCATCTTTCTCTTAGCTTAATCGCATTACCCTAAGAAACCTGAGCAACTTGAGAAACATAAATAACCTTTTTTATATAAACGGTGACAAAGTTATGAAACGAGTGATTTTATCCGGTGGCGGCACCGGTGGACATATATATCCGGCAATTACCATTGCCAGAGAGCTTTCCGAACTGGATGATGTAGAATTTCTTTTCGTTGGTACGCCAAACGGGATGGAATCTCGCATCATTCCCCAGGAAGGATTTTCCTTTGCTTCGTTGGAAGCCGCAGGACTGAAACGACGACTCACATTGGAAAATGTAAAAATTTTATTTAAAACAGCCAGCAGTCTGTTTACAGCCAAAAAGATTCTGAAAGATTTCAAACCAGACGTGGTGATTGGAACCGGTGGTTATGTATGCGGTCCCATTCTTTTGGCCGCCGCCTTGTCTCACATTCCCACATTGATTCAAGAGCAGAATGTGATTCCTGGAGTGACCAATAAGATTCTTTCCCGCTTTGTGGATCGCATTGCTTTAGGCTATGAAGCGGCAAAACCCCGTTTCCCTCATCCAGAGAAATGCATTTATACAGGAAACCCGATTCGTCCAGATATCCTGTCGGCCAAGAGAGGGGAAGCCAGAAAAGCACTGGGCCTCAAAGAAGAGGACTTCATGGTGCTTATCACTGGTGGCAGCCGGGGTGCGCGGACCATCAATACAGCTATGATCGGCGTACACCAGCATTTCAAAGAGGCCAAGAACCTTTGCCTTTACCACGTGACGGGCTCTTTGGAATATGATAAAGTAATGAAAGCCTTAGATGCTGACGAAGAAGGTCGCTATGGTACTTCCAGTCGCATTATTAAATACGAATACCACATGCCTCAAGCCTTAGCAGCAGCAGACCTGATTCTCTGCCGCGCCGGCGCCATAAGCCTGGCCGAACTGGCTGCTCGTGGCATTCCGTCCATTTTGATTCCATACCCCTATGCTGCGGAAGACCATCAGACATTCAATGCCCGGGTCTTCGTTGCCGCCGGGGCTGCGAAAATGATTGTAGATAAATATGTCACTGACAAAGAACTGATTCAGGACATAGAAGAATTAAAGAATAACCCATCGGCCCTGCATAGCATGGCCAAAGCCGCCCAAGAACTGGGCAAGCCGAAAGCAGGACAGGATATAGCGAAATTGGCTTTGTCACTGGTGGACTAGTGACTAGTGACTAGGGATTAGGTTCCGTAGCGGTATTTGCACTAGCGACTACCCTCTTCTTTTGGAAGGGGGGCAGGGGGGATAGCTCCCACTAGCAATATGCATTGTGATGTGACTATTACGGTTTTGGCGTTCTGCGAAGGCGGCTTATCTAACAACTCTTCTTCGTCGGCCTATCCCCGGCTCGCAAGCGAGCCTGCCCCTTCCTGAGGAAGGGGCTCTTATGGGTTCTGTAGCGGTACTGTGGCTGGTTGAACATAGAGCTGACGTGTGTATCAAAAGGTTCTGGCTCCGAGAAAATCGTAAGATTTTCAATGGAGCCAGAACCCTGAGAACCCTGAGAACCCT